>NZ_CP040915.1:2400000-2754328 GCF_006352065.1 Georgenia yuyongxinii | reverse complement strand
GTCGGAGTCCTTCACGAGCCTCAGGACCTCGGCGACGTCCTCGCTGAGAAGGCGTTGTGCCTTCGCGTTCATCGCAGGCTCCTCTGGTCGGCGTCGCCACATGGTCGGCGTCGCCACATGGTCGGCGTCGCCACATGGTCTGCGTCCCCCGATCACCAGGTAACCCCCGCCCGGGTGAGATGGCCTCACACGCGGTGGGTGATTGTCGGGCCGCCTCCTCCACCCGGTGCTCAGCTCGCGTCGGCGGGGCAGGTTCTACCGCCGGCCCCATGGCACCTCACCCGTCGTGGATGAGGGGTGTCGGCTCCGCTTCCCAGCGGGCGGGAAGCGGAGCCAGCCCGCTGCGAGAAGGCAGGCGTTCACCCCTGGCGGGCGATCAGGCGGGATCGCGGGCACCGCAGGATGGAAACCGGGCAGACCACCGCGACCGCGGAGCGCGGTGCCGCACCCGACGATGCGTGAGGTTGAGGCCATGGCCGACACGACTCCCCTGGGCGTCGACGAACGCGCCGAGCTCGATCGACTGCGGGCCGAGGTGGCCGGCCTGCGTGCCCGGGCCGCGGCCCGGCCGGCCCCGCCGCGCGAGCACCGCGCCCGTAGCCGGCTCCGGGTCGTGGCCGCCGCGCTCGTCATCCTGCTCGGCTGCGTCCTCGCACCGCTCTCGGTCATCGCCACCTGGCTCGACACCCAGGTCACAGACACGGACGCGTACGTCGAGACTGTGGCACCCGTCATCGAGGACCCGGCGGTGCAGGACGCCATCGCGGCGACCGTCACCACCGAGGTGTTCAACGCGCTCGGCCTCGAGGAGATCGCCACCCAGGCCATGACCGCGATCGCAGGGTCCACCGACCTCCCGCCGGAGCTGCAGGAGCGGATCGTGGCGCTGGCCGGCCCGGCGGTCGACGGCGTCGAGGGATTCGTCGGGTCCCAGGTGGACCGCGTGGTCGCCTCCGACCAGTTCGCCGCGGCGTGGGTGCAGGCGAACCGGCTCGTCCACCGGCAGCTCGTCGCGGTGCTCACCGGGGACACCAGAGAGGGGGTGTCCGTCGCGAACGGCCAGGTCAGCATCGATATCGCCCCGTTCGTCGAGATCGTCAAGGAACGGCTCGTGGACCGCGGCCTCACGGTGGCCGCCCGGATCCCGGAGATCCACAAGTCGTTCGTGCTCTTCGACGTGCCGAACCTGCCCGCGGCGCAGTCCGCCTTCGGCTTGCTCAACACGTTGGGCACGGCACTGCCGTTCGTCACCGTCGCGGTCCTTTTCGCCGGGGTGCTCATTGCGCCGCACCGGCGTCGCGCGCTGGTCTGGGTCGGGATCGGGGTGGCGCTGTCCATGGTGGTCCTCGCGCTGCTGCTCGCGGCAGGGCGTTCCGCCTACCTCAACGCCGTGCCGGCCGACCTCCTGGCGCGGGAGCCCGCGGCGGGGCTGTTCGACACGATCGTGCGGTTCCTCAGGACCGGCCTGCGTGCCGCCTTCGTCCTCGGCGTGGTCGTCGCCGCGACGGCCTACCTGACCGGACCGTCCCCGGCCGCGGTGGGCATCCGTAACGCCCTCTCGAACGGGACGGGCCGCCTCCGTGAGCTGGCCGGTGCACCCGGCGGGCTGGCGGGGGAGCGGGTGGCGGCCCGGCTGTCCGCCTACCGCAGGGCGATCCGCGTCACGGTGCTCGTCCTTGCCGCCGTCGTGCTGCTGTTCTGGGACCGCCCGAGCGGGGTGGACGTGCTGGTCGTCGCACTCATCGTGGGTGTGCTGCTGGTGGCGCTGGAGGTGCTGGCCGCACCGGCCACACCCCGGGACAGCGTCACGACGTCAGCGCCGCCGTGACAGGACGGCACCGCCACATCGTGGCGCGGCTGGACACGGGGCAGGTGGGCTGTGGCACACTGTGGCGCGTGACGCAGGCCCAGCTGATTATCGGCTAGCGCGTCGGGCACACCCGCCCGGCGCGCAGACCTCCCGTACCTCGGGAGGTCTTTTTGTTGCCGGGGCCACCACTCCCGGTGACACAGCCACCGGGCCGGCCCGGTGGCGACCGGTACCGGCACCACCCCGCCGGCCTAGGCTGGGACCAGCGTCGCGTGACCACTGGCCGCGCCCGCGGCCTTCCGCAAGGAGTTTCCGCATGTCGAGCACCGTCGCCCCCTCCGGCCTCACCCGTCCCGCGCACGCCGAGGACCCGGCCTCCGCCGTCGTCCAGGTCTACGACACCACCCTGCGCGACGGCGCCCAGCAGGAGGGCATGAACCTCTCCGTGGCCGACAAGCTGGCCATCGCCGCGCAGCTCGACGAGCTCGGCGTGGGCTACATCGAGGGCGGCTGGCCCGGCGCGATCCCGAAGGACACCGAGTTCTTCGCCCGCGCCGCCAAGGAGCTGGACCTGCGCCATGCCCGGCTCGCCGCGTTCGGGTCCACCTGCAAGCCCGGCGCCCAGCCGCACGAGGACGCCCAGGTGCGCGCGCTCGTCGACTCCGAGGCCCCCGTCATCACCCTCGTCGCCAAGAGCGACATCCGGCACGTCGAGCGGGCGCTGCGGACGACGGCGGAGGAGAACCTCCGCATGATCGGCGAGACCGTGCGCTACCTGGTCGGGCTGGGCCGGGAGGTGGTGCTCGACGCGGAGCACTTCTTCGACGGCTACCGCTACGACCCCGCCTACGCCCTGCGGTGCGTGCAGACCGCGTTCGACGCCGGCGCGGCGACCGTGGTGCTGTGCGACACCAACGGCGGGATGCTGCCCGACTGGGTGAGCCAGGTGGTCGGGGAGGTACGCGCCGCGACCACCGGCCGGCTGGGTATGCATGCCCACAACGACTCCGGCTGCGCAGTCGCCAACACCCTGGCCGCCGTCGGGGCCGGCGCCGCCCACATCCAGGGCACCATCAACGGCTACGGCGAGCGCACGGGCAACGCCGACCTGCTCACCTGCGTGGCCAACCTCGAGCTCAAGCTCGGCCACGACCTGCTCGGCAGCGAGGGGCTCCGCGAGGCCAGCCGCATCTCTCACGCGATCTCCGAGCTCACCAACATCACCCCCTACGGCCGCCAGCCCTACGTCGGCGCCTCCGCGTTCGCGCACAAGGCCGGCCTGCACGCCAGCGCCATCCGCATCGACCCGGACCTGTACCAGCACATCGACCCCGTCGCGGTCGGCAACGACATGCGCATGCTGGTCTCGGAGATGGCCGGCCGGGCCTCCATCGAGCTCAAGGGCCGCGAGCTGGGCTTCGACCTGGCCGGGCAGTCCGAGCTCCTCGGGCGCGTGACCCGGCGGGTCAAGGACGCCGAGGCCGCGGGGTACACCTACGACGCCGCGGACGCCTCCTTCGAGCTGCTGCTGCGCCACGAGATCGACGGGCACGGCCCGCGCTTCTTCGAGGTGGAGAGCTGGCGCACGTTCGTCGAGCACCGGCCCGGCGTCGGCGCCCCCACCGACGCCGAGGCGACCGTCAAGCTGCGCACCGGGCGCGGCCGGGTGGTCAGCACCGGGGAGGGCAACGGCCCGGTCAACGCCCTGGACGACGCCCTGCGCCGCGCGCTGGTCAGCACCTACCCGGAGATCGAGGGGTTCGAGCTCACCGACTACAAGGTGCGCATCCTCGACTCGCAGCAGGGCACCGACGCGATCATCCGCGTGCTCATCGAGACGTCCGACACCGTGCGCAGCTGGTCGACCGTGGGCGTGGGCCCGAACATCATCGAGGCCAGCTGGGAGGCGCTGACCGATGCGATCGTGTGGGGGCTGCTGCACGCGGGCGTCGAGCCGCGCTGAGCATGACGGCGGACCCCCGGTCCGCGGTGCGTCCCGCCGTCGGCCTGCTGCGGCTTCCCCGGCTGATGGTGCACCCGCCCGGTCGGGCGCCCAGGCCGGTAGTACTTCGCTCAGGAATAGCCTGAGGGAAGTACTACCGCGCTCGCGGCCGGCTCGACCAGGACCGTGGCGTGACCACCGGGACGCCGGACCCGTCCGCCGTCGGACCTAGAGTTGCGGCATGCATGGTGAGTACAAGGTCCCCGGGGGCAAGCTGGTCGCGGTCGACGTCGACGTCGAGGACGGCCGCCTGCGCAACCCCCGCGTGTCCGGGGACTTCTTCCTCGAGCCCGACTCCGCGCTGGAGGACATCAACGCCGCGCTCGCCGGGATGCCCGCGGAAGCCACCGCCGAGCAGCTCGCGGGCGCCATCACGGCCGCCATCGACCACACGGTGAGCATGGTCGGCTTCTCCGCCGAGGCCGTCGGCATCGCCGTGCGGCGCGCCCTGGGGCACGCGACGAGCTGGGGCGACCACACCTTCGAGGTCATCCACGGCGGGCCGGTGCATCCCGCGCTGAACGTCGCCCTGGACGAGGTCATCCCCGGCGAGGTCGCGGCCGGCCGGCGGGGGCCCACGATGCGGATCTGGGAGTGGGACGCGCCCCTGGTGGTCATCGGCTCGTTCCAGTCGGTGCGCAACGAGATCGACCCGGAGGCGCTCGCACGGCACGGCATGAGCGTCGTGCGCCGCATCTCCGGTGGCGGGGCGATGTTCATGGAGCCCGGCAACTGCATCACCTACTCGCTGGTGGTGCCAGAGTCGCTGGTGGAGGGCCTCAGCTTCGAGCGCTCCTACGCATTCCTCGACGACTGGGTGCTCGGCGCCCTCGCGGAGATCGGCGTCGACGCCCGGTACGTGCCCCTGAACGACATCGCGTCCGAGCACGGCAAGATCGGCGGCGCGGCGCAGAAGCGCTTCGCCTCCGGGGTGGTGCTCCACCACGTGACGATGGCCTACGACATCGACGCCGACAAGATGCTCGACGTGCTTCGCATCGGCCGGGAGAAGATGTCCGACAAGGGCACCAAGAGCGCCAACAAGCGGGTGGACCCCATGCGCTCGCAGACAGGCATGGCCCGCGAGGCGATCATCGACGCCTTCATCGCCCACTTCCGCGGCCGCTACAACACCGTGCCGTCGAACTACACCGAGGACGAGCTGGCCCGGGCCCACGAGCTCATGGCGACGAAGTTCCTCTCGGACGACTGGACGTACCGGGTGCCGTGACCGGCCCGCCGTCGGGGCCGCGTCCGGACGCGCGACGGCGCGGGCGGCGTCAGCGGCGGTCCGTCCGCCGAACCAGCTGCGCCTGGAGGACCGCACCCCCGAACTGACGGCTGGCCCGGCGGGGGCAGCGGGTCTAGCGTGGCCGTCCGCACCCAGGGGAGGTCACGATGTCCGACCGGGACGTCATTCGGGACGCCTTCGACACGCTGTTCGGCAGCCACGACGCCTCGGCCGTGGACCGGTTCGTCGCCGCCGACTACGTCCAGCACGCCGCCGACGTGCCGGACGGCCGGGAGGGCCTGCGCAGCCTCGTCTCAGCTGTGCCCGCGGGCTCCTCGTTCGAGGTGCACCGGATCTTCGAGGACGGTGACCTGGTCGCGAGCCACGGCACCCTCCGCGGGGTCGGCCCGGACGACGTCGTCGCCTTCGACATCCACCGCATGCGGGACGGCAAGGCCGTCGAGCACTGGTCCGTCGAGCAGCCCGTGGTGGCCTCGACCGCGTCGGGGCGCAGCCAGACGGACGGCCCCACGCAGGTCACGCGGCCCGAGGCGACCGAGGAGAGCCGGGCACTGGTGGACCGCTTCGTCCAGACGGTCCTCGTGGAGGGCAGCCTGTCAGCGGTCCCGGAGTTCTTCGACGGCGACAGCTACACCCAGCACAACCCGCTGGTGCGTGACGGCGTCAGCGGGCTGGGCGAGGCGTTCCTGGAGCTGACGAAGCAGGGGAAGGCGGTCGTCTACACCAGACGGCACATGCTCATCGCCGAAGGGGAGTTCGTGCTGTCGGTGGCGGAGGGCAGCGTCGGTGGGCGGCCGACCGCCTTCTACGACCTGTTCCGGGTGGCGGACGGCAAGATCGCCGAGCACTGGGACGTCGTGGCGGAGATCCCGGCCGAGCTCGCCCACGACAACGGCATGTTCTGAGCGCGCGGCCCGTCCGCCGTCGTCATGGGTACGGGCGGGGCCCGAAGACGGCGGTACCCACGCGCACCATCGTCGCGCCGGCGGCGACGGCGATCTCCAGGTCGCCGCTCATCCCCATGCTCAGCCCGTGCGCACCCTGCGTCCCCGGCGCCGCGGACGCGAGGATCTCGGAGCGCAGCCGAGCGAGCCGGTCGTAGGAGCGGCGCACCTCGGCGGGGTCGGGGGAGTGTGCGCCGACCGTCATCAACCCACGCAGCCGCAGGTGCTCCAGGGCCCCGACGGCGGTGGCCAGCTCGACGGCGTCGGCCGGGTCGGCGCCGGTCTTGGTCGCCTCCGCGGCGGTGTTGACCTCCACGAGCACGTCCAGCGGCGCGCGGCCGGCGCGTGCGACGGCCTGGTCGAGGCGCGTGGCCAGGCGCACCGAGTTCACGCTCTGCACGCACGTGGCCCAGCGCAGCACCTGGTTGACCTTGTTCGACTGCAGGTGGCCGATGAAGTGCATCTCGTGCGGTGGCACGCCGGCCTCCGCCAGCGGCGGGCCGCTGGCCGCGAGCTCCTGGGCCCGGTTGTGCCCGAGCAGGTCCGCCCCGGCGTCCAGCGCGGCGCGGATCGTCTCGACGGGCTGGGTCTTGACCGCCAGGAGCAGGCGGATCTCGGCCGGGTCGCGGCCGGCACCCGCGGCGGCGGCGTCGATCCGCCGTCGGACCGTGTCGAGGTTGGCGGCGATGCGCGCGGGGAGGTCCTGAGGCACGGGCCGACGATATCGGCCCCGGAGCGGCGGCCGGTGCGGGCGCCGCCGTGCGGACGAGACCGTGCGGGCCCGGCGTGCGAGCCCGCCCTTCGGTCAGCGTTGCGCGGTTCTGGCGGCGGAGCCGGCAGCCGGTGCCGCCGCCGCCGCGAGCGAGACGCCCACGTGCAGGGCCCGGTGGTCGGACATGCCGAGGTCGACGGCGGTCCCCGGCTCGGTGACCGTGACATCGCCGTCGACCAGGATGTGGTCGAGCTGGCGGTCCGGACGGTCCAGCGGGAACGTGGGGGCGACGACCAGCGGGCGCAGGCCGCTGAACCGGGCGGGCCGGCCGCCGGCGAGGTTGAGGTCGCCGAGCAGCACGAGCGGGCGGGGGAGGTCGCGCACGGCGCGCACCAGGTGGCGCAGCTGTGCCACGTTCCAGCCGGGGACGAACGTCAGGTGGGTCGCGACCACGCTCAACGTGCCCTCGCGGGTGGACACGACGGCGGCGACGGCGGTGCGCTGCTCGTCCTGGACCAGGACCGGTCGGCGGCGGTCGGGGAAGAGGACGGGCACCCGCTGCTGGGGCGCGGGCAGGGTGAGCACCTTCCAGTGCTCCACCGGGTAGCGGCTGAGCAGCGCGATGCCGTACGTGGCGGCCTCTGGCTGCTCCTCGCCGGTGGCGGCGGTCCACAGGTCCGGGGTGCCGTGCATGGTGGCGACGAACCGGTGCTCGGGGGCGCCCATTGCCGCCGCGGCCATCATGGTCAGGTCGGCGCCGTGCGAGCGGGGCTGGTCGCGGTCGACCTCCTGCAGCGCGAGGATGTCGGCGTCGAGCCGGCGCACCGCGTCGGTGAACCGGTCGAGATCGACGCGGTCGTCCACGAGCGAGCGTCCGTGGAGGATGTTGAACGTCGCGATCCGCACCGCTCGGATTCTGCCCGCGATCGGTCCGGTCCGCGCGTCGTTCGCGCACCGGGGCGCCGTCGGCGGTGTGGCCGGGAACCCCCGGCCGGGTCGCCTCCCTGTGGTGCGTCGTCGCCGTCGATCGTGTACACCCGCACCATGGACAAGGACGAACGCGCCCTGCTGCGTGACGGGTTGCGGATCGCCGGGTCGGCCCTGTCCGCGGCGGACATCCCGTTCGCGCTCGCGGGCGGGTACGCCGCGTGGGTGCACGGGGCGCCGGAGTCGGACCACGACGTGGACTTCGCGATCCTCGAGAAGGACGTCGACCGGGCCAAGGAGGCGCTGGGGAGCACGGCGCTCGAGGTGGAGCAGCCGGTGGAGAACTGGCTGTTCAAGGCTTACAACGAGGGCGCCCTCGTCGACGTCATCTTCAAGGTCTCCGGTGACCACGTGACGCCGGAGCTGCTCGAGCGGGCCGAACGGTTCGACGTGCTCGGGGTGAACATGCCCGTGCTGCCGGCCACCGACGTCGTCGCCTCCAAGCTGGGGGTGCTCACCGAGCACCGCTGCGACTACTCCACCCTGCTGCCGGTGGTGCGGGCCCTGCGCGAGCAGGTGGACTGGCTGGAGGTGGCGCGGCAGAACCTCGACAACCCGTACGCCGAGGCGTTCCTCTTCCTGCTCGGTCGCCTGGGCATCATCCACGGTGCCGCGCAGATGCCGGACGTGGGTGGCCGTGAGTCGGACCCGCCGCCGGTGCCGGTCATCCCGGTGGTCGAGGCGGAGTGAGGTCCCGGGGTCGCCACGCCGGCACGCGACGGTCACCCCGCCCGCAGGCGACGGCGTCCCGCCCGGGACCGTCACCCTGACGAGGCTCGGTCCGGTGGGACGGCAGGCTGCGCCGCCGTGGCGGGGTCTGTCGCGGCCGTCCCGTCGGCGTCCGTCGACGCGGGGACCGGTGCGCGCTGGCCGGGGACGGTGCTCAGCGGTTGTGCCCGCAGCGCCGGTTTCGTCTGGTCGAGGATGGAGTTGAGGCGGAGCGCGGCGTCGATGAGGGCGAGGTGGGTGAAGGCCTGGGGGAAGTTGCCGATCTGCTCGCCGGTCAGGGCGATCTCCTCCGAGTACAGGCCGAGGTGGTTGGCGTAGGTGAGCATCTTCTCGAAGATCAGCCGCGCCTTGCCGACGTGGCCGGCCCGGGCCAGGGCGTCGACATAGGCGAAGGAGCACAACGAGAACGTGCCCTCCGAGCCGCGCAGACCGTCGGGGGAGGCCTCGGGGTCGTAGCGGTACACGAGGCTGTCCGTCACCAGCTCGCCGTCCATCGCCTCGAGCGTGGAGGCCCACATCGGGTCGGTCGGCGAGACAAAGCCGACGTTGGACATGCGCAGGAGGGACGCGTCGAGGACGTCGGTGCGGTAGTGCTGGACGAACGCCTGGCGCTCGTGGCTCCACCCCCGCTCCATGATCTGGTTGTAGACGGCGTCCCGCTCGTGCCGCCAGCGGTCCACGGGGGCGGGCCGGCCGTGGCTGGTGGCCAGCCGGATGCCGCGGTCGAAGGCGACCCAGCACATCAGCCGCCCGTAGGTGAAGTCCTGCCGCCCGCCGCGTGTCTCCCAGATGCCCTCCTCGGGCTGGTCCCAGTTGTCGGCGAGCCAGTTCAGCACGTCGACCAGCCTGAGCCAGCCGGGGTGCCCGGTCTGGATGCCGTGCTTGTCCGCGAAGTAGATGCTGTCGATCGCCTCGCCGTAGATGTCGAGCTGGAGCTGGCCCGCCGCGCCGTTGCCGATGCGGACGGGACTGGAGCCGCGGTAGCCCTCCCAGTGCCCGAGGGTCTCCTCGGACAGGTCGCTGGAGCCGTCGATCCGGTACATGATCTGCAGCGGGCCCTCTCCGTCCGCGCCCTGGTCCCGCACCCGGTCCCGCAACCAGCCGGCGAACGCGGCCGCCTCCTCCCGGAAGCCCAGCCCGAGGAGGGAGTACACCGAGAACGAGGCGTCCCGGACCCAGGTGTAGCGGTAGTCCCAGTTGCGCTCGCCGCCGATCTGCTCGGGCAGGCCGGCGGTCGGTGCGGCCACGAGGCCGCCGGTCGGCGCGTACGTCATGAGCTTGAGCGTGATGGCGGAGCGGTGGACCATCTCGCGCCAGCGCCCGAAGTACGTGGACTGTGCGAGCCACGACTCCCAGAAGCGCACGGTCTCGTCCAACAGCTCGCGGACCGCCGCCACCCGGATCTGGCGCGCCTCGGTGGCACCCGTCTCCACCACGACACCGCGCATCATGCCCGCCGTGAGCGGGAGGCGTGCGTGCAGGTCACCGCGGGAGTCCACCGTCCCTTCGGCGAGGCGCTCGTCCTCGGGCTCCCGCACGAGGTGGACGGCCATCGACGTGTGCGCGCCGCGGAAGACCGCGCCGTCGTCGCTCACCGTGGTCTGGTGCGTCTCGCGGCCGTAGTCGAACCGCGGTGCGATGTCGAGGTCGAAGGTCATCCGGCCCCGTACGCAGCGCACCATCCGGACCAGGCGGTGCCTGGTGGTCGGGGCGTTGGAGGTGGACGTCGGCATGAAGTCGACGACCTCACCGACACCGTCCTCCGTCATGAACCGGGTCACGAGGACGGCGGTGTCCGGCAGGTACAGCTGCTTGCTGGTGACGACGTCGACCGTGGGGCTGATCCGCATGTGGCCACCGCGCGCGTGGTCGAGCAGGGCGCCGAACACGCTCGGCGAGTCGAACCGTGGCGAGCAGAACCAGTCGATCGAGCCGTCCGTGGCGACCAGCGCAGCGGTCTGCAGGTCACCGATGAGCCCGTGGTCGGCGATCAGCGGGTAGTCGCTCATGATCCTCGCTCCTCCGGGCCTTCGCCCTGACGCCTGCATGGTTACCGCCCACCGTCGGGCAGGAGCCGGGAGCCGGGCATCATCCCGACGGGATGACCCGACCGGTGGCCCGGCCGGTCGCTCATCACCGGCGCATGATGCGACGACGGAGTGGGGCCAGCACTGTGAGGGGCCGAAGGACAGTGCCCTATGGAGGCGGTGGACAAATGGTCGAACGGGTGAGTGCACGGCCGTCGGCCGTCGCGCGTGGCGTGCTGCTCCCGCTGGCACTGGCGCAGTTCATCTGCAGCTTCGCCGGCTCGAACATGAACGTGATGATCAACGACATGGCTGAGGACCTGAACACCACGGTCCAGGGCATCCAGGTCGCGATCACGCTCTTTCTGCTCGTCATGGCGGCGTTCATGATCCCGGGTGGCAAGCTCACGGACCGGTACGGCCGCAAGCGGTGCCTCAACGTGGGACTCGTGGTGTACGCGGTCGGCGCGCTCATCAGCGCCGCCGCCCCTAACCTCGGGGTACTCATCCTCGGCAACTCCATCCTCGAGGGCATCGGCACGGCGCTGCTCATCCCGCCGGTGTACATCCTCGCGACGATGCTGTTCACCGGAACCACCTCCCGGGCCCGGGCGTTCGGGGCGATCAACGCTGCGGCCGGCATCGGCGCGGCCACCGGGCCGCTGATCGGTGGCCTCATCGCCACCGCGATCAGCTGGCGGGCGGCGTTCATCTTCCAGGCGCTGGTCATCGGCCTGATCGTCCTGCTCAGCCGGCGCAGCCTCGAGGACCCCCTGCCGGCGGACCCGACGCGCCACTTCGACGTTGGTGGGGCGATCCTGTCCGCCGTCGGCCTCATCCTCATCGTCACGGGGATCCTGGCCGCCGACAACAACCTGCTCCTCAGCCTCGGTCTCCTGGTGGCCGGCGTCCTCTTCCTCGTCTGGTTCTTCGCCTCCGTGCGGGCCAAGGAGCGGGCGGGGAAGGAACCGTTGCTGTCGACCAAGCTGTTCCGCAACCGCACCTCGAATCTCGGCCTCGTCACGCAGAACGCCCAGTGGCTCATGCTCATGGGCACCTCGTTCGTCGTCGCGGCGTACCTGCAGGTGTCGCGGGGGTACAACGCGATCGAGACGGGCGTCATCTTCACTGCGGCCACCGTCGGGGTGCTGCTGGCCTCGCTCGCCGCGCAGCGCCTCGCCCAGCGCCGCGCACAGCGCACCCTCATCGTCACCGGCTTCGCCGTCACCATCGTCGGCATCGTGTTGCTCATCCTGCTGGTGCGGGTCTCGCAGAGCGCGTGGGCCCTCGCCCCCGGGCTCTTCGTCCTCGGGCTCGGCATCGGCATCATGCTCACGCCATCGGTCAACGTGGTGCAGTCCGCGTTCCCCGAGGCGCAGCAGGGCGAGATCTCCGGCCTCTCGCGCAGCGTGTCGAACCTCGGCTCGTCGCTCGGGACCGCGATCGCCGGCACGGTCCTGGTCGCGGGTCTCGCCGCGACCCCGGGGCGGAACTACGCCCTGGCGCTGGTCGTCCTCGTCGTGGTCGGGCTCGTCGGTCTGGTCGCCGGCGCCAAGCTACCGGCGAACCGTCCCGCGGCGCCCCCAGCGCCCGCGGACTGAGGCGCGGCACCGGAAGCACCTCACAGGGAGCAGGGTGACGACGTCGCCCGTGAGTGATCCTGGGGTCCCGGGGTGGGAGACTGACGCGCATGGCTCTCCACATCACCGGCGACGGCGCCGCGGACGACCTGCTCTCCACCGACCCCCTCGCCCTGCTGATCGGGATGCTGCTGGACCAGCAGGTGGCGATGGAGACGGCGTTCGCAGGGCCGCTGAAGATCAGGGAGCGGCTCGGCGGCCTCGATGCCCGTACCCTCGCCGAGACCGACCCCGAGCGGCTCACCGAGGTCTTCCGGACCCCGCCGGCGGTGCACCGCTATCCCGGGTCGATGGCCGGGCGCACCCAGGCGCTGTGCGCGCACCTGCTCGAGCACTACGGCGGCGACGCCACGGCGCTGTGGACGTCCGGCGACCCCGACGGTGCAGAGGTGCTGCGGCGGCTCAAGGCGCTGCCCGGGTTCGGGGACCAGAAGGCCCGCATCTTCCTGGCGCTGCTCGGCAAGCAGTGCGGGCTGACGGCCGAGGGATGGCGCGAGGCTGCCGGAGCGTACGGCGAGGAGGGGTCGCGGCGGTCCGTGGCGGACATCGTCGACGCCGGGTCCCTGCAGGAGGTACGAGAGAACAAGCGGGCCGCGAAGGCGGCGGCGAAGGCCGAGAAGGGCTGAGCCGGGGGAACGCCGCACCCGGTCTGCAACGCCGCACCCGGTCTGCCAGAGAACGCCAGGGGCTCAGGAGCCGATCGTGATGCCCAGCTCCCGCGCCATCGCCGGCAGCAGCTCGTAGGCGTCCTCCTCAGCCACCCGCGCCCCGCGCAGCCCGGCGACGCCGCTCACCCCGTCCAGGCGGCAGCCACGCAGCTCGACCCGCTCGCACCGCATGCCGCCCAGCTGGGCGCCACTGAGGACGCAGTCGCGCAGGACGACGTCGGTCAGCTCGGCGCCGGTCAGGTCGGCCTCGGCGAGGTCGCAGCCCTCGAGCACCACCTGCTGCAGCCGGGCGCTGCGCCAGCTGCTCAGCCGTGCCAGGCAGCCCGCGAGCCGGACGGCCCGCAGCCTGGCCCCAGCCAGCTGGGCGCCGACCAGCCGCACCTCGCGCAGGCTCGTGCGCATGAGCGTGAGCTCCTCGGCGCGGAGATTGGCCAGGTCGGCGCCGTCGAGCCGGCAGTCCACAAGGGTGACCCGGCGCCAGTGCCCGCCGCCGGCCCGCGCCCGCTCGAGGGAGGACCCCTCGATCTGGGCCTGGACGAGCTCGGGCAGGTCCGTCCCCGCCAGGTCGGCGCCGTCGACGGTGGCGGAGCTCAGGTCCGCGGGGCGCACTGGTACCAGGTGGCGGGCGACGTCGGGCTCGGGCACCTCCCAGGTGCGGCGGCTCACCGGGCCACTACCGCGACGACGGCGGGGCTCACCGGGCCACCACCGCGACGACGGCCCCGGTCAGCGCGATGAGGTCCGCCGGGGCGAGCTCGACGTCCAGGCCGCGGCGCCCGGCGCTGACCAGCACTGTCGGGTAGGTCGCCGCGCTTGCGTCGACCACGGTGGCCAGCCGGCTGCGCTGGCCCAGCGGCGAGATGCCGCCGACGACGTACCCGGTGGCACGCTCGGCCGCGGCCGGTTCGGCCATCACCGCCCGCTTCCCGCCGACCGCCGTTGCGAGCGCCTTGAGGTCCAGCCGGCCGGTGACGGGGACCACCGCGACCGTCAGCACGCCGTCCACCGCGGTCACGAGGGTCTTGAACACCCGCGCCGGCTCGACCTTGAGGACGACAGCGGCCTCCTCACCGAAGCTCAGGCCGCTGCGGGGGTCGTGCTCGTAGGCGCGGACCTCGTGCGCCACGCCGGCTCGCGCGAGCGCGAGCAGGGCGGGGGTGCCCGCGGGGGTCGTCTTCTTCGCCACGCGGCGATGCTCTCAGGTCCGGCGCCCGTGGCGCGGTCCGGGTCGTCAGCCGGGCTTGGCGTCGGCCGGCTTGCGCACCCACAACGGGGGTTGTCCTGTCGAGCTTGCGGTCGGTGAGCCACATCGGCGCCCACGGCCTCATGGATGCAGGTCAGCCGGCCGTGCGCCGATGCCCTGTGGACGGTGGCGATGTCTCGCAAAAGAAGAAGTGACATCTCGCCGAGAAAGGTGACATCTCGAGGAGAAGATGACATCTCGCCGGTGCGGCGAGGCAGGGGTCAGCGGGGGCCGACGTCGAGCACCTTCAGCACGACGGCGCCGGTCGCGTCGGAGGCGTCGAGGTCGACCAGCGCGGTCAGGCCCCAGTCGTGGTCGCCGGCCGGGTCGTCGAAGGTCTGCCGCACCAGCCACACGCGCTCGGAACCGGGGGCGAGGTCGCCGAGGTGGGTGCCGGCGAGGGCGGCCGGCAGGTCGGCGTCGCTCGGCTGCTCGACGATGCTCACCAGGGACGCGGCCCGCGCCTCGGGCCCGGTGCCCAGCCAGTCGTACTCGGCCCAGTACGGCGCCATGGCCGACTCCCAGCGGTCGGTGTCCCACCCCGCCTCCCGGTCCAGGTGCCCCAGGGCGACGTAGGCCTCCCGCCCGAGCGCGTCGACCCGGCGGAACAGCGCGTTGCGTACCGCCACCCGGAACGCGTGCCGGTTCCGGGTCAGTGCCACCTCGCCGTCGGGGCCCTCGCCGAAGCGCCGCTCGGCGACGGCGGTGGAGGCGTCCTCGGGGACGACGACGGCGCCCGCGGCGGCCGCGGCACCGGCGGAGAGGGCCTCCCACTCGTCGAGCAGCGAGGAGTCGACCGAGCGGACCAGGTTCCCGAGCCAGTCCACCACGGCGGTGACCTCCTCGGTGCGCGCCCAGTCAGGGACCACCTGCCGCAGCGCGCGATAGGCGTCGGTGAGGTACCGCAGCACCACACCCTCGGACCTGGCGAGCTGGTAGCGCGAGACGAGCTCGGAGAACGTCATGGCCTGCTCGACCATCTCGCGCACCACGGACTTGGGCTGCAGCTCGTAGTCGGACACCCACGGGTTGGTCCGCCGGTACGTGGCCAGCGCCGCCTCGAGCAGCTCGGCCAGCGGGCGGGGCCAGGTGACGTCCTCGAGCAGCGCCATGCGCTCGTCGTACTCCAGGCCCTCGGCCTTCATCGCGCCCACGGCCTCGCCCTTGAGTGCCCTTTGCTGGGCGTACAGCAGTGGGCGGGGGTCCTCCAGGGTCGCCTCGATGACCGAGACGACGTCGAGCGCGAAGTCCGGGTCCTCCACGTCGAGCAGCTCCAGGGCGGCCAGCGCGAAGGGGGACAGCGGGGCGTTGAGCGCGAAGTCCCGCGGCAGGTCCACCGTCAGGCGAACATATGGCTCGCTCGGGTGGGCGCGGCGCCAGGTGGCGTCGGCGTGCTCGACCACGCCGGCCGCGCGCAGCGACCGGTAGATCTCGATGGCCCGGCGCAGGTGCGGGTTGCGGTCACGCTCGGGCTCGTGGTTGTCGGTGACCAGGCGGTACATGGCCGCCACCGGGTCGCCGGGCCGGGCCAGCACCGACAGCACCATGGTGTGGGTCACCCGGAACTGGCTGGTCAGCGGCTCGGGGGTGGCGTCGCGCAGGCGCTCGAAGGTCTTGTCGGTCCAGTTCACCACCCCGGAGGGGGCCTTCTTGCGCACGATCTTGCGGCGCTTGCGCTCGTCGTCGCCGGCCTTGGCGAGGGCCTTGGCGTTCTCGATGACGTGCTCCGGGGCCTGGACGACGACCTCGCCGACGGTGTCGAACCCGGCGCGGCCGGCGCGCCCGGCGATCTGGTGGAACTCGCGGGCGGAGAGGTGGCGCGACTTCTCGCCGTCGAACTTGGTCAACGAGGTCAGCACCACAGTGCGGATGGGCACGTTGATGCCCACCCCGAGGGTGTCCGTGCCGCAGATGACGCCGAGCAGCCCGGCCTGGGTGAGCCGCTCGACCAGGCGGCGGTAGCGCGGGAGCATCCCGGCGTGGTGCACGCCGACCCCGTGGCGCAGCAGCCGGGACAGGATCGCGCCGAAGCCGGGCCCGAAGCGGAAGTCGCCCAGTGCGGCGGCGATCCGGTCGCGCTGCTCGCGGGTGGCCACCTGCACCGAGGTCAGCGACTGTGCCCGCTCGACGGCGTCCTTCTGCGCGAAGTGGACCACGTACACCGGGGCGCGGTGGGTGGAGACCAGCTCGAGGAGCAGGTCCTGGATGGGCTCGAGGGAGTAGGTGTAGGTCAGCGGGACGGGCCGCTCGGCGTCGTCGACGACCGCGACGTCCGTGCCGGTGCGGCGCCGCAGGTCCTCGACGAAGAAGGAGACGTCGCCCAGGGTGGCGCTCATGAGCAGGAACTGGGCATGCGGCAGCTCGAGGAGGGGCACCTGCCAGGCCCAGCCGCGCTGGGGGTCGGCGTAGAAGTGGAACTCGTCCATGACCACCACGCCGGCGTCGGTGTCGGCGCCGTCGCGCAGCGCCTGGTTGGCGAGGATCTCCGCGGTGCAGCAGATGATCGGGGCGTCGGGGTTGATCGCGGAGTCCCCGGTGACCATGCCGACGTTGGCGGAGCCGAACAGGCCCACCAGGTCGAAGAACTTCTCCGACACCAGCGCCTTGAGCGGGGCGGTGTAGTAGCCGGTGCGCCCGGTGGCCATGGCGGCGAAAAGAGCGCCCATGGCGACCAGCGACTTCCCCGAGCCGGTGGGGGTGGCGAGGACGACGTGGGAGCCGGAGACCAGCTCCATGACCGCCTCCTCCTGGTGGGGGTAGAGGGTCAGGCCGGTCTCGGTGGCCCAGGACTCGAAGGCCGCGTAGATGGCGTCGGCGTCCGGCGCGGCCGTCTCACCCTCGGGCAGCAGGTCGTCCAGGACGAGGTTGAGCGCGGTGGTCGACATCCTCCGATCCTCTCAGACGGCGCCCACGGGCCCGGGGTGAGAGGTCGACATCTCGATCCCGCCTTCTCCAGCGGTCGCGCATCGAGCACCGTCCCCGGCGGGTGACGGGTACCGGCGAGCGGCGTGACGGGCACATGCGAGCGGCGTGACGGGCACCACGGCGCCGCACTGCACCGATGTGCCACCATCGACGGCGGACCTGGGGCGGGCGCCCCGCCGTCGTCCCCGAAATGGAATCCCGAATGACCGATCTGCTCACCGCCGTCAACGACGCCGTCTACACCTCCCTGCTCATCGGGCTGCTCGTGCTCGTGGGCGTGGTGATGACCTGGCGCACGCGTGCGGTGCAGGTGCGCCTGTTCACGCAGATGGTGTCCTACGCCACCCGCTCGCGCCGCGGCGCCGACGGCGGCATCTCCTCCTTCCAGGCCTTCGCGATCGGCATGGCGACCCGCATCGGGATCGGGAACATCACCGGCGTCGCGATCGCCCTGATCCTCGGCGGACCCGGCGCGATCTTCTGGATGTGGCTCGTCTCCCTCGTGGGCATGGCCACCTCGTTCGCCGAGGCCACTCTCGCGCAGGTGTTCAAGGTCCGGGCGCTGGACGGCACCTTCCGCGGCGGTCCGGCGTACTACATCGCCCGCGGCCTGGGATCGCGCCGGTGGGGGACCGCGTTCGCCGTCCTGCTCGTGCTCTCCATGGCGCTGGCCATGCCGATGGTCCAGGCGAACACCATCTCGGCGACCGTCGAGCACTCCCACGGCGTGCCCACCTGGGCCACCGCCCTGGTGCTGGTGGTCCTCACCGCGCTGGTGGTGTTCGGTGGCGTCAGGCTCGTGGCCCGCGTCGCCGAGATCATGACCCCCGCAATGGCGTTGGGCTACGTGGCCATCGCGGTCGCGGTGATCGCGGTCAACCTCGACGCGGTCCCGCAGTTCTTCGCCGACATCTTTGCCGGCGCGTTCGGGATGCGAGCAGGGCTCGCCGGCGTGGGCGGCGGGGCGGTGGCCGCGATCCTCAACGGTGTGCGCCGCGGGCTGTTCTCCAACGAGGCCGGCATGGGCACCAACCCCAACGCCGCGGCCACCGCCACCGTGGCCCACCCGGTGCAGCAGGGCCTGATCCAGTCGCTCGGGGTCTTCGTCGACACCATGTTCGTCTGCACCTCGACGGCGTTCATCATCCTGGCCTCCGGCGCGAGCATCTACGTCCCGGGCGTCACCGGCATCGAGGCCGGCGCGGAGCTGACCACCACGGCCGTGACCACCCAGCTCGGCGGCTGGATGGCCTGGCCGATGACGATCATGATCTTCTTCTTCGGCTTCTCCTCGATCCTTGGCGCCTACGCCTACGCCGAGGTGAACATGGACTTCCTGCGTGCCGGTGGCTCCGCCCGCCGCGTGCTCGGCGCGGTGACGGTGCTGACCACCGGCGTCGGGTCCGTGCTCGCGCTGCAGACGGTGTGGGTCCTCATGGACACCGCCATGGCAGTGATCACCTTGGTCAACCTGGTCGCGCTCATCCGTCTCGCCCCGTGGGTGGTGGCCCTGCTGCGTGACTACGAGCGCCAGCGGACGACGGCGGAGGATGCGGAGCCGCGGTTCGTCGCCGAGCCCGAGGTGCTGCCCGGGCCCCTGCCGGGCGACGTGTGGGCGCCGGTGCCCGCCTTGCGGCGCTGAGCTCAGGCACGAGCCCGGCTTCGCACGCCACCCACGAGTCCGGGCGTGAACCACCGCCGGTCGGCCCTGCGCGGCCCTTCCGGGCTCGTCGGAATGCAGGCCGGCTGCCACGGGCATCGGCCTCGGACGGCCCCGTTCACACTGTGAGGGTCGATGTCAGTGGGCGCGGATAGCGTCAGACACATGTTGAAGAGGCAGGGTGGCCAGGCCGGAGATGCGGGACATCTCGAGGCTCCGCCTGCGCGCCTGACCTCTGCCGATGTCGCCCGCTGGCGGGACTCGGTGATGGCCTGGACCGGGACGTCTCCGATGCGGAGCGGGTGGACCAGCTGCGGGTGCTGGAGGAGCTCAAGGCGGCGGCTGCGGGGGCGCAGGCCCGCATCGCGGTGGACCTGGACGCGTCGCAGGTGCAGCACCAGGCGTCGGTGGGGGTGCCGGCCGCACGTCGGGGTCGCGGGATCGGGGCGCAGGTGGCGCTGGCCCGTCGGGAGTCACCCTCCCGGGGTAGCCGGCTGCTGGGCTTCGCGAAGGCGCTGGTGGACGAGATGCCGGACACCTTCGCGGCATTGTCGGCCGGGGCGATCAGCGAGTGGCGGGCCACGTTGCTGGTGCGTGAGTCCGCTTGCCTGACGGTGGTGGACCGGGCCGCGCTCGATGCCGAGATCTGGGCGGATCCGGGCGCGGTCGAGCAGCTCGGGGACCGGGCGCTCGTGGCTCGCGTGAAGCAGATCGCCTACCGGCTCGACGCTCGGTCGGTGGTGCGGCGGTCGGCCAAGGCCGAGAGCGAGCGCTGCGTGACGGTGCGGCCGGCGCCGGACACCATGACCTACCTGACCGGGCTGCTCCCGGTGGTCCAGGGCGTGGGTGTCTACGCGGCGCTGACCCGGGCGGCCGACGCGCTGCGGGCGCAGGGCGACCCCAGGAGCCGGGGGCAGATCATGGCCGACACCCTCGTCGAGCGGGTCACCGGTCAGGACAGGGCTGCGGACGTCCCGGTGGAGGTCCAGGTGGTGATGACCGACCGGGCCCTGCTCGCGGGCGATGACGAACCGGCGGTCATACCGGGGTACGGCACGGTCGCCGCGGGATGGGCCCGCGCGTTGATCGCCGCCCGGACCGGCACTGCCGATGCCGTGGAATCTCTCGACGGGGCAGGCCGCAAGGTGCTGGTGTGGCTGCGCCGGCTCTTCACCGCTCCGGGCACCGGGCAGCTCGTCGCGATGGACTCCAGGCGCCGGACCGTGCCGCCCGGGCTGGGACGGTTCATCGACGCGCGGGACCAGGGGTGCCGGACGCTGTGGTGCGACGCCCCGATCCGCCACCACGACCACATCGAGGCGTCCGCCGACGGCGGCGCGACCTCGGCGGAGAACATCCGCGGGACCTGCGAGGCGTGCAACTACGCCCGTCAGGCGCCGGGCTGGCGGGCACGGACCGTTCCGGCCGGGGAGCAGCGTGCCGGACCGGGGCCGCGAGGCCACGTCGTGGAGATCACGACCCCCACCGGGCACCGCTACACCTCGGGAGCTCCACCGCTACCCGGAGAGATACGCCCCGTACGCGCGACTGCACCACCAGGCTCAGGCGCCGCGTGCAGCCCCGTCGAACGTCTCCTCGTCGATCTGAGCTGGGCAGCTTGAGCCATAAGCCGGGAGTTCGGCGAGCCTGACCGCGAGCCGTCAGCTCGGCCGCGGACCGGCCACCGCCGTCGCCGCGCCGTGCAGCACCCGCTCCAGCGGTCCCCGGCCGAACAGGCGCCGCCACAGCCACGCCCCGGCGAGGGCGACGATGACGAACCACGCGAGCACGGCGTTGGACGTCGCGTCCCGCACCACCTCCTCGCCCAAGACGAAGATCGCAAGGATCTGGGCGGTGTAGACGCTCAGGCTCATCGCGCCGGCGGCGGCCAACGGACTGAGGACCGCGCCGACCATCCGGCCGAACCGGCCCGGCCGGGTCAGCAGCAGGAACAGACCGATCACCGCCATGGCGGTGCCGCAGTTGCCGAGCACCTCGAGGGTGGCGTCGTCGTGGGCCCGGCCCGAGAGCAGCTGGCGCACCAGGGGGGAGGCGTCCGCGCCTACGGCGTCCAGCGTGAGCCGCGAGGTGCCCCAGGCGAATGCGGCCAGCCCGGCGCCGGCGACGAGGAGACCCACCTGGGTGCGCAGCCGCGTGAGGTCCGTGCGACCGACGGCCAGCCCGAGCAGGATGTAGGCCAGATAGACGATGGCCGGGTAGTAGCCGGTGACCAGCTCGTCGCCGGGCAGGCGCACCGTGCCGCTCGCGGGCGCCTCGGTCAGGCGCGCGACCAGGCTCGCAGACCCACCCACCGGCTCCACCGCGAGCGCCATGAGGGTGGGTCCCACCACCGCGGTCACCGCGGCGCCGGTGACCAGCCACCGGCGCCGGAGCCCGAGGAACGGCAGAGCGAGGACGAACAGCACGGCGTAGGCGGGCAGGATGACCGCCACGGGTGTGCCGAGCGCGCTGAGGAACCAGCCGAGCGGCAGCAGGAGGGCCGCGCGCACCAGGGTGGTCATCCGGGCATGGGCGAGCCGTGGCCCCGACGGGACCCGGTCGCGCCCGCTCGTCAGCGCGAGCGAGACCCCCGCGAGCAGGGCGAACATCGAGGCGGAGCGCCCGTCGGCGATGACGAACCACTCCGGGTTCCGCGCGCCGGCCGGGCCGTCGGCGCCGAGGTGGGCGACGAACATCCCGACGATGGCCAGACCCCGCGCGAGGTCGATGCCGACGAGGCGCGTCGTCGCGGCGCCGCTCACCGGACCGGGCTGCGCCGGCGGGGTTGCGCCCTGCGCCGTCGGCCGGGACGAGGTCATGGGTCGAGGTTAGGCGCCGCGGGCCGGACGCCGCGCACGAGCAGCCGGCCCACCAGCCCGGCCGCCACCACGGCGAGCCCGCCGAGCAGCGCCACCGTCGGCAGGGTCGCGACCAGCACCAGACAGCCGGCCAGGCCGAGGACCTGCAGCCCGCGCGGGTAACGGCGCTGGCCCGGGCCCTGGGTGAGCGCCGCCAGGTTGGCCACCGCGTAGTACAGCAGCACGCCGGTGGAGCTGAAGCCGATGAGCTCACGCAGGTCCGCGACCAGCACGGCGACGGCGACGACGGCGCCCACGGCCGCCTCTACCCGGTGAGGCACGTGGAAGCGGGGGTGCACCGCGGCGAGCGGCCGGGGCAGGTCGCCCTCCCGGGCCATCGCCAGCGCGGTGCGCCCGACACCGGCGAGCAGCGCCAGCAGGGCCCCCAGGCACGCCGCGGCGGCGCCGACCCGCACCACCGGCACCGCCCACGCCCATGACCCGGCGGCCACGGCCTCGGCAAGCGGGGCGTCCGAGGCCGCGACACGGTCGGGTCCGAGCACCGTCAGCAGGGTCAGCGCGACGGCGGTGTAGACGGCGGCCACGATGGCCAGCGTGGTCACGATCGCCCGAGGGATGGTCCGCGCGGGCTCGCGCACCTCCTCCCCGAGCGTGGCGATCCGCGCGTAGCCAGCGAACGCGAAGAAGATCAGCCCGGCCGCCTGCAGCACGCCGAGCGGCCCGGGCGCCGTGGCCCCGCCGGGCGGGGAACCCGGCGTCGCACCGCCGGCCAGCGCGCCGACGACGGCCACGGCCAGCGCGACCAGCACGACGGCGACGATCACCCGGGCCAGCGCCGCAGTGCGGGTGATGCCACGCCAGCTGACGGCCGTCAGCGCCAGCACCGCGGCGGCGGCCACCGGCCGCTGCCACGGCCCGGGCACCGTGTAGGCGGCAAAGGTGGTCGCCATCGCCGCGCACGAGGCGGTCTTGCCGATGACGAACGACCATCCGGCCGCGAAGCCCCACCACTCACCGAGGCGCTCGCGGCCGTAGACGTAGGTGCCGCCCGAGGTGGGGTAGACCGCGGCGAGCTGTGCCGTCGAGGTGGCGTTGCAGGCTGCCACCACCACGGCGACTGCCAGCCCGGCCAGCAGCCACGGTCCGGCCGCCTGCGCGGCTGGCGCGAAGACGGCGAACACGCCCGCGCCGATCATCGAGCTCATGCCGATGACGACGGCGTCGAGCAGGCCGAGCCGCCGCGCGAGGCGGCCGGGGGAGGCGGTCACGGGGCGCAGGTTAACGCCGCGAGGTGACGGCGAGATGTCCCGCCGCGTCGACGCCGCGTCGGCCGACCGTGGAACGTCCCGTTGAGGAGCCTCCCCGCCCGGCCGGTGGCCGGGCGGGAGGATCTCACCAGCGGTGGGCGACGTCGATGACGAGGCGGGACGTGGCATGCCCCGGCCCGCCGTCGAGCACGAACACCCGGAACGGCAGCCGGGCGCGGACACCGAGCCCGACCGTCGACTGGCCCTCGAAGCTGTTGCCCCAGGCGACCTGCTTGAACGTGCGGAAGCCGGTCACATCGACGGCCTCGGTGGCGTTCGCGGGGTCGTACGTGGCGTGGCCCATGCCGTCGTCGGCGTGGACGAAGGCGGTGATCCGCAGGTCGGCCGCGCCGCGCAGCGGGATGAACGCGCCCTCACCCTCGGTGAAGACGGAGGCGTACCGGACGTCGTAGCCCGACACCCGCCCGCCGCGCACGTCGAGGACGAGCCGGTCATAGCACGGGTGCTGACCAGCGCGGATGTTGGTGAGGTACTCCGAGCCGCTCACGCTGCCCGCGTGCTTGGCCAAAGAGCCCCAGTAGATCCCGCAGTACGGACCCGCGTGGGCGGATGCCGACGTCGCGGGCCCGACGAGTGCCAGCGCGAAGACGAGCGCCAGCAGCACACGCAAGAGACGCCTCATGGCGTTCCCTTCCTCCCAGCCGCCCGCGGCCGGCGCCGCCGGACAGCACGTGATGTGAGCCGGGCTCCGGTCGGGCCGCGGCGAGACGCACGAGGCGTGGAGGGCGCACCTTGGGGCGGTGCGCTGGGCTGTGGTGAGAGCTCTCAGCGGGAGCGTACGCGCAGGTGGGACGGCTGAGAATGGCGTGACGGCGGCGAAACGGTAACAGCCCGACGCTAGCTCGCGCCGGTGGCGAGTACCGCCGTCGTCACGGCGAGGAGGCGGGCGCGCAGCGGCTCGGCCCGCTCGGCGAGCTCTCGCTGCCGGGCCACGTACTCGGCCCGCCCCTCGGCGGTCTCGATCGCGACCGGCGTGTGGCCGAGGCCCCTGACGTCGTAGGGGGAGGCGGCCATGTCGAGCACCCGGATGTCCCTGGCCAGCTCGAAGCAGTCCAGGAGCAGCTCGCCCGGGGATGCTGGCCCTAGCTTCAGGGCGATCTTGAGCAGGTCCATGTTGGCGTGCAGGCACCCCGGCTGCTCCAGGTCGAGCTGGGTGGTGCGCTCGGGCTGGAGCCGGTTGAGGGGCCGGGCGGGCGGGGTGAAGAACCTGAACGCGTCGTAGTGCGTGCATCGGATGGCATGGGCTTCGACGACGGCGTCCGTGCCCGCCTGGCCGAGGCGTAGCGGCAGCGGGTGGCGGTGGGCCTCCTGCTGGTAGACCATCGCCCACTCGTGCAGGCCCAGGCAGCCCAGGTGCGCGGCCCGGCCGGCGGTGCGGCGCAACAGCTCGTCGAGCCAGCCCACGCCCTCGCCGCGGTCGGCCAGGAACGCCGCGGCGTCCAGCGCCACGACGGCTCGCCCGGCGACGACGGTGCGCACGTGCCAGCGCCAGGTGGCCGGTTCCGCCAGCGCGGCGTCGTCGCCGGTCAGTGCCGTGCCCACGCCGGGGAACCACCGCCGTAGCCGGGCGGGGCGGGCGCTGTAGTACTCGTACAGGAAGTCTTCGACCGGGTGCTTCTCGTGGCGGGAGCGCCGCTCGCGGTGTGCGGCGGTGAGGGCGTCGGCGCGATCGGCGTGCGCGCGGGCCCGGGCCTGCCACTGCGTGGCCGGTAGCACGGCGACGTCGAGGGCGGCGGCGGTGGCGGGCATGCCGTCCAGGGTAGGCGCGCAGGATAGGAGGCCGCGTCGTCGGCCCTGCCACCAGGACGGCCCGGGAGGCTGCTCCCGGGCCGACCGCGGGTCAGAAGGCGGTGGCGCCCATGTCGGCGTTGAGGATCGCGCCGTTGACGTAGGACGCCTCGTCGGAGAGCAGGAAGCACACGACGGTGGCCATCTCCTCCGGCTCGCCGAGGCGGCCGCCGGGCTGGAGGGCCTCGAACGCGGCCATCTCCTCGGGGGAGCTGTTGTCGAAGATCGGCGTGCGGATCACGCCCGGGGCGATCGCGTTGACCCGTACGCCGTTGCCCACGTACTCGAGCGCTGCCTGCTTGGTCAGGCCGATCACCGCGAACTTCGACGCCGCGTACGACGTGACGCCCGCGGCCGGGGTGATTCCCGCCAGCGAGGCCGTGTTGACGATCGCGCCGCCACCGTGCTCGGCCAGGTACGCCAGCTGCGCCCGCAGCTGGAAGAAGGTGCCTGTCGCGTTCACGGCCTGCGTCTTGAGCCACAGGTCCGTGGGGGTCTCGTGGAGCGGGTGGCTGGCGAGCGCGATGCCCGCGTTGTTCGCGCACCCGTCCAGCCGGCCGTAGGTCTCGACGGCGAAGTCCACGAGCGCCTGGGCGTCGCCCTCGCGGGAGATGTCCGTGCGGAGGAAGGCGGCCGTGCCGCCGTCGGCCTCGATGAGGTCGACCGTCTCCGCGCCGCCGGCCTCGTTGACGTCGGAGACGACGACCTTGGCGCCCTCCTTGGCGGCCTGTACCGCGATCGCCCGGCCGATGCCGGACGCCGCTCCGGTGACCGTGATCACGCGTTCCTGGAGCCTCATTGGTCTCTCCTCCTTCGCGGCGGGACTTCCTGCCCTCGGTATTGGTATGACTAATACCTATCAGTCGTCGGGGGCGGGAACTGGGGCAGTTGGTCCCGGGTCAGTTCGGCGGGGCGGGCACGCGAACTAGGGTGGCTCCCATGCGCATCGCACGGTTCACCACCGGGGACAACCCCCGCTACGGCATCCTTGACGAGGAGACGGACGAGCTGATCGTCCTCAAGGACGACCCCATCTACGGCGACATCGCCGCCACCACGGGGGAGCGGGTGAAGGTGGCCGACGTGCGGCTGCTCTCCCCGGTCATCCCGCGCTCGAAGGTGGTGGCAATCGGCCGCAACTACGCCGCCCATGCCGCCGAGATGGGCAACGAGATCCCCGAGGAGCCGGTGGTCTTCCTCAAGCCGAACACCTCGGTGATCGGTCCCGGTGACCCGATCGTGCTGCCGCCGTACTCGCGCGAGGTGCACCACGAGGCCGAGCTCGCCGTCGTCATCTCCCGGATGTGCAAGTACGTGCCGGTCGAGAAGGCCGCAGACGTGATCTTCGGGTACACCGCCGCCAACGACGTCACCGCGCGGGACGTGCAGAAGTCCGACGTGCAGTGGACCCGCGGGAAGGCCTTCGACACCTCCTGCCCGCTCGGGCCGTACATCGCGATGGACCTGGACGTCTCGGACCTGGCGGTGCGGGCTCGCGTCGACGGTGAGCTGCGTCAGGACGGGCGCACCAGCCAGCTGCTCTACGGCGTGCCGGAGCTGATCGCCTACGTCTCGACGATCTTCACGCTGCTGCCCGGCGACGTCATCCTCACCGGCACCCCGGCGGGCGTCGGGCCGATCGACGTGGGCCAGCGCGTCGACATCGAGATCGAGGGCATCGGCACGCTCTCCAACCCCGTGGTGCGCCGGGACTGAGGCGCCGCCCCGGCACGGACCGACCGGCTTCGCAACGAGGCCGGTCAGTCCTGCCAGGGCCCCAGCCCGCCCACCCGCTTCACCGTGATGTGCAGGACCACCCCGGGCGGCGGCGCGGGCATCGGCGGGAAGGTCGTCCCCGGGCCGACGTAGACCTGCGCGAGCCGGTGGAGCAGCTCGGGGGCGCCCCCCTCGACCTCGCGTGCACGGCCGTGGACCACCAGGTGCTCCCGCATGCCGATGGCGTTGGCCCCCTTGCCCTCGAACGAGACCGCCACCCGGGGGTCCCGGCGGACGTTGACCAGCTTGCGCTGCTGCGTGAGGAGGTGCCCAGTCACCAGCTCGTCACCATCGAGGCCCACCCACACCACGGTGACCTGAGGCGAGCCGTCGGCGTCGATCGTGACCAGGTGGCCTAGCGCGCCCGACTCGATCAGGGACCGCGCTGCCTCGTTGAGCCGAGCCATGTCCCACTGTCCCACCGGGACGGCCGCGGCGACCAGGCCCCGTGGCAAGCTCCAGGCCCGTGGGCCGGTACGCCGCGGGCGCGAGGCCGCCGGGTCCGCTACCTGACCACCTGCGCCACCGGCGCGGCGTCCGCCCGCAGGGTCCGCTCCAGCCCGGCACCCTCCACGTCGACGTTCGGCAGCACCCGGTCCAGCCACCGCGGCAGCCACCACGCGCGCTCCCCGAGCAGGGTCAGCACCGCGGGCGTGAGCGTCATCCGCACCAGGAACGCGTCGACGAGGACCCCGAGCGAGAGCCCGAAGCCGATGGGGCGGATCATCGTCAGCTCGGCGAAGATCCCCAGCTGGTACGTGGCGACGATGCCGCCGAACGCGGCCACCACGGTGAGCAGGAAGCCGGCCGAGGCGAGCAGCGGCACCCACACCGAGCGGAACACGAGCAGCAGCAGGATCAGCGACAGGCCCACGACCACGAGGAGGTAGACCGGCAGGGCGGCCGCGAGCTGGGCAGAGATTTCGATGTTGGCCACGGTCTGGCCGGTGTAGCCGATCGTCACCGCGTGCTGCGCCCCGAGGTCCGCGCCTCCGGCGACCAGCTCGTCGACCAGCTCGACGGTGGACTCGTGGGACGGGCCCTCCTGCGGCATCACCTGGAACGCCAGGGTGGAGCCGTCGTCGCTGACACCGAACGGCACCACGAACCGGACATCGTCGGCCGCCTTGAGGTCCTCGGCGATGTCGAGCTGGAGGTCGGTCAGGGCCGCCTCGTCAGTCTGCGGGTCCGCCAGCGTCGCGACGGCGATGATCGGGCCGTTCGCGCCCGCACCGAAGTTGTCCCGGATGAGGTCGAAGGTGGCGTAGGCGGTGGAGCCGGCGGGCTCCTGGCCACCGTCGGGCAGCCCGAGCCGCAGCTGCGGGGTGGGGCTGGCCAGCACGCCGGCGACCACGACCACTGCCGCGATGGCCAGCCACGGGCGGCGAGCCACCCGCGCCGCCCACCCGTGCGCGCCGTCGTGCGTGCGGGTGAGACGGCGGCGCTGCCGAGCCGGCAGCACCCTTTCCCCCATCAGCGACAGCAGCGCCGGGGTCAGGGTCACCGAGGCGAGGACGGCGACGGCGACCGTGCCGGCGGCCACGAGCCCCATCGTGCCAAGGAAGGGGATGCCCGTGATGCCCAGCGCCGCCAGGGCGATGATGACCGTGGCGCCGGCGAAGGTCACCGCGTTGCCGGCGGTGCCGTTGGCCAGCGCGATCGAGTCGCGCGTCGCCATCCCGGCGGCCAGCTGCAGGCGGTGGCGGTTGAGGATGAACAAGGAGTAGTCGATGCCGACCGCGAGGCCGAGCATGAGGGCCAGTGCCGGGTGACGCTGGTCATCTCGACGACCGAGCTCAGCGACATCGCGGCGCCCAGCCCGACGGTGACCCCCACCAGGGCGGTCAGGAGGGGCAGGCCCGCCGCGAGCACGGAGCCGAGCAGGACGAGCAGGACGACGACGGTGACCGCGAGGCCGATCAGCTCGGCGGGGCCGAAGATGCTGGAGATGTCCGAGACGATCTCGGCGCTGTAGTCCACCTGGACGCCATCGGCCGCGAGCGAGTCACCCACCCGCTGCACGGCGGCGGTGACGTCCGGGTCGAGCTGGCCGCCGCTGGACTCGAAGCGGACCTGGGTCATCGCCACGGTGCCGTCCTCGCTGACCTGGCGCAGCCCGGCCGTCAGGTCGGCCAGCCGGCCGCCCTGGTCGAGCTCGGTCTGTCCGGCGGCGAGCTGCTCCTCGGCGAGGCGTCAGCGCGCGGGCGCCCGCCGGGCGGCCAGTGCCGCACCCATCTGCTCGATCGCCTGACGCAAGATGGGCCGCGGGGTGGCGATGACGAGGCGCACGAAGCCGGCGCCCGCCTCGCCACAGCTGGCCCCGTCGGTCAGGGCCACCGCGGCCTCCTGCCGGAAGAACGCGGCAGCCGGCTCCGCCAGGTCCAGGCCGCGCACGTCCAGCCAGGCGATGTAGGTGCCCTCGAGCGGGCTGAGCACCGCCCCGGGCAGGTGCTCGGCGACCAGGTCCGCGAGCAGGTCCCGGTTGCCCTTCAGGTAGTCCACGACGCCGGCGAGCCAGCCGCCGTCGTCGGTGTAGACCTCGGTGGCGGCGCGGGCGCCGAGCAGCCCGACGGTGTCCCCGGCGTCGGCGGCGTACGACGCGAACGCGGTGGCGTCGGCGTCGTTGGACAGGATCATCTGCCCGCACTTCAGGCCCGGGATGTTCCATCCCTTGGAGGCGGCCACGGCGGTCACCGTGTGCGCCGCCGTGCGGGCGTCGAGGGAGGCGTACGGCACGTGCGGGACGTCGTCGAGCACCAGCGGGGCGTGGATCTCGTCGGCGAAGACCCGGCCGCCGCGGGCCTCCACCACCTCGGCTACCGCGAGCAGCTCCTCGCGGGTGAGGACCCGGCCCACCGGGTTCCAGGGGTTGCACAGCAGCAGCAGGCCGGCACCGGCGGCGAACGCCGCGTCGATGCCGTCGAGGTCGAGGCGGTACCGGCCGACGTCGTTGACCAGGCTGGGGACCTCCACCACGTCGCGGCCGGCCGCGAGGGGGACCGTGAGGAACGGCATGTACGCCGGGGTGGGCACGATCACGGCCGAGCCCGGCGCGGAGAAGTGCCGGATGGTCTCACGCAGCACGGACAGCACGTCGGGCAGCAGGTGGACGCGCTCGGCCGGCACCTGCCAGCCGGTGGTGCGGCCCAGCCAGGTGGCCGTCGCCTCCTTGAGCGTGCGGCGCTCGGTGTGCGGGAGGTAGCCGAGCGCCCCGGTGGTGCGCGCCCGGTCCAAGACCCGCACGACCGCGGGCGGCACGCCGAAGTCCATCTCCGCGACGAACGCGCCGATGGCCTCCGGGAAGGCGGTCCACTTCATCCCGCCCGCCGCCCGCAGCTGCTCGATGGTGACCTGGTCGAAGTCCTCGCCCACGTGTGCTCCTTCCGGTGTGCCGACCGTACTCACGGGAGGTGACACCGGGGGCGACGGCGAGGGTCCCGGTCCGAGGGGCGGACACGCGCGCACCCGCTGCGGGTGGTCCGCGGCCCCGGCGCGGTGGGTGGCCGCGGCGCGGTGGGTGGCCGCGACTACGCTGGGCCCATCATGACCGACAACACCGCCTCCGCCGCGCCCGCGGGCTCCGCCGTCCGGGTCCGCTTCTGCCCCTCGCCCACCGGAACCCCGCACGTGGGCCTGATCCGCACCGCCCTGTTCAACTGGGCGCACGCCCGGCACGTGGGCGGCACCTTCGTCTTCCGCATCGAGGACACCGACCCCGAGCGCGACAGCGAGGAGAGCTACCACCAGCTCCTCGACGCGCTGCGCTGGCTGGGCCTGGACTGGGACGAGGGTGTGGAGGTGGGCGGCCCGCACGGCCCCTACCGCCAGTCCCAGCGAATGGACGTCTACCGGGACGTGGCCGCGAAGCTCCTTGAGGGCGGGTACGCCTATGAGTCGTTCTCCACGCCGGAGGAGATCGAGGGCCGCCACCGCGCCGCCGGGCGCGACCCCAAGCTCGGCTACGACGGCTACGACCGCGACCTCACCGACGAGCAGAAGGCCGCCTACCGCACGGAGGGCCGCGAGCCCGTCCTGCGCATGCGCATGCCCGAGGACGACGTCACCTTCACCGACCTCGTCCGCGGTGACGTCACCTTCAAGGCCGGCTCCATCCCGGACTACGTGATCGTCCGCGCCAACGGCTTCCCGCTGTACACGCTGACCAACCCGGTCGACGACGCGCTGATGAACATCACGCACGTGCTGCGCGGGGAGGACCTGCTCTCCTCCACGCCGCGCCAGGTGGTGCTCTACCAGGCCCTGCTCGACCTCGGCCTGGCCGAGGTCATGCCCGTGTTCGGGCACCTGCCGTACGTGATGGGGGAGGGCAACCGGAAGCTCTCCAAGCGCGACCCGGAGTCAAACCTCTTCCTGCACCGCGAGCGTGGCTTCATCCCCGAGGGGCTGCTCAACTACCTGGCCCTCCTCGGCTGGGGCATCTCGCCGGACAACGACATCTTCTCCAAGGAGGAGATGGTCGAGGCGTTCGACGTCGCCCACGTCAACCCCAACCCGGCCCGGTTCGACCTGAAGAAGGCCGAGGCGATCAACGCCACCCACGTGCGCATGCTCTCCCCCGAGGACTTCCGCGGGCGGCTCGTGCCGTACCTGCACGCCGCCGAGCTGGTCTCCGCCGCCACCTACGACGCCCTCACGGCCCGCGAGCAGGAGGTCCTCACCATCGCCGCCCCGCTCGTCCAGGAGCGCGTGACCCTGCTCGGCGAGGCGCCCGGGATGCTGGGCTTCCTCTTCCGGGGCGACGGCGAGCACGTGGTCGAGCCGGACGCGTTCGCCGCACTGCGGCCCGAGGCCGCACAGGTGCTCGACGCCTCCCTGTCCGCCCTCGAGGCGCTGGACGGGTTCGCCGCCGAGGCCACCGAGCAGGCGCTGCGCGCCGCGATCGTCGACGGCCTGGGTATCAAGCCCAAGTTCGCCTTCGCACCGCTGCGCACCGCGGTCACCGGCCGGCGCGTCTCCCCGCCGCTGTTCGAGTCCATGGAGATCCTCGGCCGCGACGCGACCCTGACCCGCCTGCGCGCCCTGCGTGAGCGGCTCGACGGCGCAGACGCCTGATCTAGGCATCGACGACGGCGGCAGGGGCCGCCGTCGTCCGCCTTCCTAGCCGTCCGCCTTCCGCGCACCCCCCCGGGGCGTCCGCGCACCCCCGGGGCGTCTGCGCACCCCCGGGGGCGTCAGCGCACCCCCGGGCTCGGCCGCCACCGGCTCAGGCGGGCCCGGCCGGGCAGCTCGCCGCGACCGGTCTGCCACAGCAGCACCTCCTGCGCGGTGCCCAGCTCGGTGGGGGAGCCCGGGAAGAGCCGCGCGACCACGCCGGCGCACAGGTCCTCGGGCAGGTCCGCGACCTCGTCGTCCAGCGCGGTGAGCACGTCCCAGCCGTGCACGACCACCTCGAGCGCACCGAGCGCGGCGTACCCGGCCGGGTCGGCGTCCCCGTAGGGGTGATAGGCCCGGGACGTGGCCGGCCGGGTCTGCAACGCCGCGGCCAAGAGCTCGCCGCACGCCTCCAGGCTGTCGGCCATGCCCGCCGCGCCGCTGGCCCGGTCGCAGTGCACCAGCTCCTCCCCGCCGGGACCCGCGAGGGGCAGGTAGGCATGCGGGACCTGGCCGGCGACCTGGAGGGCGTAGACGACCAGGTCGTCGAGGACGTGCTCGAGGGTGTGCCAGACCGACCACTTCAGCCCGTGCGCATGACGGTCGTAGTTGACGACGTCCTCTGGCCGGGCCCGCAGCTCCTCCGCCAGCCACTGGGTCGCGTGGCGGACCTCGTCCGGCGTCATGCCCGCGACGCTAGTAGGTGCCGGTGGTGGCGGCCAGGGCGGCACGGTGAGTCTGCCTGCCGGTGTCAGAACTCGGTCGCAGTCGCGCCGAGGAGAGTGGCACTGTCGACGAAAGTCGCCCAGGCGGCCTCGTCCACCGACCCGACCGGGCAGATGTGGACCAGGCCCACGAGGGCGTGGTCGACGGCCGCGGACCGCAGCACCATCCGCAGGTCGGCGGCCTGCGTGCCGACGGCGGAGCGCACGACGACCTCACGGGCAGCCATGCGCCCGGTCGCGGTGGTCAGCGTGGCGTCGCGCCGGTCGATCTCCTCGCCGTCGAGCATGCGGGTGCTCAGGTCGAGTGCCTCTTCGGTGGCCGTGCGGTCGTCCCCGACCGCTGCGGGGAGCGTCGCACGGGTCAGCTGGAGCAGGCACCCGTTCTCCGCGTTGCCCAGCTCGACGACGCCCGGCCCCGGTGGCTCCCCAGAGATCGCGTAGCCGGCGGGGATCCCGTGCTTCCACCGCACCGCGGGCTTGATCGCCTCGGGAGGTGCGGTTGCCTGTGGGGCAGCACCCGTGGGGTGTCGGTCGGACGTGGCAGCCGGCGAGCACGCGGCGAGCGCGGCAGCGGCAGCGAGCGCCAGCACCGCGGCGGCGCGCGCGCCGCCGACGGGGCCGCGGTGGCCAGAAGAGCGCCGGGCGACCATGCTCCGTCCCTCCTTGCAGCGGTCTCATACGCAGTGCACGTTCGGCGGTGGCGCGATCGGCTCCGCCGGGGCCGCCGCCATGCTGGACCCGACGCTACCCCGCACTGGACGATCGCCGTCCGGTGCCTGGATCCGGCTTGAACGTCGCAGGTGAGGTCAGTCACGAAGTGTGGGGCGGGTTTGGTCGAGCCGCTCCGCTCGGGTAATGTCTCACCGCGGTAAGGCGTTCGCCCCGGTGCCCCGGAACAGCGGAGGTCATACCCCCTTGGGGTATGGTGTAATTGGCAGCACGACTGGTTCTGGTCCAGTTAGTCTAGGTTCGAGTCCTGGTACCCCAGCCAAGCGGGACGCGCGCGAGCGCGGACCGCCCGGGCATCGTGAATGCCCACGCCCCCATCGTTTAGTGGCCTAGGACACCGCCCTCTCACGGCGGCGGCGCCGGTTCGAATCCGGCTGGGGGTACCGAATGAAGGCCCGCACCGAGGTGCGGGCCTTCGTCGTGTCCGCATGCACCGTCGACGCACGGGCCGGCCACCTGTGCGTGAGGTCACACTGGGCGGTCGGCTCCTGAGGTCGAGGCGGGACGGAGGCTCTGGTAATCTCTTCCGAGTCGCCCGGAGGTGACGGAGAACAGAACACACAGGCCCCCATCGTTTAGTGGCCTAGGACACCGCCCTCTCACGGCGGCGGCGCCGGTTCGAATCCGGCTGGGGGTACGAGCAAGGGCGCGGCGAACGCCGGCCCGCGCCGGAGGTCCCGGGTCGGGTGACCCGGGACTTTCGTCTTCCTTGGGCGCGAACGGAACGTCGGCTCCCCGGACGGGCCGCGTGATGCGCCGCCTGTCGGCAGGTCACCCCGGCCGGGTGAGGTCGGCCCCGGCGGGACCGGCGAGGGTCGACGCATACGATGCACCGCCCCGACGCGGGAGCTGTGATGAGAGACCTTGTCGGGTGCCACCGGGTCGGCGGGCTCCACAAGCAGGTCGGCGATCGTGGCACCACGCGGACCCGGCTCGTGCCGGTGTGGCACGGGCAAGCCGGCCGCGGACCCCGGGTGGAGGGGGCATGAGTCCGTTCCACCAGCTGCTCGTCTACCGGTTCGGCCGGGGGGCCAGGTTCGAGGGCCAGGTCGTCGGCACGCTCGAGCGTCTCGAGGTGGGCGGCGCGATCCTGGTGCTCGACCTGCTCTTCGTGGGTCGCGACGACTCCGGAGAGCTGTTCGGACTCCTCGCAGGGAGCGGGCGTGCGGGCGGGCTCGTCTCCCGGCTCCTGACCTTCCGGCTCGACCCCGACAAGCGACGGCGCGCCACCCGCGAGGTGCCCACGGACCTGCTCGACGGCCTCGGGAACCGGCTCGCGCCGGGGGAGGCGTTCGTGGTGCTGCTGGTCAGCCACGAGTGGGCGCGGGAGCTCGGGCAGGCCGTGGCGCGGCTGGGCGGCACAGCGCTCCCGAGCGAGTTCGTGGAGCACACGACGCTGACCGACGCCGTCGCACGGATCCTCGACCTCGCCAGGGCGACGCCATGACGGCGACCACGTCCCCTCGGCGGCGCACCGGCAGCATCCTTGACATCGCGAGCACGCTGTTCTTCGATGTTGATGCTGTCCTGAATGTCGGTGAAGTACTAATCCGACAGAAGGGCGCCGGCCTGCCGCCGTTGGCACACTCTGCGTTCATGAGGTGAGGATGAGCGATCCCGATGGGGGCTCGGGCCTGACGTCGCACGTCCCTCCGGCCACGAGCGGGTCGGGGGAGGACGAACATCCGCGTCCGGTGGATCGCGGCCCGCCGCCCGACTCGTCTCTGGCACAGGCGCCTCGGCCAGGAGGCGTCGCCCTCTCGGCGCCACTGACGAAGGTCACCGTTCCGCACCTGGGCACGCAGATACTGCCGCGCGAGCGACTCATGTCCCTTCTCGACGAGGTCGTCCTCGAGCGCCCTGTGACGCTGCTGGCGGCGCCTGTCGGCTTCGGGAAGACCTCGACGCTGGCCCAGTGGTGCGGTCACACCGAGTCTACGGTCGGCTGGATGACGGTCGACGAGTTCGACTCCGACCCGGACCGGTTCTTCCGGCACATCGTCTCCGCCCTACAGGTCGCGTTGCACGTTCGCGGACGGTCTGACGCTGGCCTCCTCCTCGACATCGTCGCTCGTGACGTCATCGGCCCCTGGCCCCAGGCCGCGGGCTGGCCGGACCACTATGACGAGCTGGTGCTCGCCCTGGAGGAGCTCGAGCACCCGCTCGTCCTGGTCCTCGACGACCTCCACCTGCTGACCGGGAGCGAGGCCATGGACATCCTGGCGCGGCTGATGCGCCTCACCCCTGCCGTGTTCCATCTGCTGCTGTCCAGCCGGTCGGATCCAGAGCTACCGCTGAACCGCCTGCGTCTGGCCGGCGACCTGGGAGAGGTACGCGAGCGCGACCTGGCCTTCTCCGGCTCCGAGATCGAGGCGCTCGCCAAGCTTGCCGGTCTGTCGCTCTCGGCCGAGGACGCCGAGTCGCTGCATGCTATTACCGGAGGCTGGCCGGCAGCCGTGCGCATGGGGCTCCTGACGCTGCAGCACGAGCCGGCGCCCGACTTCCGCCTCGCAGGCATGCAGGGGATCGACCTCCCGCTCACCGAGTACCTGACCGAAGAGGTGCTCGCATCCCTGCGGCCGGACCTGGCCCAGTTCATCATGCGTGCCACGATCGGTGACCGGATCGACGCCGGGCTGGCCGACGAGCTGCACGGCGGTCCGGGTGGGGCCGAGCTGCTCGCCGAGGCAGTCCGTCGGGGCGTCTTCCTGACACCAGAGTCAGACGGCGTCGGCGACCTGACCTACCGCTGGCACCCGGTGTTCGCCTCACAGTGCCGACTGATCATGCGCCGCGAGACTCTCCACGCCGCTCATGAGCTCCAGCACACCGCAGCCGGCTACTGGCGCACCCGCGACGGTTTCGAGGCCATCGGAGCCGCCCTCGCGGGCAACGAGCCACAATTGGCGGCGGACATCCTGACCGAGCGATGGCCCGAGATCCTGCTGCGTAACGACGCGCGCGCGCTCCTGGATCTCTGCGACCGGATCGCGGCGCCCTTCGCCGATGACGCGGAGATCCTCAGGCTGCGCGCGGTCGGGGAGTTCCTCGAAGGCCAGCCCAGCTCTCACACCGTGACGCAGGCCCGGGCTGCTGCGAAGGCACTGCCGCCCGAGCGCCGCCGACGGTTCGACCTCGTCGACACGCTCGTGTCGGTGTTCCTGGCTCCGGACCGGCCCGGTCCGGAGGAGGCCATCCGCCGGGGACGCGCGGCGCTGGGGGACGGAGACGATGTGCCGGTGGCGCGTGCCCTCGGCCATCTCCTCGTCGGCGAGACCATGGCACAGCTCCAGCGCGACCCGGTTGGCGCTCTCAGCCACCTCCGGAGAGGGGAGGCCTTGGCGATCGAGCACCGGCTGCCCGCGATGGCGTTCGCCTGCCAGTCCGCCTCGTCCGTCCCGCTGTTCCAGTGCGGTCACTTTGCCGAGGCGCACTCCCTCGCCCGCGAGGCGATCGGGCGGGCGCGCAGGGGTGGCCGGCACTGGGCCAGCCTCGTCGTCCCGGCGTACCTGACCTGCGGTCTCGCCGACTACTGGCGCGACGACCTCGGGGCGGCGACACGCAGTCTCGACCAGGTGGTTCGCCTGGCCCCCGCCCGTCAGGCGGGCTACCGGCTCCATGCGGTGCTCATCCTTACGCTGATCGCCGTCGCGAGCGACGACGCAGCAGCGCTGGAGCGTGCGCAGACGCTCGCCCGTGAGCAGGCCGGGACTCCGTCCACCTACCTGGCAGGGTTCGTCCGGATGGTCGACGCCGTCTCGGCCGACGCCCGCGGCGATCAGGAGCAGGCCCTGGCCCTGGTGCGGGATTTCGGCACGAGTGAGCAGCACCCGCTCGTCAGGCTCTGGGAGGCGGAGACGTACCGGCGCGCCGGAGACGCGCCGCATGCCAGGGCCGCACTAGCCGGGATCCCCGCGAGTCGGCGCATCTCCCACCTCCAGGTGGGGGCTCTGCTCACCGAGACATTGCTGAAGCTCGGCGACGTCGACGCGGCTGAGGCGCACCGCAGCCTGGAGACGGCGCTCGAGGCCGCGAGCCCTGCCCTGATCCGGCGCCCGTTCATCGAGCGAGCCCTCGACCTGCGCGGCCTCCTTTACGACCACCACGCCTGGGGAACGCAGTACGTAGCCCTGGTGGCCGACCTCCTCGCCCGGATGCAGGACCACGGCAACGGCCACCGGAACCGGTCCTACTGGGACCTGACGGACCGCGAGCTGGTCGTCCTCGCCTACCTCCGCTCACCGATGACGACGATCGAGATCGCCGAGGCGCTCTTCGTCTCGTCGAACACCGTCAAGACGCACATGAGGTCGATCTACCGCAAGCTCGGCGCGACCGGCCGCCGCGACGCCGTCCGCATCGCCGTGGAACGCCACACCATCTGAACGTCACACCATCGGCCGGGGCCGTCACGCCGACTTCGTCCGGCCGCCGTTCTGGCTCGTGGAGGGCGAGGGTGGAGCGGGCGACTCGGCAGCGACCTCGTGCACGTACCGCACGGTGAGGCCAAGATCGGCGAGGACGGCGATCATCCCTGTCAGCGCCGCCGCATCTGCAACGGCACAGGTGAGCACGGTCCCGGCCTGCTGGACCCGAGCGGTCACGGTGGCGTAGTCCGCCAGGTCGGACGGATCGACACGGCCGTCGACCCGGATCTCGTAGATCACCGTTCCACCTCGGCCATCTGCCCCTGGAGCCCGACGCCGTCGGGCGGGAACCGTGTCTGCCCGGTCATGTCGACCGGAGCTCCTGACCATGCACCGTCAGGGCATAGACGATGAGAACGTCCAACGCGATCACGATGCTGCTCCACACCGGGTAGGCCGCGATGAACGCGAAGTTGGCCAGTGCGCTCAGGATCGCCAGCACGATCCCGACGACCCGGGCCCAGGTCTGACCCGCGAACAGCGCGATACCGGCGATGAGGACGGCGGCGCCGGCGATGAGGTGGACCCACCCCCAGGTGGTGTAGTCGAGGACCATGAGCCCGTTCGGCCCCACGACGTAGTACTCGTCGTTGAACAGGGCGATGAGGCCCTGGATCGCGTGGAATATCCCGAGCAGGATCATGAGGGTCGCGGCGAAGACCACCCAACCCGTCCAGCCCGTCTCCTGGGGCGTCTGCATGAACTGGTTGGAGGCGCCGGTCTCGGATGCCGGTGCTGTGTAACTCATGTCGGCCCCCTTCTTCGTGTGGAACGTCAGGTCCACTGTGCGAGCAGCGATGACGTGGGGCCTCCCCCAAGCGGGGTGAACCGTGCCAGCGGCGTCGTGGGGTCGACCATCACGGGTCGGGGCGCCGACCAGCGGGGCTCGGGCTGCCGGGGGCCGCGCGGTCGGGAACCGCCCACGTCGCCGGGACGTCGGCGCCGCCCTCCTCGGAGATCCGCTCGCCCATCCGGACGTAGGCCGGCTGCGGCACGATCCGTCCGGCCACCAACGCGTGGCCCATCCGGAAGGCCGTCGCTCCCGCGAACAGCCCGGGCGGTACGAAGGAGAACAACTGGGCGAGGTCGCCGAGGTCCGCGGCCGAGTTCATCCGCATGAGCAGCAGGTTGTCGCACTGGGAGACGACGTTCTCATCGACTTTGTGCGGGCGCTGGGTGGACGTGAGCATGTAGAGGCCGAACTTCCGGCCTTCCGCGGCGATCTGGACCGCATGGTCCGCCGCGATGCGCGTGAGCTCGTCCGGTGGGTCGGCGGGGCAGATGTTGTGCGCCTCGTCGACGACGACCAGGCAGGGCCGGTGGCGGAGCCGCTGCTCCCACAACGTGGCGAGGACGGCGGCGGCGACCAGTCGCTGCTCCTGGGGGGAGCCGAGCGAACCGAGGTCGACGACGAGGCACCGGGCTGTCGGGTGGCGCAGCTCGTCCACCAGTGAGTCGCCCCCGCGACTCCACACGCCCCAGTCGAGGATGCCGAGGTTCTTCGCCCGCCGACCCAGCTGGCGTGCCGCCGGGTCGTCGTGCTCGAGAAGGTCGTCCACTCCGGTGAGCAGCGGCTTGCCGGGAACCTCGCCGTGGAGCAGGTCGGTCAGGGCCGCGTACTCGTCCCGGTCGCGCACGGGTTCCAGCTCCAGGACCGCGGCCTGGAGGGCCGCGTCGAGATCGGCGAAGCGCACGCGGAGCGGGTGGTCGGCAGTGTGGTCGCCCCACACCTTCACGGCGTCCGCCGGGTACGTGGCGACGCGCTCGGGGTCGGCGCCGTCGCGCACTGTGCCGAGCCTGATGTAGTCGGAGTTGGGGTCCAGGACGACGACCGGCAGGTCCGTGCCCGCCAGCACGCTCTCGATCAGCAGGCCCAGGGAGTACGTCTTGCCGGACCCGGACTGCCCGCACATGAAGGTGTGCCGACCGAGGCCGCCGCTGTCGAGGGCGGCGGGGACGCCGGGTGCGTGAAGGAGCTCGCCGATGACGAGCTGGGCACGCTTCGACGGCGTCCGGCTCAGCCAGGCGCCGACCTCCTCGGCCGTCGCCGCGCGGACGTGGGCGTCGTGGAAGGGGCGGCCGGTGTCACCGAGGGTGACGCCGGTGCCGCGCGCGAGGCGGATGTCGATGCCGGCCCCGGTGGCATCGTTGGCAATCTCGGCCTCGGCGGTGAGGTCGGTGACCTGCCCCAGCACGTGCTGGTCCTCGGCCTCGAGGACGACGTAGCCGCCTCGGCGCAGCTGAAGGCCGTGCAGGGACGCCTGGACGGTGAACGCGTACCCGTCCACCGACGTCGCACGCGGCAGGATGCTTCGCTCGACCTGCTCACGCGTCCGCCGGTAGGACTCCAACCGCTCCCGGACGTCGCCCGGGCCCTGGTGCTCGGCCATCGGATCCCCTCGGTCTGACGGTGCCCGGCGGACACACGGGCACCACCGTTCCGACCGAAGGTAGGCGGCGTGTCGCAGGCCCACCTCATCCGGGCCGGATGACGGCCGCTCGGCGTGGGCAGTCCGGGAGACGGGGGCAGCTCCGCGCGTCCCTGGCCGCGGCGGTTCGTGGCCGGCGCGGCGTCCCCAGCTTCCTCCGGTCGACCCCAGGGCTAGAAGCCACCGCGTCATCCGTTGCGGGGGAGGCCCCCCAGCAGGCGGGTCGGTGACAGTGGTGAGCCCACCGCCCGGAGGAGCGCGCCATGTCGGAGACCGAGAAGCCGAACATCCTGGTGATCTGGGGTGATGACATCGGCATCAGCAACCTCAGCTGCTACAGCGACGGGCTGATGGGGTACCGGACACCGAACATCGACCGCATCGCCGAGGAGGGGATGCGGTTCACCGACTCCTACGGGGAGCAGTCCTGCACCGCGGGCCGTGCCTCGTTCATCACCGGCCAGAGCGTGTTCCGCACCGGCCTGAGCAAGGTGGGCCTGCCGGGAGCCGACGTCGGGCTACGGGCCGAGGACCCGACGATCGCCGAGCTGTTGAAGCCTCTCGGGTACGCCACCGGGCAGTTCGGCAAGAACCACCTCGGCGACAAGAACGAGTTCCTGCCGACTCTCCACGGGTTCGACGAGTTCTTCGGCAACCTGTACCACCTCAACGCGGAGGAGGAGCCGGAGCTGGCGCACTACCCGGCCGCTGAAGACTTCCCGCGTTTCAGGTCGCGGTTCGGCCCGCGTGGGGTCCTCCACTCCTGGTCGAGCGACACGGATGACGACGAAGAGGACGGCCGGTTCGGGCGCGTCGGCAAGCAGCGCATCGAGGACACCGGACCGCTGACCAAGAAGCGGATGGAGACCATCGATGACGAGACGGTCGCCGCGGCGGCCGACTTCATGGGTCGCGCGCACGAGGCGAGGACGCCGTTCTTCGTGTGGATGAACACCACCCACATGCACTTCCGGACCCATACCAAGCCCGAGAGCCTCGGGCAGGCCGGGCGGTGGCAGTCGCCCTACCACGACACGATGATCGACCACGACCGGCACGTCGGGCTGCTTCTTGAGAGGCTCGACGAGCTGGGCATCACCGACAACACGATCGTCATCTACAGCACCGACAACGGCCCTCACATGAACAGCTGGCCGGACGGCGGGATGACCCCGTTCCGCAACGAGAAGAACTCGAACTGGGAGGGCGCGTTCCGGGTCCCCGAACTGATCCGCTGGCCCGGCCGCGTACCGGCGGGCGTCGTGTCGAACGAGATCGTCCAGCACCACGACTGGCTGCCGACGCTGCTCGCCGCCGCCGGTGAGTCCGACGTCGTCGAGAAGCTCAAGACGGGCCACACGATCGGCGACGTGACGTACCGGGTCCACATCGACGGGTACAACCTCCTGCCGTACCTGACGGGCAAGGAGGAGAAGAGTCCCCGGCAGGGCCTGGTCTATTTCTCCGACGACGGCGACGTCCTCGCTCTGAGGTGGGACAACTGGAAGGCCGTCTTCATGGAGCAGCGGACGCCTGGCACGCTCCAGGTCTGGTCCGAGCCGTTCGTCCCGCTGCGCATCCCCAAGCTGTACAACCTCCGCACCGACCCGTATGAGCGCGCGGACCTCACGTCGAACACCTACTACGACTGGTTCATGGACCACGCGTACCTGGTGCTGGCGGCCCAGGCGGTCATGGTCGAGTTCCTTGGGACCTTCCGCGAGTTCCCGCCGCGACAGAAGGCCGCCAGCTTCACGATCGACCAGGCCGTCGAGAAGCTCCAGGCCGCGCTCACCTCCGGGCACTGAGCCGGCCGTGCCTGAGAACATTCCGGGCGGTCGTCCGGACTTCACGCTCTCCGACCGTCGGGACGCGGTGCTCATCCCCGGGGGACACCATCTCGTCGGGTCCGACAGCCACTACGCCGAGGAGGGCCCGGCCCGGCACGTCCACGTCGACGCGTTCTGGATCGACGTCCACCCCGTCACGAACGACCAGTACGCGCGGTTCGTCGACCAGACGGGCTACGTGAGCGTCGCCGAGCGCCCGCTGGACCCGGCCGAATTTCCGGGTGCTCCGCCGGAGAACCTCGTGCCGGGCTCCATGGTGTTCACGGGCACCGCAGGACCGGTCGACCTGCGTCACCTGAGCCAGTGGTGGACGTGGACACCGGGCGCGAGCTGGCGACACCCGCAGGGCCCGGGCTCGACCCTCGACGATCGCGGCGACCACCCTGTCGTGCACGTCGCGTTCGAGGACGCCGTCTCCTACTGCGACTGGGCGGGCACGAGCCTGCCCTTCGAGGCTCAGTGGGAGGTGGCCGCACGTGGCGGCCTCGAAGCCGCGGCGTACACCTGGGGGGACGAACCCGAACGGCGCGGCGAGCGGTTGGCCAACTACTGGCACGGCGATTTCCCCTGGCGCCCGGAGCGGGGGTACGGGACCACGACGGCGGTCGGCTCGTTCCCCGCGAACGGCTACGGCCTTCACGACATGGCCGGCAACGTCTGGGAGTGGACGACGGACTGGTACGCCAGCGGCCCTGTGCGCATCACCGCCGAGTCACCGAGCTGCTGCGCGCCCGGGAGCGCGGCCGTGACGGCGGAGGACAGCCTTGACCCCGCGCAGCCTCAGTTTCGCATCCCGCGCCGCGTCATCAAGGGCGGATCCTTCCTCTGCGCCGACACGTACTGCCTGCGTTACCGGCCTGCCGCTCGCCGCCCGCAGATGATCGACACCGGGATGAGCCACATCGGATTCCGATGCTCCGTGAGCACGCCGGTGACCGCAGTATCGGTAGCACGGTGACCGTGTCGTCATCTACACGCGCGCGGTCACCGCGTGATCCTTCGAGTGATCGATCACGCTCCTATCCTTCGCCCCTCCGCTCCTCACTGCCATGGGCGTCGAACACGGAGAGCCAGTCGCGCTTCATGCTCACCACGGTCCAGCCACTGCTCTCAGCCCTCTCCAGCGCGCGCTCGGCTCCCGAGACGTAGCCGAACTCGCGCTCAGGATCGTCGTGCCTGACCAGCAGCCGCAGGAATGGCCGGTCGTCGTGCCGGGTGTACTCGAGCATCGGGATGTCGCCGTCGGCGTTCCCCGCGGCGAGCATGGGCCGCCGTCCGGTCCGGCTCCAGATCCGGACGGGCTTTTCCGGCCCGTCGTCGAGGAAGTCCGCGGCGGCGGTGCGCCGGATCGTTCCGCCGTGCTCGTCCGGCACGTACGTGAGGGCGGCGCTGCTCCCGATCACCCGCTCAGCGGGGACGCCGTACAGCTTCTCGGTGATCGGACGCATGAAGTCCCGGCCGCCGCCCGAGGCGATGTAGGTCGAGAACCCGTGGTCCGTCAGGTAGTGGAGGAGCTCGATCATCGGCGCGTATCCGCACTCGAGGTAGCGGCGGTTCAGGGTCGGGTGGCGAGCGTGGCTGAGGAACGACCCGGACCGCGCCATGAACGCCTCGACGCTGATCCCCGCGAACGCCTCGAGGATCCCTGCGAGGAGGGTGGGGAGCTCGCTGTCGTCGCCGGCGTAGTGAGCGGCGACGACCCGAGCGAACCAGCCGAGGTCGCGCGCGTGGGCGGCCTTCCAGGGCTGGCGTTCCCGCAGGCGGGGGTCCTCGTCGGCCATCTCGGCGAGCCGACGGACGATAAAATCGGCCTGGATCGGCATTGGCTTCTCGCACCACAGCGTGCCGTCGTTGTCGAAGACCGCCACCCGATGCTCGGTGGGCACGGGCTCGGTGCCATTCCCACCGGTGGTGCGGCGGACGAAGTCCTCAATGGCCTCGCGCGCCGGACCGGCGTTCCAGCTCGACAGTTCATTCATCCGGCTGACCTCCCACCTGTGGGCGAGCCGCCCGCCCCACTTTCCTACCGCGGAGCCGGTGGGCCCGGCTCCTCCCCTCCTGACGACATGCCTGCCGGCCCACCTTGTGGAGAGGACGTCCGCAGGGGTGAGGTGTCGCCGCCGTGGCCTCGTGACGTCCGGGGCAGGGCCGTGTCGGCCCGCGGGAGGTAACCATTCCCGGGCGAGGGGAACGGATCGTCTCACCCGGCCGGGATGAGTTCCCGGCGCGGGGCCGGGCCGAGCATGTGTCGAGAACCCAGCGGAGGGACGCGGCATGATGGTGCGGCCGGCCGCGCTCAACGCGGTCATCGCCTGGATCTTCATCGCCGGAGCCGCATGCTTTGCGCTGGGCGCGACGCCGGCCTACGTGGACGCCGTCGGCGGGCCGGCCGACTCCGTGACCTTCTTCGTCGGCTCAATCTTCTTCACGGTGGCCTCGTTCTCCCAGCTGCTCCAGGCCCAGAACCCGATACTGACCGACGTCGACAACACCGGTCAGCACGCCCCGCAGCCGCTGGGGCTGTGGGCCTGGCGGCCCCGCGACCTGAACTGGCTCGCTGCTTGCACCCAGTTCCCCGGAACCGTCTTCTTCAACGTCAGCACGCTCGCCGCCCTCATCCACAACGTCACCGTCGCCGAGGAGGATCGGCGCGTCTGGCGCCCGGACTTCTTCGGGTCGACGCTGTTCCTCCTCGCGAGCGGGCTCGGCATCCTCGCCGTCAGCGGCCGAATCGTCGCCCGACCTGGTCCGGCGGCGCGGAGCATCGCGTGGCTGAACATGATCGGTTCCGTCCTCTTCATGGCGTCAGCGCTGGCGAGCTACGTACTCCCCGGCACGGGGGAGATGCTCGCTAGCCAGATCTCCAGCGCTGGGACGTTGCTTGGAGCGCTCTGCTTCCTCGGGGGAGCGGCCCTCATGTTCACAGCCTGGAGGTCGGCAGTGGAGTCGAGGCAGCGTGACCGTCCCGGCGGCCACGGCGCGGACGGAGCGGCCACGTGACGGGTCGCGTGCACCCGGGGACGGGTTCCCGAAAAGTCAGGTCAATCCCACCCTCTGTAGAAGGAGATGTCCATGAGCCCCCCACCACGCGACGCCGACGCCGCACTGTTCGGAAACAGCTTCGCCATCGAAGAGGTGCCGACGAGGGAGTTTCCCGAGAACGGCATGACCGCCGTCGATGCGATGCGGCTCGTCGGGGAGGACCTTGCCCTGGAGGGCGACCCCGCTCGCAACCTCGCGACCTTCGTGACCACCTGGATGGAGCCAGAGGCACAGCGAGTCATTGCCGACAACCTGCACCGGAACTTCATCGACCACGCCGAGTACCCGCGGACGGCCGAGATCGAGCAGCGGTGCATCCGCATGCTCGCCGACCTGTTCCACGCACCCGGGGAGACGACGGGCGCGCGGACCCAGGGTTCGTCGGAGGCAATCATGCTCGGCGCGCTCTCCCTGAAGTGGAAGTGGCGCAAGCGCCGCGAGGCGGCCGGGGGGTCGACGTCGAGTCCGAACCTCGTGTTCGGCGGCGACGTCCACGTCGTCTGGGAGAAGTTCTGCCGCTATTTCGACGTCGAGCCGAGGATCGTGCCGCTGAAGAAGGGCAAGTACACGATCGGTCCGGAGGACGTAGCGCCCCATGTCGACGAGAACACGATCGGGGTCGCCGCCGTACTCGGTACGACCTTCACCGGGCACAAGGACGACATCGTGGGCCTCAACGACCTGCTGCTGCAGATCAAGGCGGAACGCGGTCTTGACGTCCCGTTACACGTTGACGGCGCTAGCGGCGGCTTCGTCTGGCCGTTCCTTTACCCCGACTCCGCGTGGGACTTCCGCCTCGAGCAGGTGCGGTCCATCAACGTGTCCGGACACAAGTTCGGGCTCGTCTACCCGGGCATCGGCTGGCTGATCTTCCGTGAGCGGTCCGACCTCGCCCCGGAACTCGTGTTCACGGAGAACTACCTCGGCAAGACGGACGCGACGTTCACGCTGAACTTCTCCACCGGCTCCGCGATGGTCCTGGCGCAGTACTACAACTTCGTCCGCTACGGCCGGGCGGGGTACACCTACATCATGCGGAACATGCAGCTCAACGCGCGGCTCCTGGCGGAGAAGCTGCAGGCCATGGGTCGCTTCGAGCTGATAGGTGCCGACGATGAGCAGCTGCCGCTCGTGGCCTTCCGGCTCACGGAGAACCAGGTGTACGACGAGTTCGACATCGCCTGGCAGCTGTCGGCCGAGCGCGGCTGGATGGTCCCGGCCTACACGCTTCCGCCCGACGCCCAGTCCGTGACGATCATGCGGGCGCTCGTGAAGCAGACGATGAGCCGCGAGCACGTGGACACGCTGGCGCGCGACATCGAGGAGGCCTGCGCGACCCTGGCCAAGAAGGGCGGGGCCCACGAGACGGAACGTCGTAAGGTCGTCACGGGCAGCGGCCACTGAGTGGTCGAGTGCCTGGGCCGATCATGCGGCGACCCAGGCCGGGCAGCTGCGGGGTCACCTCGCGGAGTTCCGGTCGCGGTCGCTACCGGCGGATCCATGCCCCTGAAGGTCATCGGGTCCTCGCCGTCGCCGTACCAACCGATGCCGACCCCTTCGCCGTCGGCGTCGCCCCGAGCCGTGAGTGCCGGCTCTGGTCGATCAGGGGGTGATCCGGCAGGCGCCTCTATGGTGGGGGAAGTACCCCCGCGGCACGTCCAAGGGGCGCTCAGCCCTCCTCTGTGCGCTTGAGCACCTCGGTGAGCCGGTTCGCAGCCGCGACGACGGCGGCGGCGTGCAGCCGGCCGGGCTGACGGCCCATGCGCTCGATCGGGCCGGAGACGGACACCGCCGCGAGCACGCGCCCCGACGGGCCGCGGACCGGTGCGGAGATGGAGGCCACGCCCGGCTCGCGCTCGGCGACGGACTGTGCCCAGCCCCGGCGCCGGACGGCGCTGAGCACCGTCGCCGTGAAGTTCGCCCCGTGCAGGCCGCGGTGCAGGCGGTCCGGCTCCTCCCAGGCGAGCAGCACCTGGGCCGCCGAGCCGGCGAGCATGCTCAACGTCGCACCGACCGGGATCGAGTCGCGCAGACCCATGGGGCGCTCCGCGGCCGCGACGCAGATGCGCTGGTCGCCCTGGCGGCGGAAGAGCTGCGCGCTCTCGTTCGTGTGGTCGCGCAGGGCCGTCAGGACCGGCCCGGCCGCGGCGAGCAGGCGGTCCTCGCCGGCCGCGGAGGCCAGCTCCGCCAGGCGCGGGCCCAGGATGAACCGTCCCTGCATATCGCGGGCGACAAGGCGGTGGTGCTCGAGCGCGACGGCGAGACGGTGCGCCGTCGGCCGGGCGAGGTGGGTGGAGCTGACCAGCTGGGCAAGGGTGGCAGGCCCGGCTTCCAACGCACCGAGAACCGTGGCGGCCTTGTCAAGGACGCCGACTCCGCTAGTGTTGTCCATGGAGCGATATTGACATCTCAGAGCGTGAGATGCAACTGTGCTGGGCGACACGTCCCGGGCGGGACTGTACGAGGAAGTGAGAGCGTGATGAGCGGAACGCTGGCCGAGAAGGTCTGGAACGCGCACGTGGTGCGCAAGGGCACCGACGGGGCGCCGGACCTGCTGTACATCGACCTCCACCTCGTCCACGAGGTGACCAGCCCGCAGGCCTTCGAGGGGCTCCGCCTCGCCGGCCGTCCGGTGCGCCGCCCGGACCTCACCATCGCCACCGAGGACCACAACACGCCCACCCTGGACATCGACCGGCCCATCGCCGACGCCACCAGCCGCACGCAGATCCAGACCCTGCGCAACAACGCCAAGGAGTTCGGGATCCGCCTGCACTCGCTCGGCGACGCCGACCAGGGCATCGTGCACGTCGTCGGCCCGCAGCTGGGCCTGACCATGCCCGGCCTGACGGTCGTCTGCGGCGACTCCCACACCTCCACCCACGGCGCCTTCGGCGCCCTGGCGTTCGGCATCGGCACCTCCGAGGTCGAGCACGTGTTGGCCACCCAGACGCTCCCGCTCGCCCCGTTCAAGACCATGGCGATCAACGTCGACGGCACGCTGCGCCCCGGCACCACGGCCAAGGACGTCATCCTGGCGATCATCGCGAAGATCGGCACCGGCGGCGGGCAGGGCTACGTCCTGGAGTACCGCGGCGAGGCCATCCGGAACCTCTCCATGGAGGCCCGGATGACCATCTGCAACATGTCCATCGAGGCCGGTGCCCGCGCCGGCATGATCGCCCCGGACGAAACCACGTTCGAGTACATCAAAGGCCGCCCGCACGCGCCCGAGGGTGCCGACTGGGACGCTGCCCTCGAGTACTGGAGGACGCTGCGCTCCGACGACGACGCCGTCTTCGACGTCGAGGTCGACCTCGACGCCGACTCCCTCGAGCCGTTCGTCACCTGGGGCACCAACCCCGGCCAGGGCCTGCCGCTCTCGGCCGCCGTGCCGGACCCCGTCGACATCGCCGACGAGGGTGCCCGCAAGGCGGCCGAGCGGGCGCTGGAGTACATGGCGCTCACGCCGGGCACCCCGCTGAAGGACATCCACGTCGACACCGTCTTCATCGGCTCGTGCACCAACGGCCGCATCGAGGACCTGCGCGCCGTCGCCGACGTCATCAAGGGCAGGAAGAAGGCGGACGACGTCCGCGTGCTCGTGGTGCCCGGCTCCGCCCGCGTGCGGCTGCAGGCCGAGGCCGAGGGCCTGGACCAGGTCTTCCTGAGCTTCGGCGCCGAGTGGCGCAACGCGGGGTGCTCGATGTGCCTGGGCATGAACCCCGACCAGCTCAAGCCGGGGGAGCGGGCGGCGTCGACGTCCAACCGCAACTTCGAGGGCCGGCAGGGGAAGGGTGGGCGCACCCACCTGGTCTCCCCGCTGGTGGCCGCGGCGACCGCGATCCGCGGCACCCTCTCGGCCCCCGCCGACCTCGAGCCCGCCCAGCAGCCCGTCCACGCCTGACGCCAAGGAGCACGTGACCATGGAGAAGTTCACCCAGCACACCGGCGTCGGCGTCCCGCTGCGCCGCAGCAACGTCGACACCGACCAGATCATCCCCGCCGTCTACCTCAAGCGGGTCACCCGCACGGGGTTCGAGGACGCGCTGTTCGCCGCGTGGCGCGGCGACCCCGAGTTCGTGCTCAACAAGCCCGCGTACACCAACGGCTCCGTGCTGGTCGCCGGCGCCGACTTCGGCACCGGCTCCTCGCGCGAGCACGCCGTCTGGGCGCTGAAGGACTACGGCTTCCGCGTGGTGCTCGCCCCGCGGTTCGCGGACATCTTCCGCGGCAACTCCGGCAAGCAGGGCCTGGTGGCCGGCGTCATCAGCCAGGAGGACGCCGAGATGATCTGGAAGGTGCTCGAGACCGAGCCCGGCACCGAGGTCACGGTCGACCTGGAGCACAGGACGGTCGCCGCGGGCGAGGTCCACACCACCTTCGAGATCGACGACTACACCCGCTGGCGCCTCCTGGAGGGCCTGGACGACATCGGTCTGACGCTCCAGAGCGAGGCGGACATCACCGCCTACGAGGCCGAGCGCGCCGCGTGGCGGCCCCTGACCCTGCCGGCCAAGCACCTGCCGCCGGTGCACATCATGGCCGCCCGCCCGGTCGGGTCGGACGGCGAGGGCCTGCCGGCCCACGCCGACGCGCCCCTGGCCTGAGGCTCACGCCGACGCGCCGCTGCCTGAGGATGGGTCCGGGCGGGGCCGCGGACCGCTTAGTCCGCGGCCCCGCCCGTCGTCAGGTGCCGGGCATGCCCCGTTCTCAGCCCGCGAGGATCCTGGCCTTCTGCGCCTCGAACTCTGCGTCGCTGAGCACCCCCTGCTCTCTCAGCGCGCCGAGCTCCTTGAGCTGGGCGAGCTTGGAGTCCATGCCGGAACCGGCGGGTGGCGCGGCCACCGGCTCGGGGGCGGCGTACTGCGGGGGTGCCTCGTACTGCGGCGGGGCGGCGGACTGCGGTGCTGCCTGCTGCTCCTGGTCCGCCCAGCGGCCGGCCTGGCGCCGGGAGACCCGGTTCGACACCGCGGTCGCCGTGCCCGCCACGACGGCGGTTCGGGCGACTCCTCGAAGAAGTCCCATCGTCTACCTCTCTCTCGTCACCGACTGGTCGTCACGCCGCGTGCTCGATGTCGTCGAGCGCGGCCAGGATCGCCTGGACGGGGAGCCGGCCGCTCGCGACGAGCTGGCCTCCCGCACGCCGGACGGCCGAGGCGAACGGGGCCGCCCACAGGTTCTCGTAGATGAGCACGCCGCCCGAGCTCCCGGCTTCGAGCACGTTGCCGATGTCCGCCACGTCCTCGTCACCGATGAGCCCCGAGGAGGCGCCCTCGAAGAGCTGCAGATCGAGCTGGTCGTCCCCGTCCAGGTCCTTCAGGGTCAGGGCCGCGATCGAGCCGTCGGTGTCCTTGCGGACGAAGACGAAGTCGAGGATGCGGATGATGCCCCGCTCCACGAGGTCGATCAGGAGCGGGAACGCCTCGCCGCGCATCCGGTTCCCGGGGAACTCCACGACGATGTAGTCGATCGGCCCGGTCGAGTCGTACTCCTCGGTAAAGGCCTCAATGTTCTCCGCCATGGTGCTGCCTCCAGTGGCACGTCGGGCGACCTGTCGTGACCCAGCATGGGACGTCCCCGCCGGTCAGACGTCATCCTCGGCGGGTGGACGTGCAGCCGTCGCCGGCGCCTCGTCAGCTGGTACGCGACGCGCCCGGGTAGCGGGTGAGGACGAGCGGCGGGATGATTGCGGAGGCCACTACCGCTCATACCCGGCGGACGAGGCGCGCCCGCCCGCAGCCTGGTTCGGTGACGGGTATGTGCAGATGGATGGTGTACTCAGGGGATCCGCTTGTCGTCGAGGAGCTGCTCTTCAAGCCCGAGCACTCGCTGATCGACCAGAGCCTCCACTCGAGGATGGGCGCCACCACGACCAACGGCGACGGCTTCGGGATCGGCTGGTACGACGACGGCCCCGAGCCCGGCATCTACAAGGACGTGGCCCCGGCATGGAACGACGCAAACCTGCGGGAGGTCTCCCGGCATATCCGGACCCGGATGATGTTCGCCCACATCCGAGCCTCGACCGGGACCGCCGTGCAGCGCAGCAACTGCCATCCCTTCCGGCACGGCAAATGGCTGTGGATGCACAACGGGGCGATCAGGGGCTTCCCAGAGGTCAAGCGCGATCTCCTCATGACGGTGGACCCGTCGCTCTACCCGGACATCGAGGGCTCGACCGACTCCGAGACGCTCTTTTTCCTCGCCCTCACGTTCGGGCTGGAGGACGACCCGATCCGGGCGGTGGCCCAGGCCGTCGGGGAGGTCGAGCGCCTCGGAAAGCGCCACGGAGTCGAGAACCCGGTCCAGATGACCGTGGCCGCCACGGACGGCAACTCGGTCTGGGCGTTCCGCTACTCCAGCGAGGGGCGGACCCGGACGCTGTTCTTCTCGACCAAGGTCGCCCGCCTGCTCGAGCTGCACCCGGAGGTCGAGGTGCTCTACCGCCTCGGCGAGGAGACGAGGTTCGTGGTCTCAGAGCCGCTTCGCGATCTCACCGGTGCGTGGAACGAGGTGCCGGAGTCCAGCTGCGGAGTGGTGGGGCCGGGGCACGCGGAACTCAGGTCGTTCCAGCCCGAACCGCTGCCGCTGGCCGGCTGAGCGACGACTGCCGGCGGCGGTGCCGGGCGGGCACCGGACCAGCGAGCTATCGGAGGTGCCATGGCCACCCCGGACGGGAAGTCCTCGTCAGCCGGATCCGGGCATCGTCGCCTGGTCCGGCACCCGTCCGAGCACGCGACCGCCACCGGCATCTACGGGATCATCGTCGGGTCGGCGGTCCTGGCCAGCTCCCACGCGGAGACAGCGGTGGCGATCGACGTCGCGGTCCTGGTCACCCTGCTCATCTATTGGGCGGCGGAACGCTACTCGCGCCTGGTGGCCGCCCGCATCCACGACGGCGCACGACCGAGCTGGGTCCAGGTGCGGCGTGAGCTGACGTCGGGCTGGGAGTTTGTGACGGCGTCGGCCCTGCCGCTCGTGGTCCTGCTGCTCACGCGCCTCGCCGGTGCCTCGCTCGACACCGCGGTGCTCGCTGCCCTCTGGTGCAGCACCCTCCTGCTGTGCCTGTCCGGGTGGGAGATCGGTGCCTCGGGCCGTCTCTCCCGCGCCGAACGGTTCGGGGTCGCGCTCGTCGCCGGACTCTTCGGGGTGGCGATGATCGTCCTCAAGTCGCTGCTGCACTGAGGTGCTCACGGACCGCTCGCCGGCTTCCGCCGGGTTGGTGCGGGTCTCCGCCGGCTCGGGGCTGGCTGTGTTGGAACCGACAGGGGCCAGGGGTGCCACGCCCGCGGGCCCCCGACGTATCCTGACGTCTCGCGGACCACTCCGGTCCGCTTCCGACAACGCCCCCAGCGGGCTGTGAGGTGTGTATGAGCGGGCTCCTGACTGTCGAGGGTGGCACGCCCCTGAAGGGCGAGATCACCGTGCGCGGGGCGAAGAACTTCGTCTCCAAGGCCATGGTCGCCTCCCTCCTCGGTGAGGACGCCTCCGTGCTGCGCAACGTCCCGCAGATCCGGGACGTCGACGTCGTCGCGGACCTGCTCCGGCTGCACGGCGTGACCGTCCAGCACGACCGCGACGCCGGCGTCATCGCCCTGGACCCGAGCAACGTCGAGTCCGCGCACGTGGCGGACATCGACGCCTACGCCGGCTCCAGCCGCATTCCGATCCTTTTCTGCGGGCCCCTGCTGCACCGCCTCGGCGAGGCCTTCATCCCCGACCTCGGCGGCTGCCGGATCGGCGACCGCCCGATCGACTACCACCTGGACATCCTGCGCCAGTTCGGCGCCGTCGTGGACAAGCGGGTGCAGGGCATCCACATCTCCGCGCCCGGCGGCCTGCGCGGGACGAAGATCGCGCTGCCGTACCCCAGCGTCGGGGCCACGGAGCAGACGCTGCTCACCGCCGTTCGCGCGGACGGGCTCACCGAGCTGGCCAACGCCGCCGTCGAGCCGGAGATCATGGACCTGATCGCGGTGCTGCAGAAGATGGGCGCGATCATCTCGGTCGACACCGACCGCACCATCCGCATCGAGGGCGTCGCCCGCCTGCACGGTTTCAACCACACCGCGCTCGCCGACCGTATCGAGGCCGGCTCGTGGGCGTCGGCGGCCCTGGCCACCGGCGGCGACGTGCTCGTCCGCGGTGCGTCCCAGCCGGAGATGATGACGTTCCTCAACACCTTCCGGAAGGTCGGCGGCGCGTTCGACGTGCGCGAGGACGGCATCCGGTTCTGGCATCCCGGCGGAGAGCTCAAGTCCATCGTGCTCGAGACCGACGTCCACCCCGGGTTCATGACGGACTGGCAGCAGCCGCTGGTGGTCGCGCTGACCCAGGCCACCGGCCTGTCGATCGTGCACGAGACCGTCTACGAGAACCGGTTCGGCTTCACCGACGCCTTGCGCGGCATGGGCGCGACCATCCAGATCTACCGCGAGTGCCTCGGCGGGCTGCAGTGCCGCTTCGGCCAGCGCAACTTCAACCACTCGGCCGTCATCTCCGGGCCCACCCCGCTGAAGGCGGCGGACATCGAGGTGCCGGACCTGCGTGGCGGTTTCTCCCACCTCATCGCGGCCCTGGCGGCGGAGGGCACCTCGCGGGTGCGCGGCATCGACATCATCAACCGCGGCTACGAGCACTTCATGGACAAGCTCGAGGCACTGGGCGCCAAGGTCTCGCTCGCCGAGTCCCAAGGCCAGGTCGCCCTGGCCGGCTGAACGAACCCGCCTCGGCGCCGTCCGGCACGTTCCCGCGCCGAACGCGTGCACAGCCCACGCCGCGGCGCCACACTGGCGCGCATGAACACCACCGAGCTGCTCAGCGACGCCTACGGCCGACTGCCCGACGGCGTCGCCCGCCTCCTCGACGGCCTGGACGAGGCCGGCCTCACCGCCCGTCCGGACGCCGAGGCCAACACCATCGCGTGGCTGGTGTGGCACTTGGCGCGCGGCCAGGACGCCCAGGTCGCAGCCGTCGCCGGGACGGAGCAGCGCTGGACCGCGGACGGCTGGGCCGACCTGTTCGCCCTGCCGTTCGACGCGGCGGCCACCGGGTACGGCCACTCCAGCGAGGAGGTGGCCGACGTCCGGGCCAGCGCCGCCGACCTGCGCGGCTACCTCGACGCCGTCCACCGCAGCACCCTCGCCTACCTCGGCACCCTCACCGGGGACGACCTCGACCGGGTCGTCGACACGAGCTGGGACCCGCCAGTCACGCTCGGGGTGCGGCTGGTGAGCATCGTCGCCGACGGATTGCAGCACCTGGGTCAGGCCTCCTACGTGCGCGGTCTGTACGAACGCGCCTGACCCCCGCCCGCGACATGTCGAGTTCTCCGCGACATGTCATGTCGTCCGCAACATGTCATGTTCTCCGCGACATGTCATGTTCTCCGCGACATGTCATGTCTTCCGCAACATGTCATGACATCTCGCGGAGAACTTGACATCTCGCCGCGAACGGGTGGCCATCGGCCGGCATGACAGATGTCATGGCCGGCCGATGACTCGCACACCCGAGCCGGTGACGCCGCGCACTGCTCGTGGCCCGGATCCCGCGAGAGCGTGGAGCCATGCACACCACCGACTCCGTCATCAGCGTCACCGGCCTGCGCCGCTCCTACGGCCGCGGCGCCGCGGCCTTCGAGGCCGTCCGCGGCGTCGACCTCACCGTCCGGCGCGGCGAGCTCTTCGCCCTGCTGGGGACCAACGGCGCGGGCAAGACCTCTCTGCTGGAGGTGGTGGAGGGCATCGCCCCGGCCACCGCCGGCGAGGTCCGCGTCTTCGGGCTGGACCCGTACCGCCGTCGCGGCCAGGTCCGCCCACGCACGGGCATCATGCTGCAGGAGGCGGGGTTCCCCTCCGACCTCACGACGGCGGAGACCGCCCGGATGTGGGCGGGCACCCTCGCGGCGCCGCGCGGTGTGGGGGAGAGCCTCGACCTCGTCGGTCTGGGCCACCGCCACCACGTGCCGGTGAAGTCCCTCTCCGGCGGAGAGCGCCGCCGGCTCGACCTCGCCCTCGCGCTGATGGGCCGGCCCGAGATCCTGTTCCTCGACGAGCCCACCACCGGGCTCGACCCGCAGTCCCGGCGCGACGCCTGGGAGCTCGTGCGTGCCCTGCTCGGTGAAGGCACCACCGTGGTGCTCACCACGCACTACCTGGAGGAGGCGGAGGAGCTCGCCGACCGGCTCGCGATCATGCACGCCGGTGAGATCGTCCGGACCGGCACCGTCGCCGACATCGTCGCGTCCGAGCCGGCGCGCATCCGCTACCGCACCGACCACGCCGCCCTCGCCGACGTCGACCGGCTCTCCGCGCTCCCGGCCCTGACCGGCTGGCCGCGCGCCGACGCCACCGGCGTCTTGCTGGAGAGCACCGACCTGCAGGCCACGCTCACCGCCCTGCTCGCCGTCGCGGACGACGCCGGGGCGCGGCTGACGAACCTCGATGCCAGCTCCGCCTCCCTCGAGCGGGCGTTCCTCGCCGTCGCCGAGGAGTCGGCCCCGCCCGTGCCGCAGGCGGTCGCGGCGTGAGCGCCCGCACGACGCACGCCCCCGCGGCCCCCACCCGTACCGCTCCCCACGTCACCAAGGACTCCGCCATGACCACCGTCACCAGCAACCGCCGCGAGTGCCGCCCGCCGCTCCGCACCGGCCCGCACCATGTCCCTCGTCCGCGCCGAGATCCTCCTGCTCGTGCGCAACTGCACCACGCTCTTCAACGCCGTCGCGCTCGCCCCAGCCACCGTGGCCTTCATCGCGTGGATGGGCGGCGACTCGCTCGCCGCCGACGGCGCCTCCGCCGCGGCAGGGATGCTGCTGACGGTCCTGGTGGCGATCGCCCTCATCTTCGTCGTCTACTACAACCTCACCACCACCCTGGTGGCGCGCCGCGAGGAGCTCGTGCTCAAGCGACTGCTGACCGGCGAGGTCTCCCGCACCGAGATCGTCGCCGCGTGCGCCACACCGGCGCTGCTCATCGTCCTGGCGCAGGTCGTCCTCGGCTTCGCCGCGACCGGGGTGTGGTTCGACCTGCCCCACGTGCAGAACGTGCTGTGGCTGCTGGCCGCGCTGGCCGGCGGGTCGGTCGTGTTCGTCCTCCTCGCCGTCGCCAGCTCCGGCGTGACCCGCACCGTGGAGTCCGCACAGCTGACCACCCTGCCGGCGATCATGATCGCCATGGCGCTGTCCGGGTTCGCCATCCCGGTGCACGTCATGCCCGAGGTCGTCGCCACCATCGCCTCCTGGACGCCGATGTACCCCGTCGTCGCTCTGCTGCGCCACGGGTTCGGCACCGTCGGGGTGGACGGCACCGTGTTTTCCGGCACGCTCGCCGACGTCGCCCAGCCGCTCGCCTGCCTGCTTCTGTGGGCCGTGCTCGGCGCCTACGGTGCCCGGCGGTGGATGCGCTGGGACCCGCGCCGCTGACGAGCTTCTGCCGCCGGTCCGCCCCGCAACCGTGGCGGACCGCCGTCGTCCAGAACAGCCCGGAGGGAGAGGATGACCTCATGACGAGCATGTTCGCCGCGTGGCGCCGCCGCACCGACCCCGAGCGGTTCGACGCCTACACCCGCTGGTCGCTGTACCTGATCCTCGTGACCGTCCCGCCGCTCATGGCCGTGGGCGTGGTCGGGGCCGAGCGGCCCACCCAGGTGGTCGGCGTCGGCTACCTGGTCCTCACCGCCGCCCAGGTGGTCGCGGCGGTCGTCGTCACGCGGGGGTCGCTGTTGCGGGCGCTCGGTGGAGCGCCCGTGCCACGTCGCTGGGTGCTCGTCCTGGCCGTCGTCACCGTGGCCGCCGCGGTCGTCGCCCTGACCGGGCTGGGCACCGACGGGGTCGACCCGTTCGGCGGGCGCGCCGTCGCCGTGACAACCACCCTTGGCACCACCCTGCTTGCGGTGGCACCCCAGCTCAGGTCGGGGATCGTCGTGCTCGCCGCGGTGGGGGTGGCGGTGGCGGCGGGCGTGGCGGACCTCGACGACGCCGCCACCCTGGTGCCGCGGATCGTCTCGGCCTTCTTCATCGTTGCCAGCCTGGCGATCAGCTTCCGTCTCTCGGCCTGGATGCTCGGCGTGGTCTGGGAGCAGGAGCGCGCCCGCACCGTCCACGCCCGGCTCGCCGTCGCCGAGGAGCGGCTGCGCTTCTCCCGGGACCTGCACGACGTCGTCGGCCGCACCCTCTCCGCCGTCGCCCTCAAGAGCGAGCTCGCCGCCGAGCTGGCCCGCCGGGGCCAGGACGGCGCCGTGGAGCAGATGCTCCAGGTGCGCGAGCTGGCGCAGGACTCGCTGAAGGAGATGCGCGGCGTCGTTGCCGGCTACCGGTCGGCCGACCTGACCGCCGAGCTCGAGGGCGCCCGGTCCGTGCTGCGCTCAGCGGGCGTGCACACCCGCGTCATCGGCGACGCGACCGGGGTCCCGGACCCGGTGCAGGAGGCGCTGGCCTGGGTGGTGCGCGAGGCCGTGACGAACGTCGTGCGCCACTCGAGCGCCACCTCCTGCACGATCGACCTCGCCGTCGCGCCGGACGGGCCCGGACCAGACGGCCGCGTGGCCCGGCTCCGCGTTACCAACGACGGCGTGACGCCTGCCCCCACCCGCCGGCCGGGGTCGGGGCTCGTCGGGCTCACCGAGCGGCTCGCTGCCGTCGGCGGCGAGCTGGCGGCGACGGCGGTGCCGGGCCGGTTCACCGTCGAGGCCATCGTGCCGCTGACGGTGGCGAGCACTGGCACGATGGACGCTCAATGATCCGCATCCTCCTGGCCGACGACGAGACCCTCATCCGCGACGCCCTCGCCGGGCTGCTGGGGCTGGAGGAGGACCTGGAGATCGTCGCCACGGCAGCCTCCGGCCCGGAGGCCGTGGCGGCGGCCCGCAAGCACAGCCCCGACGTCGCCGTCCTCGACCTGCAGATGCCGGGCCTGGACGGGATCGCCACCGCCGCGCAGCTCACCGAGCAGGTGCCCGGGTGCCGCAGCGTCATCGTCACCAGCCACGGCCGCCCCGGTTACCTGAAGAAGGCGCTCGCGGGCGGCGTCGCCGCGTTCCTGCCCAAGACAGTCTCCGCGCGCGTGCTCGCGGACGTCGTGCGCCAGGTGCACGACGGCGGCCGGTACGTCGACCCCGAGCTCGCCGCGGAGGCCATCAGCGCCGGCGACTCCCCGCTCACCCCGCGCGAGGCCGACGTGCTCGAGCTCGCCGCCGACGGCGCGCCGGTGGAGGAGATCGCCCAGCGCGCCCACCTCAGCCCGGGCACGGTGCGCAACTACCTCTCCGCCGCGGCCGCCAAGCTGGGCGCCGCCAACCGTCACGAGGCCGTCCACGTGGCCCGCCGGCACGGGTGGATCTGAGGCACCCACGCCTACGGTTAGCATCGTGCGAGTGGCACGCAAACAGACGGGGTTCTACCGGTTCATCGCCGCCGTCCTCCAGACCGTGATGCGGGTGGTCACCGTGCCCACCTGGCGCGGCGCCGAGCACCTCCCGGCGGGCGGGTTTCTCGCGGTGGGCAACCACGTGTCCAACTTCGACCCACTCACCTTCGCGCACTTCCTCCACGGCAACGGCGTGCCGCCGAGGTTCCTCGCCAAGTCCTCGCTGTTCGAGGTGCCGGTGCTGGGCCGGATGCTGCGCCGCCTCGACCAGATACCGGTCTACCGCGGCACCGCCCAGGCGGCCGAGGCGCTGGTCGCCGCCGAGGCCGCGCTGGCGGCGGGGGAGGGCGTCGCCGTCTTCCCGGAGGGGACCCTCACCCGTGACCCCGCGATGTGGCCGATGAGCGGTAAGACCGGCGTGGCCCGGCTCGCGCTGCGCACCCGGGTGCCGGTGATCCCCGTCGCCCAGTGGGGCGCGCACCTCGTGCTGCCGCCCTATACGTCCTCGTTCCGGCCCCTGCCGCGCAAGCCCGTCACCGTGGTCGCCGGGCCACCGGTGAACCTTGACGATCTCTACGACCGGCCCCTCGAGCAGGAGGTCCTGCAGGAGGCGACCCGGCGGATCATGGCGGCCGTGACCGCTCAGCTCGCCGATATCCGCGGCGCGACACCGCCCGCCGAGCCCTACGACATGCGACGCGACGGCGATCCCCACGCCGCCGACGACGCCGCCCGGGCCGCGCGCAAGGCCGCCCGGGTCGCGCACAAAGCGCGCGGGGCCGCCCGCAACGCCGCCCGCCGGCAGCGCCCGGCCGCCCCGACCCCTTCTGAGGAGGCCCGATGAGCTTGCCGGACGAGACACCGCTGCGCGCCACCGTGCTGGGCACCGGCGCCTGGGGCACCACCTTCGCCGCCGTCCTGGCCGACGCCGGCTCCACGGTCCGCCTTTGGGGCCGCAGCCCGGAGGTGGTCGAGGAGATCGCCCGGGACCACCGCAACACCCGCAACCTGCCCGGTGCTGAGCTGCCGGCGTCCATCACGGCCACCACGGACTTGACGGCGGCGGTGTCGGACGCGCAGGTGCTCGTCGTCGCGCTGCCCTCCCAGTCCGTCCGCGCCGTGCTGGCGCCCCTCGCCGGCACCCTGGCGCCCGGGTGCGTCGTCGTCTCCCTCATGAAGGGCGTCGAGCTCGACACTGACCTGCGGATGAGCCAGGTCCTCGCCGAGGCCCTTCAGGTGCCCTCCGCGCGCGTGGCGGTGGTCTCCGGGCCCAACCTCGCCAAGGAGATCGCCGCCCACCAGCCCGCCGGCGCCGTCGTCGCCGCCGAGGACCCCGCCGTGGCGGCACTGGTCGCCCGGGCCTGTGCGGCCACCTACTTCCGGCCCTACACCCAGACCGACGTGGTGGGTGTGGAGCTGGGTGGTGCCGTGAAGAACGTGATCGCGCTCGCCGTCGGGATGGCGCAGGGGCGTGGGTACGGGGACAACACCAAGGCCACGCTCATCACCCGCGGGCTGGCGGAGATCGCGCGCCTGGGCGCCGCCCTCGGGGCGCAGCCCGCCACCTTCGCCGGGCTGGCCGGCATGGGTGACCTCGTGGCCACCTGCGCCTCGCCCCTCTCGCGCAACCACACCCTCGGTGCGCACCTGGGCGCCGGGAAGCACCTGGAGGAGGCGATCGTGCTGACCGGCGGTACCGCCGAGGGCGTGAAGTCGTCGCGCTCGGTGCTCGACTTGGCCCGTCGCAACGGCGTGGACATGCCGATCACCGAGGCCGTAGTCGCGGTGCTGCACGAGGGCCTCCCGGTCACGGAGATGACGCGCACGCTGCTGGACCGGCCCCTCAAGCACGAGCGCGCCTGACCGGGCGGGCGGGCGTTTCGTACCCGGTCGGTGAGCCCGCCCCGCCGTGGCGGGCCGTTCGGCGGGATGGGTGGGCGGTGCCGCGGTTGCCGCACCCGGTGGTCCGCGGGAACCTGGGGCGACCTGCACCCCAGCCCGGGAGGTCGTCATGTCTGACTACACGTACAAGATCACAGAGATCGTCGGCACATCGCCCGACGGCGTCGACCAGGCCATCCGCAACGCCGTCGCCAAGGCCAGCCAGAGCTTGCGCGGCCTGGACTGGTTCGAGGTGACCCAGGTGCGCGGCCACCTCGAGGAGGGCACCGTCGCGCACGTCCAGGTGACGCTCAAGGTCGGCTTCCGGCTGGACTGACCAAGAGCGCCCGAACGCTGTTGTCGGGCGCGAACAGCCGCGCTCGGCGTACCTGCCTGCGCTCGCCCGATGGACCGGGCGGGCGGAGCCGTCAGCCGGCCGTCTGCACGTCGACGACGACGCGGGCCGGGTCGGTGAGTGCGAAGACCCGGAACGGCACCTGCTCGTCGACCCCGATGAACGCCTGGTTCTGGCCCTCGAATATCCCCGAGACGTACACCTCCTCGACCTCCTCGGCGCTTCCGGCGTCGAAGGAGCCCATGGCGAGCTTGTCGGTCTCCGCCTGCCCCTCGGGAATGCGGAAACCGGTGAGGATCACCTGGAGCGTGGCGTCGCCGTCGACATCGATCTCGTCGCCCTTGCCCTCGGAGATGGCCGCGTCGACGTACTCCACGCGCCAGCCGGGTGAGTCGGAGCCCTCGAGGTCGAACACGACACGCTCGTAGCCCTCGTGCGCGCCCACCCGCACGCCCACCGGGAGGAGGTCGCCGCCCGAGCCGGGCCAGTCCGCCGAGCTCTGCGGCTCGGTGCCGAAGGCGACGTCGGGCTCGTCGGTCTCGTCCGCCTGGCCCGCGGTGCCGTCGCCGCCGGTGGCTCCGTCCGTCGCACCGGACGTGGCGCCGTCCGTGGCCTCGTCGGCCGGCGTCTCGGACGCGCTGGTGGTGGTGGCGCCGCCCGCGGGGGTCGGCTCGTCACCGCTGTCGGTGTTGCACGCGGTCAGCGTCAGCGCCAGGCCCACGGTGATGGTCACGGCGACCTTGGTCGACGTCCTCATGGCTCCTCCGTCCCTCGCGGCTGGCAGCCGCCTCCGGTCACCGTACGTGGCGGCCGGGTGACCGCCCCGCACGCGCGGCGGGTCGATGCAGATCTGTGATCCTGCGGCGCAGCCGGCGTCAGCCCCGGCGAGCGTCAGCCTGCGGCCGCCGCGGCGTGCAGCGCCTGGTCCAGGTCGGCCCACAGGTCCTCGACATCCTCGATGCCCACGCTCAGCCGCAGCAGGTCCTCGGGCACGGTCGGCGCCTCCGCGGGCAGCCGACGGCGCCGCTCCAGGCTGGACTCCACCCCGCCCAGGCTCGTCGCCGGCACCCACAGGCGCACCGCGCGGGTCAGCGCGTCGGCCGTCGCGCCGCCGCCGCGCGGCCGCAGCGTGAGGATGGAGCCGAAGCCGTCCATGAGCCGCGCAGCACGCTCGTGCTGAGGATGACTCGGCAGGCCGGGGTGCGACACCGCGGCCACCAGCGGGTGCCCGGCGAGCCGGCGTGCCAGCTCGAGCGCGGAGGCCTGCGAGCGCTCCACGCGCAGGGCCAGCGTGCGCAGCCCGCGCAGCGCCAGCCACGCCTCCCACGGACCCGGGACGGCACCGCCGGTGGTGCGCCGGGCGTGGAGCCGCTCGCGCAGCCCGGGGTCGGCGGTCACGGCGGCGCCCATCAGCAGGTCCGAGTGGCCGGCAAGGTACTTCGTGACGGAGTGCACGACGACGTCGGCCCCCTGGGTCAGCGGCCGCTGTCCCAGGGGGGTGGCGAACGTGTTGTCCACCACGGTCAGCGCGCCCGCCGCGCGTGCGGCGGCAGCCAGCGCGGGGACGTCGGCCACCTCGAGCATCGGGTTGGTCGGGGACTCGATCCACAGCAGCGAGGCCGGGGCGCCGTCGTCGGGAGCGAGGGCGGCGATGACGGCGTCGGTGTCGGCGATGTCGACCTCGCGGACCACGCCGCCCTCGCGGGCGGTGCGCTCGCGGGCGGCGGTGAGGGTGGCCAGGTAGGCGTGCCGAGGCGCGACGATCGCCGTCCCGGGGGTGGCCAGGTGCAGCGCCGCCTCGACGGCCGCCATGCCGGAGGAGAAGGCGAGGCCCGGAAGGCCGGCCGCCTCCAGCGCGCCGACCGCCTCCTCGAGCGGCAGCCAGCTCTCGGTGTTGTACCGGGCGTAGAGCATCTCCGCGCCGGGCGTGCCGGTGGAGACGTAGGTGCTGGAGAGCACCACCGGCGCGTTCACGGGCGCACCTTGCTGCCGGGCCGGCCGGCCGGCGGCGACGGCGATCGTGGCGGGGGCGAGGTCGGGGTGCGTCACACGCGTCAGGGTAGGCCCGCCGCGCGGTGGCGCGGTCGGGCGTCCAGCGCCAGGTACCCTCGCAGGCGATGGACACCGCACCCGCACACCCCGGCACCGACGCCACCGCACCCGGCGAGACGACCACCCCCGTACCTCGCCGAGAGGGCGAGGGGACCGGCAAGGTGCGGGTCGCCGTCGTCTTCGGTGGGCGCAGCGGGGAGCACCCGGTCAGCTGCGCCACCGCCGCGGGCGTGCTGCGCGCGATGGACCGCGACCGCTACGAGGTGCTGCCGATCGGCATCACCCGGGCAGGGGAGTGGGTGCTCGTCCCGGACGACCCCGCACCGCTGGAGGGCGGCCGCGCCGAGATCACCTCGGCCCACGCCCAGGTGCTCGTGCCCCTGGGCGAGCACTCGAACGGCCTGGTGGTCGCCGAGCCGGGGCAGGTGCCGCGCGAGCTGGGCAAGGTCGACGTGGTCCTGCCGCTGCTGCACGGCCCCTTCGGGGAGGACGGCACCCTCCAGGGCCTCCTCGAGATGGCCGGCGCGCGCTACGTCGGCTCGGGCGTGCTCGCCTCCGCCGCGGGCATGGACAAGCACTACATGAAGGTCATCCTGGCCGGGCACGGGCTACCTGTGGGGCCGTACACGGTGATCACGCCTCGCCTGTGGCGCACGGACAAGGCCCGGGCGGTCGACGCCGTCGCTTCCCTCGGGTTCCCCGTCTTCGTCAAGCCGGCCCGGGCCGGCTCGTCGCTGGGCATCTCCAAGGTGGAGCGTGCCGAGGACGTCGAGGCCGCCGTCGAAGAGGCCCGGCGCCACGACCCCAAGGTCATCGTCGAGGCCGGGATCGACGGCCGCGAGATCGAGTGCGCCGTCCTCGGTGGCCACGGCGACGACGCTCCGCGCACCTCGGTGCCCGGCGAGATCGTGCTGGACTCGCCCGCTGCCGGGTTCTACGACTACCAGACCAAGTACCTCGACACCGCACCGCTGACCATGGTCGCGCCGGCCGAGCTCCCGGAGGAGGTCACGCACCGGGTCCGCGGGCTCGCGGCGGGCGCGTTCGACGCGCTGGGCTGCGAGGGCCTGGCCCGGGTGGACTTCTTCTGCTCGGGCACGACCGTGATCATCAACGAGGTGAACACGATGCCCGGGTTCACCCCGTTCTCGATGTATCCGTTGCTGTGGGAGCGGTCCGGGCTGAGCTATCCCGAGCTGATCGACGAGCTCGTCTCGCTCGCGCTGGAGCGACCCGCGGGGCTGCGCTAGCTGTCCTGACGGCGAGACCGCGTCACTGCACGTCGTCGGCGCCCACGCAGAACCGCTCGGCGGGGCTGATCTGGGCGGCGGAGGCGAGGTCCACCAGGAACGCGGTGGGCTGGCCGGTCACGTGTGCCGCGGTCACGACCACTTCGATCGCCGGCACCCGCCCGTACGTGACGAACGCCCACGAGCCTTGGGTGTCCTTCGCCCGGTCGGGGAAGCTCTCGTCGTCGGACTCCAGCTGGATCCAGTCCACGACCGTGCCGTCGGGGTGCTCCACGCTCAGGCAGCGGTCGGTGGTGGGGCCGGGCGGGGTGACCCCGCACCGCACCGTGACGGCCGGGTTCGCGCCCCACGCCGTCGTGGCCTGAGCGGTGGTGGAACGGCGCCCCAGCCCGCCCAGCTCCTCCGGGGTGGCCTGCAGCACCCGTGCGCAGGTCGGGTCCGAGGCGGCCTCACCCGGGGGCACCTCCACGGGCGAGCCGCAGCCCGCCAGCACACCGGTCAGCGCGACGGCGAAGAGGGCGACGAGGGCGCGCGGACGGCGCCGAGCACGAGCGAGGGGCACCCGCCCACTCTACGTCGGCGTCGTGGGCCGCCCCGGCCCGGGTTGTCGCCGGCCGGCCCCCGAGGCCGCGTCGTCGTCCCGCCGTCCGCCGGTGAGCCGGCGGCCCGGCCGCTACGGTGAGGGTGTGACCACCCCCGCCGGGCCGACCGTCGCCGACCTCGGCGAGGACGACCTCATCGCGTCCTTCGTCCCCCTTCTGCCGCGTGGGCGCACCACGCTGGTGCCCACCGGGGACGACGCCGCGGTGATCGCCGCGCCGGACGGCCGGTTCTGCGTGAGCACCGACGTGCTCGTCGAGGGGCACCACTTCCGCCTCGCGTGGGGCACCGGCGCCGACGTCGGCTGGCGGGCCGCCATGCAGAACCTCGCCGACATCGCCGGGATGGGCGCGGAGCCGACTTCGATGGTGGTGTCCATGGTGCTGCCGCCGGCCACCCCGGTGAGCTGGCTGCACGACTTCTGCCGGGGGCTCTCCGAGGCCTGCGAGCCGCTCGGCGTCGGTGTGGACGGCGGGGACCTGTCCGCGGGGGAGCAGCTCGTGGTGGCCGTGACCGTCCATGGCGACCTCGCCGGCCGCGACCCGGTCCTGCGCTCGGGCGCCCGCCCCGGGGACGTCGTCGCGCACAGCGGGCTGCTCGGCCGTGCCGCCGCCGGGCACGCCCTGCTCGCCTCCGGCCGGCGTGGCGGCTCGGACGAGGCCCTCATCCGAGACTTCCTTCGCCCGCGGCCCGCGCTCGCGGCCGGGCCCGCGGCCGCGCGGGCGGGCGCCACGTCGATGATGGACGTCTCCGACGGTCTGCTGCGCGACGCCGGACGCCTCGCCCGCCGCTCCGGGGTGGTCCTCACCCTCGACCCGCCCGCCACCAGCGTGCCGGACGCCGTCGCCGCGCTCGCGGGGGTCGCCGCCCGCCTGGAGATCGACCCCACCGAGTGGGTGCTCGGCGGCGGGGAGGACCACGGCATGCTCGCCACCTTCCCGGCGGGGACGGCTCTGCCGGAGGGCTTCACGGTGCTGGGCCGGGTGGCCGCGGTGTCGGCGGAGCACCCCGCCGGCACGGTACTTGTGGGCGACGCGGTGCCCGCGGTGCGCCCGGGGTGGGACCACTTCCGCAGCTGAGCGCGGCGCGGAGCGTGACGTGGGCGGCGATCCTCAGGCGGCCGGCGGGATGTTCTGGTTGAGGCGGAACACGTTGTCGGGGTCCCACCGCCGCTTCAGCTCCTGCAGACGCCCGAAGTTCGCCCCGTAGGACCGGCGGACCCGGTCCTGGCCCTCCTCCATGAGGAAGTTGGAGTAGGCACCGACCGCGTGGGGAGCCAGCGCGTCGGAGAACCGGCGCGCCCAGTCCCGCTCGGCGTCGAAGTCCTCGGGTGTCTTGGCGTTGCCGTTGATGTTGACCGTGTGGCCGGAGTCGCGGCCGCCGAAGGCCGTCGCAGCGGCCGGCACGCGCGCCACCGCCCCGCCGAGGTGGAAGACTCCCACGGAGGTGATGGGCGAGGCCACCTGGGGTCCCATCTCCGCGAAGATGTCGACCACCGGGTCCGTCAGGCCGGCCAGGTCATGGCTGCGGACGTAGTACGACCAGCCGGGCCGGAAGGACGGGTCGAGCAGCGCCTGGTGCGCGAGGTACGGCTGGGGCCTGCACAGGTCGAGCAGCGGCGGGCGGTGTGCGCGGAGTGGTGCCAGCACGCGCTCGCCGTCGGCGACGTCCCCGGCGTAGCACGAGACGACCACGACGACCCGACGGCCCTGGATCTCCGGGGGGACTGCCGGGATGGTCGGCGCCCGGCGCAGGACCAGCATCGTCATGAGCTCGTCGGGCGCCTCGGCGATCCAGTCCCGGTAGAACCGCATAACCGATCCGGCATGCTCCACCTCCCACATGGTGGGGCCCGCGAGCACGATCGGGCCGACCCGTTCGAGCGCGTACTCGAACTCGGTGACGATGCCGAAGTTTCCGCCACCGCCGCGCACGCCCCAGAACAGGTCTGGGTTCTCCTCGGCGTCCGCGTGGACCAGGTCGCCCGCGGCGGTGACCAGGTCCACGGAGCGGAGCCGGTCGATGGTCAGGCCGTGCTTGCGCATGAGCCAGCCGATCCCGCCGCCGAGGGTCAGTCCCGCGATGCCCGTGTGGGTGACGATGCCGGAGGGGACTGCCAGGCCGAACGCCTGTGTCTCGTGGTCGAGCTCGCCCAGGAGCACGCCGGCCTGGGCCCGCACGGTAGCGCCCGCGGGGTCCACCCGGGTGCCACGCATGAGGGAGAGGTCGACGACGAGTCCGTCGTCGACCACCGACAGCCCCGGGAAGCTGTGCCCGCCGCTGCGCACGGCGACGGGCAGGGCGCGCTCGCGCCCGAACCGCACCGCAGCGATGACGTCCGCGACCCCCGCGCACCGCGCGATCAGAGCCGGACGGCGGTCGATGGAGCCGTTCCACACGCGCCGGTGGTCCTCGTACCCGGGATGGTCGGGCGTGACCAGCTCCCCACGAAAGCCGTCGGCCAGGGCGTCGAGCGCGGCGCCCGTCACGGACCTGGTGCCGATCTCAGTCATGTCCGTCGGGCCTCCTCGCCGTGGACCTCGCGCCGGGGCGAGCGGCGCCGTCGGCTGTCATTGTCCTCCTGGGTCAGCGCGGGGGGTAGGGCGCGGACTGCGCGGGGGTAGGGCGCGGACTGCGCGGGGGTAGGGCGCGGGCGGCGGCCGCAGGCCGCGGGTACGGCGTGGGCGGGGACGCGGGCGGCGGCCGGGACAACGGTGCGGGCGCCGCGCGTGCCCGACTTCTCCCGGTCCCGCCCGATCGTGGCCATACTGTCGGGATGCTGATGCCCGCCGTCGAGCTCCATGTGCACCTGGAAGGCACCTTCGAGCCCGAGCTCATCTTCGCGATCGCCGAGCGCAACGGGATGACCCTGCCGTACGACGACGTCGAGGATCTGCGCCGCCGGTACGAGTTCACCGGGTTGCAGAGCTTCCTCGACCTGTACTACGAGAACATGGCCGTGCTCCGCACGGAGCAGGACTTCGCCGACCTCGCCCGCGCGTACCTGGGCCGTGCCCGTGCGGGTGGGGTCCACCACGCCGAGGTGTTCTTCGACATCCAGGCGCACACCGCCCGCGGCGTGCCCGCCGAGGTCGCCCTGCGCGGGGTGAGCGAGGCGCTCGTGGCGAGCGAGCGGGAGTTCGGCATCTCCACCGGCCTGATCGTGACGTTCCTGCGCCACCTGCCCGCCGCGGAGGCGATGGCGTCCCTGCAGGAGATCCTGCGTCTGGACGTCCCGGTGCTCGGCGTGGGGCTGTGCTCGAGCGAGATCGGATCGGCCGCACCGTTCAAGGACGTCTATGACCTCGCCGCCGCGCACGGGCTGCGCCGCGTCGCGCACGCCGGCGAGGAGGGCCCGGCCGCCAACGTCCGGGAGGTCCTCGACGTCCTGGGCGCGGAACGGGTGGACCACGGGATCCGCGCCCTCGAGGACGAGGACCTCGTGGCCCGCCTCGCCCGCGAACGGGTGCCGCTGACGTTGTGCCCGCTGTCGAACGTGCGGCTGCGCGTGGTCGAAGACCTCGCCGACTACCCGCTGCGCCGCATGCTGGAAGCCGGGCTGGTCGTCACCGTCAACTCCGACGACCCCGCCTACTTCGGCGGCTACGTCGAGGACAACTTCCACCGCCTCACCGAGGCGCTCGACCTCTCGGTCGACGAGCTGGCGGTGCTGGCGCGCAACGGCGTCGAGGCGGCGTTCGTCGACGACGCCCGTCGGGCTGAGCTCGCCGCCAGGACGGACGCCTGGGTCGACGCACACCGGACGACGCGGGCCTGAACCGATCGGCCGGCGAGCTCGAACCGCCCAGCCGGCCGGCGTGGTCGATGCACTCGAAAATTTCTGCGTCCTCGGTGCATCCAGATGCATCTTCCCCGGGGAATACCTCCCGTCACATCAGCTCGCCCCTCGGGGCGCTAACGCGGAGGAACATCATGCGCAAGCACGCAGCACTCGGGTTCGGCACACTCGGCCTCGCCGCGGCGATGGCCGTGATCGGGGCACCGGCCCAGGCCCAGACGGAGGACGGCGCCTCGCTCTCCGTCCTGCACGGCGTCCCCGACCTCACCGTCGACGTGTGGGTCAACGGCGAACGCACCCTGGACGACTTCGCCCCGTCCGAGCTCGCCGGTCCGCTCGAGCTTCCGGCAGGCACCTACACCGTCGCGATCACCGCCGCGGACGCCACCGACGACTCCAGCCCGGCCATCGGTCCGGTCGACCTGCAGCTCGACGCCGGCGGGAACTACACCGTCGCGGCGCACCTCGGGGAGGACGGCGCACCGACCGCGACGCTGTTCACCAACAACACCTCCCCGACGGCGGCGGGCGAGGGCCGTCTGGTCGTGCGGCACGTTGCCGCGGCCCCGGCGGTCGACGTGCTCGCCGGGGGCTCCCCGGTGATCACCAACCTGGCCAACCCGGACGAGGCCACCCTCGATCTCCCCGCGTCGACGGTGAGCGCCACGATCGCCGCGACCGGCACCACCGACCCCGTGCTCGGCCCGGCCGACGTCCCGGTCCAGGAGGGTGCCGCGACCATCGTGTACGCCTGGGGGAGCCTCGAGGACGGCAACCTCGCCCTCGCGACGCAGGCGATCGAGGGCCTGCACTCCGCCCCGGCGGGGGTGCCCACCGGGCTGACCGAGGTCCCCGAGGACGGCGGCCTCTCGCCCGCACTCTGGGCCGGGCTCGCGCTGGTGCTCGGTACGGCAGCGGTGGTCGGCACCCGGCGGCTGGCGCCGCAGCGGGCGTCGCGTGACTGACGTGCGCAGGCGGTTCCCGCTGACCGCGGTGGTCGCGGCTGTGGTCCTCGGGGGTTGCGCGGCCACCGCGCAGCCCCCGGGGCCGCAGGTCGAGGCGACTGGGTCGGCGACGCCCTCGTCTGCGTCTGCGCCGGCGCCGCCATCGTTAGAGCTGGCGCCTTCGTCGCCTACCCCGGCAGCGCCTGCTACACCCGCCGCGCGCGACGTCGACATCCGCACCGCCACGCTCGGCAACGCCGCGGCAGCACCGGCGCGGCCGCCGTCGCGCGTGGTGTACGAGCGCCTGGGGATCGACATGCCGGTGGACCCCGTCGGCGTCACCGTCGACGGCGCGATGGAGATCCCGCCGGACGCCGCCCGCAGCGGCTGGTACCGCTTCGGACCGGGGGTGGCGCCTGAGTCGGGCACCACCGTCGTCGCCGCCCACGCGGGGTCCGTGGCCACACCGCACGGCCCCTTCTTCGACCTGCGCGGGGCGGCGCAGGGCGACACGGTCCAGGTGAGCGCCGCGGACGGGAGCGAGGCGACCTACGAGGTGGTCGCCGTCGAGCGCCTCGCCAAGGCCACCTTGGACCTCGCCCCCTACTTCCGCCGCGACGGCGAGCCGCGGCTGGTGCTGGCCACCTGCGGCGGGGAGTGGAACGAGGCGCGTCGCAGCTACGAGGACAACGTCATCGTCACCGCTATCCTCGTGGCAGGTTGACCCACCGTGCCGCCGGCACGCACGATCCCACCCCCCACGGAGGTGAGCAACGTCGACGCCGACTCCGACGAACGCCTCGCCGCCGCCTTCCGCGGGGGTGGCCCCGAAGCCGTGCACGACGCCTACCGGCGTTGGTCACCGCTCGTGTACACCATGGCGTTGCGCTCGCTCGGCTCCGTCCCGGACGCCGAGGACGCCACCCAGCAGGTCTTCGTCGCGGCTTGGCGCGGCCGGTCGGGCTTCGACCCGGACCGAGCGCCGCTCGCCTCATGGCTGGTCGGCATCACCCGGCACGTCGTGGCGGACATTCACGAACGCCGTTCCCGGGAGCGGCAGGCGCAAGAGGCCGCGACCATGACCGCCGAGCCGGTCGTCGACCCCGACACCGCCCACCTGGTCGACCGGGTGATGGTCGCCGAGGCCCTGGCGGGCCTCGGGGACCCGCAGCGCCAGATCCTGTCGCTGGCCTTCTACGAGGACCTCACCCACGCCCAGATCGCCGAGCGCATCGGGCTCCCGCTGGGCACGGTCAAGTCCCACATCAAGCGGAGCCTGCAGCGCCTGCGCGTACGGCTGGAGGTGGCAGATGACGCATCCTGACGAGGAGGTCCTCGCGCTCATGGCGCTCGGGGAGGACGTCGGCGGGCCGGAGGTACGTGACCACGTCTCGACGTGCGCGCACTGCAGCGCGGAGCTGGCGTCCCTGCGCCGCGTCACGCACGCCGGCCGCAGTGGCGCGACCACGTTGGAGCGTCCGTCCGACGCGGTGTGGACGCGCATCGCCGCGGAGCTGGGGCTGCCCGAGACGGAGGCTGCCGCCACGACCGCACCAGGTGAGATTCCGGCGGAGCCGTCACCGGCCCCGGTACCAGCGCCATCACCGGCACCTGCGCCATCACCCGCCCCCGCGACGGCGCCGGCCGTGTCTCGGTGGCGCCGGCGTGTGGTGTGGGTGGCCGCCGCCAGCTTCGTCGCAGGCATCGGCGGAACTGTCCTGGTGCAGAACCTCGGCCAGGACGCACCCGGCGGCCAGGTGCTCGCCTCGGCGCAGCTGCAGCCATTGCCCGGGTGGCAGGCCGAGGGGGAGGCGTCGGTGCGCGAGGTGGATGGTCGGCGGCTGCTTACCGTCGACCTGCCGGACGTGCCGGGTGAGGGCTTCCGCGAGGTGTGGCTCATCGACACCGACCTGCAGCGTCTCGTCAGCCTCGGGGTGCTGGCCGGCTCAGAAGGGGAGTTCGAGGTGCCCGCCGGCCTCGATCTCGCGGAGTTCGCCATCGTCGACGTCTCTGAGGAACCGATCGACGGCAACCCTGCGCACAGCGGGGACAGCATCGTGCGCGGGGAGCTCGCCTGAGGACCAGTCCAGGCCGTTCACCGCCCGACACGTCAATACCGTCACACTTGCGCCCGGCTCACGCCGTCGAGCCGGACGACTGTGACGATCGTGCTGCGGGCGTTGGATCGTGCCGACGCAGGGTGAAGACGCCGCGACACCCCGGGCTCACACACGGAAAAGGCCGCCACCGAAGAGGTGGCGGCCTGTTCACTAGGTGCGTCAGATCGCGCGGGTGACCTTGTCGGCCTTGAGGCACGAGGTGCACACGTTCACGCGCTTCGGGGCGCCGTTGACCAGGGCGCGCACGCGCTGGATGTTGGGGTTCCAACGGCGGCTGGTCCGCACGTGGGAGTGCGAGACGCTCTTGCCGAAGCTCGGGCGCTTGCCGCAGACGTCGCAGGTGGCAGCCACGGTCGTTCTCCTGATCTTCTCGCTGCTGCGCGGCCAAGCCGGCCGCGCACTTAGGTTCGGTAGGCCCGCGCCAGGCAAGAACCTGGTGTGACGGGCAACCTGAACAGAGTACCCGAGAGCGGGCGCTGCTCCCAACCGTCATCCGGCCGCCCGCGCCGTGGCGTCCGCCACAACCCTCGCCAGGAACGTGTGTCCACCCGGCGCGCGGGCCGTGTCGGTGGCACCGACTAACCTGCTGGAAAGTCTACCGACGAAGAGGAGGAGCAGGTGCCCACGCCGCTCGCCGTGCTCGACGCCGCCGCGGTGCGGGCCTGGTTCGAGCACGCCCTGCGCTCCCTGCTCCTCGTGCGGCACTCGGTGGACCGGCTCAACGTCTTCCCGGTGCCAGACGCCGACACCGGCACCAACATGGTTCTCACCCTGGCCGGCGCCGCGGAGGCTGTCCGGGAGCTGCCGGCCGACGTTGAGCTCGCCACCCTCACGCGCACGGCGGCCGACGGCGCGCTGCTGGGCGCCCGAGGCAACTCCGGCGTCATCCTCAGCCAGTGCCTGCAAGCCCTCGCCGAGGCCTTCGCCGGCGCCGACACCGCCGGTGCGGACGTCGTCGCTCGCGCCCTCGACGGCGCCGCGCGGCAGGCCCGGGGGGCCGTCGGGCACCCCGTGGAGGGCACCGTCCTGACCGTCGCTCGTGCCGCGGCCGACGGCGCCACCAAGGCGGCCGACGCCGCCGTCGGCACCGCCCACGGCGAGCTGCTCGGGACGGTCGAGGCGTCGCTGGGAGCCGCGCGCAGCGCCCTGGCCGCCACCCGGGGCGCGCACGGCGTGGCCGTCGACGCGGGCGCCGCGGGCTACGTGGTGCTCCTCGGGGCGCTGCGGGACGTCGTGGCGGGCGAGGCCGACTCCGGCGCCCGTCGTGCCACCGCGGCCCTGCTCGCGGACATCGACGGCGGCGGCACATCGCCGGCCGTGCCCGGGCTGACGATCACGGCGGGCCCGGTGCCCTCGGCCCTACCTTCGGGAACGCCCGGTCCGACGGACCCGGCCGACCACGACGACGCCGCCGGAGACTTCGAGGTCATGTACGTGCTGCGGGCAGATGCCGCACGGGCGGCGACGCTGCGCGCCGACCTGGTGCGCACCGCCCACTCGGTGGCCGTCGTCGGCTGGTCGGACGAGACCGGCGCCGGGCTGTGGCAGGTCCACGTCCACACCGACGCCCCCCTCGCCGCGCTGGCTGAGCCGGCCCTGGTGGAGCAGGTGTGCGTGCGCTACCTGCGCCCGCTCCTGACCGACCCGCACCCGCCGGGCGAGCGCGGCCCCGCCCACGTCGAGCCGGCCGCGCGCCCACGACAGGCCGGCACCGGCGTCGTCGCCTGCACGAAAGCCCCGGGACTGCTCGAGCCGCTGGCCCGCACCGGCGCGGTGGTGGTGCTCGACCCGGGGGAGGACCCCTCAGGCATCCTCCGCGCAGCCGCCGACACCGGCGCGTCCGAGGTGCTGGTGCTGCCCTGTGACGACGCGGTCGCGGCCACCGTCCAGGCGGCCGCCACCGCCGCGGCGGCTGGCCGCGGCGCACCGCACCTGGGCCGTCAGGTGCTGCACGGCGCCGGCACCCGCAGCGACGTCCAGGTCCTGGCCGCCGCCGTCGAGATCGGGCTCGGCACCGGACGGCTGGGGCACCCACCGGCCGCGCTCGCCGAGCAGGCGGTGCGGCGCACCCGCACCGCAGAGGTCGACGACGTCGACGGCACCCTCGCCTCCGCCGTCGCCGCCCTCATCGCGCCGAGCGACGAGCTGGTCACCGCCCTCCTCGGCGCGGGCGCGGACGACGACGTCGCCGAGCTGGTGCGCGAGCTGGTGGCGCAGGCGGCGCCGCAGGCCGAGGTCGTCATCGTCCGGGGCGGGCAGGCCGCGCCGACGCTGCAGCTGGGGGTCGAGTGAACGAGCCCATCATCCGCGGACGCCACGAGCCGGCGGTGGTCAGCGACCGCCACCGGCGCCTGGACCGGCCCCTGAAGCTCGCCGTCGGCCCCAAGACCGCCACCGCGCTGGAGAAGCTCGGCCCGACCACCACCGGCGAGCTGCTGCGGTACTACCCCCGCCGCTACGGCGACCGCGGCAAGCTGACCACCCTGCGGGACCTGCGCGTGGGGGAGCACGTGACGGTGATCGCCCAGGTGGCCGGCTCCTCGGTGCGCCCGATGCGCAACAAGCGCGGGGCGATCCTCACCTCCACCATCACCGACGGCCGCGACCACCTGACGCTGACCTTCTTCGGCAAGAGCGCCGGCACGCTGAGCTTCCACGAGCGGCGGCTGCGACCCGGCATCACCGGCATGTTCACCGGCACCGTGGGCGAGTACCGCGGCACCCTGCAGCTGACGCACCCCGACTACGAGCCCTTCGAGGACCTCGACGAGGAGTTCGCCGCGGTGCAGAAGGTGGACTGGCCCGTGCCGATCTACCCGGCCGGCGCCAGCATCCCGAGCTGGCGGATCGCCACGGCCGTGCAGACCGTGCTCACCGCGCAGGGTCCCCAGGACGTGCCCGAGCCGCTGCCCGCCGCCTACCGGGAGGAGCACGGGCTGGTGGGCGTCCTCCAGGCGCTGCACTGGCTCCACGAACCGCACAGCATGGGCGACGTCCGCCGCGCACAGGACCGGATGAAGCACGAGGAGGCCTTCGTGCTGCAGACCGCGCTCGCCCAGCGTCGCGCCGCCATGCGGTCCCGGCCGACGACGGCCCGCCCGTTGCGGATGGCCGGCATCCGGGAGGCGTTCGAGGCGCGGCTGCCGTTCGAGCTCACGGCCGGACAGCGCGAGGTCGGCGCGGTCGTCGCCGACGAGATCTCCGAGCCGGTGCCCATGCAGCGGCTGCTGCAGGGCGAGGTCGGCTCCGGCAAGACCGTCGTCGCCCTGCGCGCGATGCTGCAGGTGGTCGACACCGGTGGGCAGGCTGCGCTGCTGGCACCCACCGAGGTGCTTGCGCAGCAGCACCTGCGCACCGTCACCGCGCTGCTAGGCCCCCTCGCCGAGGCCGGCATGCTCGGCGGCGCCGAGCATGCCACCCGTGTCACCCTGCTGACCGGGTCGCTGAGCGCGCCCGCGCGTCGCAAGGCGCTGGCGGCCGCGGCGTCGGGTGAGGCGGGGATCGTCATCGGCACCCACGCCCTGCTCAGCGAGAACGTGCAGCTCGCCGACCTGGGGCTGGTGGTCATCGACGAGCAGCACCGCTTCGGCGTCGAGCAGCGCGACGCCCTGCGGGCGAAGGCCGACGGCACACCGCACCTGCTGGTCATGACGGCCACGCCCATCCCGCGCACCGTGGCGATGACGAGCTTCGGTGACCTGGAGACCTCGACCCTCGGTGAGCTGCCCGCCGGCCGCGCCGGGATCGAGACGGTCGTGGTGCCCGCCGGCAAGCCGGCCTGGGTCGAGCGGGTATGGCAGCGCATCCGCGAGGAGGTCGACGGCGGCGGCCGCGCCTACGTCGTGTGCCCGCGCATCACCGCCACCGAGAGCGAGCAGGGCGAGGAGGAGATGGTCGAGGACGTCGACCTCCTGGACGACCTGCCCTTCACCGAGGACCTCATCGCGACAGGCGGTCTGTCCGACGCCGCACCCCGGGCGTCCGGTCCGCCCCGCCCCCCGCTCGCCTCCGTGGAGGAGGTGGCCGCGCTGCTCCGCCAGGTGCCGGCCCTCGACGGCGTGACGATCGGGGAGATGCACGGCCAGCTGCCCACCGACGCCAAGGACGCCGCCATGGCGGCGTTCGCGTCCGGCGCGGCACCGGTGCTCGTCTCGACCACGGTGATCGAGGTCGGTGTGGACGTGCCCGCCGCGACCGTCATGGTCATTCTCGACGCCGACCGGTTCGGCCTGTCCCAGCTGCACCAGCTGCGCGGTCGCATCGGCCGCGGCACCAAGCCGGGCGTGTGCCTGGCGGTGACGACGGCCCAGAAGGACAGCCGGGCCATGGCTCGGGTCCAGGCCTTCGCCGGGACGACTGACGGATTCCGGCTCGCCGACCTGGACCTGCAGATGCGCAAGGAGGGCGACGTCCTCGGCGCCGCGCAGGCCGGCCGCGGCTCGTCGCTGCGGCTGCTGTCCGTCACCAAGGACGTCGACATCATCACCGCAGCTCGTGCCGGTGCCCGTGCCCTCGTCGAGCGGGACCCGGCGCTGGCCACCGAGCCGGACCTCGCCGAGGTCCTGGAGGCCAGCATCGACGAGGAGACGGCGGAGTTCCTCCAGCGGTTCTGACCAGGCCGGGCAAGCGGCCCGAGTGCGCTACTCGGTGGCGCTGAGCTGCTGCTCGACCGCCGCCTTGTCGAGACCGAGGCCGGCGAGCACCCCGGTGCCGTCCTCGACCTCGAGCAGTGCCAGCAGGAGGTGCTCCGTGCCGATGTCGTCGTGGCCCGCCCGCTGGGCGACCTCGAAGGTCCGCTCCAGCACCCGGCGGGCCTGAGAGTCGAAGGGGATCATCTCCGGCACCTCTCCCGCGGCGGGGTCGAGCGTGGCGGTTGCGGTCCGGCGGACCTTCTCCAGGGAGAGCCCCTGGGCGAGGACAGCCTTGGTGGCAGGGGCGTCGGGCTGGTCGATCAGGGCGAGGAGGAGGTGCGCGGGTCGGATCAGGTCGTTGCCTGCCGACCTCGCAGCTTCCTGGGCTCCCACAACCACCGCTCTGGCCTCCGGGGTGAACCGGCTGAAGCCCTGGCTCGGGTCCAGCGGCGTGGCGACAGCCGGGTCCTTCCGCACGAAGCGCTTCTGGGCTGCCTGCTTGGTGACGCCCATGCTCCCGCCGATGTCCGTCCACGACGCCCCGGAACGTCGAGCCTGGTCGACGAAGTGACCGATCAGCTGGTCGGCCAGCTCGCCGAGGTGATCGGCGAGAGCCACTGCGTGGGCGAGCTGGCCCAGGACTTCCGGCTGCGAGTGCTGGACCGCCTCGATCAGGTCGCCGAGGCGTGGTTGGTGAGGGGTGATGTTCGAGTCGCTCATGCGTCAACCGTAGGTTGACGTACGAGCGGCGTCAACCCCGAGTTGACGAAGGTGAAGCATGAAGCGAATCGGACACGAACGTAGGCTCGGCTGGTGCGCGAACCCACGAGCCGCCCGATCGTGCGGGCCACCGACCTGGAGGTGGGCTACGGGGTTTCGGTCTGCGCGCCGATCTCGTTCGCCCTTGCCGCGGGGGAGGTGCTCGCCGTCGTCGGCGTCAACGGGACCGGGAAGTCCACGCTCCTGCGCACGGTGGTCGGCCAGCTCGAGCCGGTCCGGGGCCGGGTGGAGGTGCTGGGCGCGACGCCGGACGATCGTGACGCCACGTTTCGCACCGAGGTCGCGATCGACCTCGGGGACGACGCGTTCTTCCCCGCGCTGACCGTGCGCGAGCACCTGCTGATGACCTGTTACGGCCACGGCGTCGCCGACGCCGCGGACGTCGCCGCCCGGCTGCTGGAGGAGTTCGGCCTCACGGGCCGTTCCGATGCTCTGCCGGCCGCGTTGTCGTCCGGCCAGCGGCGCAGGCTGCTCCTCGCGGCCGCGTTCGCCCGCCCTCGCGAGCTGCTCGTCCTGGACGAGCCCGAACAACGGCTGGATGCCGGCATGCGCGCCAGGCTGACCCGACGGCTCGTGGACGAGCGGCACCACGGGCGTGCCGTGCTGATCGCCAGCCACGATCCCGCCGTCGTCGCCGGCGCGGCCACCGCGGTGCTCCTGATCGACGAGGACGAGGTCCGCCCCCTCACGCCCGCCGCCGCCGCGGTCGCCATCGAGCGCATGTGAGCACGGTGCATCAGGAGGCATCGGCTGTGCGCGTCCCCACCGGGCGCGCCGTGCGCCGCTGGAGCCGGCACCGCGCCGGCCGACGCTCCGAGGGCGGGCTCGGTGACCTGCTCAGCGACGTGTACACCGCCGTGCTGTCGGTGACGATGGCGGTCGCGATCGCCGTCTCGGTGGCCGCCCAGCTCGGGGCCGACCTCGCGGAGACCCCGCCCGTCTCCGGCGGTGGGCTGGTGCTGGCGCCGCACTGGCTCGCGATCCTGGTGGGACTGGCGGCGGTGGCAGGGATCGCCGGGCTCGCCGCCCGGCTGGGACCCGTCGCGGTCCCGGAGCACCAGGCGCAGTGGTGGCTCGCCATGCCGGTGGACCGCCGCTCCCTGCTGCGGCCGGCCGCGGTCCGGTGGCCGCTCGTCGCGGTGCTGCCCGGCGCGGTCGTGGCTGTGGCGGTCACGCTCGTGCTCGCGCCCGCGGCGGACGCCGGGACGCTGACGGCGGCGGTGGCCCTCGGCGGTGCGGTCGCGGCGTCGACGGTGCTCGTGATGGCGCTGACGGAGAGCTCCCGAGCGCGGCACCGCCGGGCCCGTCTAGCGGCCGACATCTGCCTCGCCCTCGTGCCGATCGTCGGCGGAGCGGTGGCCCTGGGCTCGCTGCCAGCGCCTACGGTCCCCGCGCGTCTCGCCGTCCCGGCCGTGGCCGCCGTCGTGGTGGCGGCAGGTCTGGCGGTGCTGGTCGACCTCCGGCTCGCGCGGTTGCGGGGGGCGCTGATGAAGGAGCGGGGCGCGGTGGGCGGCGAGGCTCTCGGTGCGGTGCTCTCCCTCGACACCCGCGCGCTGGGCCGTGCCCTGGCGGCGAGCGCCGAGCCTGCCGCGCGTCGCCGCTCGGCCCGCCTGGCTTGGCTGGCCCGGGCGCCCCGGCTGTGGCGAGCGCCGGCCGTCCTGGTCGCGTCCGACGCCCTGGTGCTTGCGCGCACCCCACGCCACCTGGTTCAGCTCGTCGTCACCGCGACCCTGCCCGCCCTGGCGCTGGCCGTGCCCCAGCCGGTGCCGGTGGTCACTGTCGTGCTGCTGGTCGGCGGCGCGTACGTCGGCGCACTCGCGACGGCGGACGGTGCCCGCCGCGCGCAGGTCGCCCCGGTGCTGGACGCCCTGCTGCCGCTGGGGCAGCACCAGGTCCGGCGCCTGCGCCTCGTCGTGCCGGTGGCGGCGATGGTGTTGTGGTCCGCGGCGGTCTTCGCGGTGATCGGGCTGCGGTACGGGGACCCGGCGGCATGGCTGCTTCTCGGGGTGCTGTCGGCGCCGGTGTGGGCGGCGGGTGCGGTCCGGGCGGCCTACCGCCCTCTGCCCGACTTCTCCGGCCCGCTGATCCACACACCGATGGGAGCCCTGCCGCCGGGGATGAGCACCGTGGTGTCCAAGGGCCCGGACGTGGCCATCCTGTGCGCGGTGCCGGTCCTCGTCGCCCTGCTGGTGGGAGCGGTCCCGCCGGTGCTGCTCGCCGTCCAGGCGGCGCTGGCCGCCGCGGCGGTCGCGATCGCCGGCCGGGTGGGCAAGCGCCAGCACGACTGACCGTGCCCGTGGGGCAGAGACCCGGCTCAGCCGGGCAGCCCCCACGCCTCGGCGAGCAGCTCGTAGGACCGCAGCCGGTCCGCCGTCGGGGCGTTGGTCGCCACGATGAGCTCGTCGGCGTCGGCGAGCCTGGCGAACTCCGCGACCTGCACCTTCACGGCCTCCGGGGCGCCGACCGCGGAGTACCGCAGCATCTGGCGCACCTGCTCCCCGGCGGGGGAGGCCAGGACGGCGTCCGCGTCTGCGAGGCTCAGGTCGACGCCGGGGCGTGCCAGCTGCACGACCCGCCGGCGAAGGTTGTCGGTGAACATCGCCTGCGCGGCCTCGTCGGTGTCGGCGGCGAACACGTTCAGCGCAGCGATCACGTACGGCTCGGGGTGCTCGGCGGAGGGGCGGTACTCCGCCCGGTAGACCCGCACCGCATCCTCGAGCGCTGCCGGCGCGAAGTGGGACGCGAAGGAGTACGGCAGCCCGAGCGCGGCGGCGAGCCTCGCGCCGAACAGCGACGAACCGAGGACGAACAGCGGTACCCGCGTGCCCTCGCCGGGGATGGCGCGGACCAGCTGGTTCGGTGCGGGGTCGCCGAGCAGGGCCTGGAGCTCGACCACGTCCTGCGGGAACCGGTCCGACGCCGCCGGGTCGCGCCGCAGCGCGCGGAACACGTGCTGGTCGCCGCCCGGCGCGCGGCCCAGGCCCAGGTCGATCCGGCCGGGATGGAGCGTGGCCAGGGTGCCGAACTGCTCGGCGATGACGAGGGGGGAGTGGTTGGGCAGCATCACCCCGCCGGCGCCGACCCGGATCGAGGTGGTGTGCGCGGCGATGTGACCGATGAGCACCGCCGTGGCGGAGGAGGCGATCGTGGGCATGTTGTGGTGCTCGGCGAACCAGTACCGCGTGTACCCCCGGCCCTCGGCCCGGCGGGCGAGCTCGACGCTGGCGGCGAAGGTGTCCGCCGCCGTGCCGCCGTCGACGGTGGCGAGGTCGAGGATCGAGAGGGGGACTGGCACGCGGCGCTCCTGAGGACGGACGGGCACACCCGAAGGCATGCGAGAACTCCTCGCACCGTACGTCGGCGAGCTTGACCGCCGCCAACGCCCGTGCCGGCCGTCACGGGCGAACAGGCGGACTGGAACACCGCCCCAGCGGTGTGCGTTGAACAGGTGTGCGAAACCGGACCTGCGGGTTCGGGACATACGACTTGAAGGGGGCGAGCCATGCGGGCCAAGCGCGTCGAGTTCGAGGACGACGACGGCGTCCTGCGCCGGTACTCCCACCACGAGAACGGCGGCGGCCTCGTCGAGTCGACGGCGGTCGTCCACCACACCGCCTACATCGACGCGAGCGCCTACGTCGACCCCGGCGCGCGGGTGCACGCGCACGCCTACGTCGGGCCGCAGGCCTGGATCGACCGATGGGCGATCGTCGGTGAGCGGGCGGTCGTGGGGAAGGACGCCCACATCGGGCCCGGCGCCGTCGTCGGGAGCAGGGCACGGGTGGGTGACCGTGCGCGTGTCGGTGCCTCGGCGCGGCTGGACCGGCGCGCCGAGGTCGCGCCGGACACCGTCGTGCCCACCGGCGCCCGGGTGGCCCCGCCGACGCCCGGGTACCGGACGAGCAGGTTCCGCACCGCCGCGTAGCCTCACCGCGCCGCGGTGGCCGACAGTCCGCATCTCACCGCATGACGGTCTGGGGACCAGGCCGCGCCACGAGAGACCGGTCGGGGGAACCGCGGCGGTCCCCCCGACCGGGCCTGGTCTTGCTGCTAGCTCATGTCCGCGGTCTGCCGACCACTCAGCGCCGTCGCCTTCAGTGCCTCGTACTCGCTCGCCGTGATGGCTCCGGAGTCGAGGAGCTCCTTCGCCTTGGCGATCTCCTCGGCGGCGCTCGGGCGCGCGACACCGCGGATGTAGCTCTCGGTCGCTTGCTGCTGCGCCGCCGCGGCTTCCATGTTGCGCTCTCCCATGCTCTTCCCGCGGGCGATCACGTAGATCAGGGCCGTGATGATCGGGAAGAAGAGCAGGAAGATCAGCCAGACGGCCTTGAGTAAACCGTTCATGGTCTTGTCGCGGAAGATGTCGGTGATGATCGCGAACAGGGCGAACAGGTAGGCGATGAACAGCGTGAACCACAGCGTCCACCAGATGATGTTCCAGAACTCGTCCCAGAAGTCCATCACAACCACTCCTTTGCGGCGTCGGTCAGGCCCAGGGCGCGGGTTCCCCTCGGTCCATGCGTCGAAAACGCTAGCCGCGCCGGGAGAGGGCGGGCTCATCCCGGGAGGATGATCCGGCTGGTGGCCGACGCCGACCCGCTCGAGCGGGCGACATTCCGCGGGACGCTCCGCATGGTCAGCCCCGCGGCCGGTGCCAGAAGGCCTGCCGCGACCACCCTAGAGTGGGCTGGTGACCAGGATCGTCGCGGGCAGCGCGGGCGGGCGCACCCTCCAGGTGCCGCGCAACGGCACCCGCCCGACGTCCGAGCGCGTGCGCGAGGCGCTGTTCTCCAGGCTCGAGCATCTCGGCGTGGTCGATGGCGCCTGCGTGCTCGACCTGTACGCCGGCTCCGGCGCCCTTGGCCTGGAGGCCGCGTCGCGCGGCGCCGAGCACGTGACACTCGTGGAGGCCGCCAAGCCGGCCGCGGACCTGTGCCGGCGCAATGCCATCGCCCTCGGCCTGGGTGCGCGGGTTGACGTGGTCGCCGCGAAGGTGCAGGCATACCTCGCCGGGCCGCCCACAACCGCGCACCTGGTGCTGCTCGATCCCCCCTATGACGTCACCGAGGACGACCTCGCCGGCGTCCTCGCCCTCCTTGCAGGCCTGGCCGAGGGTGCCGGTCCCGACGGCGCCGGCCCCGACGGCGCGGACCTGGCCGCGCGCGGCACCGCGGGGGCCGCCCACGGCTGGCTGGCCCCGGACGCCGTCGTGGTCGTCGAGCGCTCGAAACGCAGCCCCGAGCCCACCTGGCCCGCCGGTCTGCGGCGGGCCGGGCGGCGCGCCTACGGCGACACCGTGATGTGGTTCGCCGAGCCCCACGCCGACCAGGGCTAACGTGTGGCCCATGGGCACCATGGGAGGACGGGTATGAGTCTGGCGGTCTGCCCGGGTTCGTTCGACCCGATCACCCTCGGACACGTCGACGTCGTGCGCCGCGCGCGAGAGATGTTCGACGAGGTCGTGGTCGCCGTCGCGCACAACCCGGCCAAGCGGTACCTGTTCGACGCTGAGACGCGCGTGGAGCTGGCGGGCGCGGCGCTCGCGGACGTCGACGGCGTGAGGGTGGAGCTCGTGCCGGGCCTGCTCGCCCGATTCTGCGCCGACGTCGGTGCCGCGGCGATCGTCAAGGGCCTGCGCGGCGCCGCGGACTTCGACAACGAGCAGGCGATGGCGCTGATGAACCGTCATCTGGTCGGCATCGAGACCGTCTTCATCATGGGCGACCCCACCCTCGGCCACATCGCGTCCTCGATGGTCAAGGACGTGGCCAGTCACGGCGGCGAGATCGACGACCTCGTCCCGCCGGCCGTCGCGGCCGCCCTCCACCGTGCCCTGAGCCCGTCCGCCGACCCCGCAGGAGATGGAAGATGACCGCCCCCACCACGCCCAAGGTCGAGGACGACGGCGCGTCGCTCATCTCGATCCTCGACGAGCTCACCGACATGGTCGAGCGGGCCCGCGCCATGCCGATGTCCGCATCCGTGCTGGTGAACAAGGCCGAGACCCTCGACCTCCTCGACGCGGCCCGCGGGGTGGTGCCGGCGGAGATCCACGCCGCGGACGACATCGTCGCCGACGCCGACGCCGTCCTGGAGCGTGCGCGGGACAAGGCCCAGGAGATCGTGGCGCAGGCGGAGGCCGAGGCCGAGCGGCTCGTCGCGGCCGAACGGGTGGTGGCGCTGGCGCAGGAACGCGCCGAGGACATCGTCGCCCAGGCCCGGGTCAAGGCCGCCCGCCTCGCCGCCGACGCCGACGACTACTGCGACCGCAAGCTCGCCCAGCTCGAGATCGAGCTGGGCACCATCGCTAGCCAGGTCAGCGCCGGCCGGGAGGCGCTCGCCGCCCGCGCGAAGCACACGGTCGACGACGGCGCGTAGCCGCACCGGACCGGCCCCGCGCCACGGGTAGCATCGACTGTCGGTCCTGGACCATCCAGGCGCCCAGAGGGCGCCACTGCACCCGGAGGAGCCCCATGAACGCGCGATCACCCTTCGTGATCAGCACGCACGACCTCGGCCGCCAGCCAGGCCTGATGCGCGAGCTCAACCGCGCCGTGCCCGCCCCGGCGGACCTGGGCACCGACGTCATCGCGGTCCCCGCCGGCGCCGACCTCCAGCTGGACCTGCGCCTCGAGGCCGTCTCCGACGGCGTGCTCGTCACCGGCGAGGTCACCGGCCCCGTGCGGGCGGAGTGCTCACGTTGCCTGCGCGAGCTCGACGACTCCGTCACCGTGGACATCTCCGAGCTGTACTACTACCCGGGCAAGCGGGCGGAGCTGGCCAAGGAGGGCGACGAGGAGGCGGAGGACCTGCCCGAGCTCGTCGGCGACCAGCTCGACCTCGAGCCCACGGTGCGTGACGCCGTCGTTCTCGCCCTGCCGTTCCGGCCGCTGTGCCGCCCGGACTGTGCGGGCCTGTGCCCGGACTGCGGGGTGCGGCTCGACGACGCCGAGCCAGGCCACCACCACGAAAAGCTCGACCCGCGCTGGTCCGCCCTCGGCTCACTCCTCCCCGACGCCGAGCGGACCGGCCACGCGGGGGAGCAGGGAGAGGCGCGGTGAGCGCGGCGAGGGGCCCGCGATGACCCGACGGCGGAGCAAGGTCGAGACGGTGGCGGAGGCACCGGCACGCCAGGACGTCGACGTCCTGATGGAACAGCTCGGCACCACGATCGACCCCGACCTGCTGGTGCTCGCGCTGACCCACCGCTCCTTCGCCCACGAGGCCGGCGGCATCCCCACCAACGAGCGCCTGGAGTTCCTGGGCGACTCGGTGCTCGGCATCGTCGTGACCGAGTTCCTCTACCGCCACCACCCGGGGGTGCCCGAGGGCGACCTCGCCCGGATGCGCGCGGCGACCGTCAGCCAGCGCGCGCTCGCCCAGGTGGCACGCGAGCTGGGGCTCGGGGGGTTCATCCTGCTCGGCCGCGGCGAGCTCGTGACCGGCGGCCGGGAAAAGGACTCCATCCTCTCCGACACCGTCGAGGCCCTCATCGGCGCGACCTACCTGTGCCACGGCCTCGAGCCCACGCGCGCCGTGGTCGAACATCTCGTCGGCCACCTCCTCACCCAGGCGCAGCGCCTGGGGGCGGGCCTGGACTGGAAGACCTCGCTGCAGGAGCTCGCCGCCGAGCGTGGTCTGGGCAGCCCCGCCTACATCGTCTCCGGCACCGGGCCGGACCACGCGCGCACCTTCGCCGCCGTCGTCGAGCTCGGCGGCAAGGAGGCCGGCGCCGGAGTGGGCAGCTCCAAGAAGCTCGCCGAGCAGAACGCCGCGGAGGACGCCTACGCCCGCCTGGACGCCGAGCGGGCGGCGGAGGCGGCGCACGACGCCGTCGTGGCCGACGCCGTCGCGGACGCGACCGGCGCGAACGGTTCCACCCGGGCATGAGCGCGCGCCCTTCGGAGGTCCTGCGCCGGACCGCGAGGAGCCCAAGCCCGGCCCCGCGGGCCCGCTGATGCCCGAGCTGCCCGAGGTCGAGACCGTCCGCGCCGGCCTGGCCGCCCGCGTGGTCGGCCGCACCGTGGCCGACGTCGACGTCCTGCACCCGCGGGCCGTGCGCCGTCAAGCCGGCGGTGCGGCGGAGCTGGTCGCACGGGTGCGCGGCCGTACCGTCACCGCCGCCGTCCGCCGCGGCAAGTACCTCTGGCTCACCCTCGGCACGGACGCGGCCGCCCCGCCCGACGAGGCGCTGCTCGCGCACCTGGGCATGAGCGGGCAGCTGCTCGTCCAGGAGCCGGACGAGGCCCGCGACGGTGGGGTGGGCGCGCCGGACGGGTCCGCCGTCGCCGCCTTCCTCGCGCCACCGGGGGAGCGGCCGGTGGACCTGACCGCCACCCAGCCACCCACCCTCGTGCGGACCATCCCGGCCACCACCGCGCACCTGCGGGTGCGGCTGCGCTTCGCCGACGGCGGCCAGCTGTGGTTCGTCGACCAGCGCACGTTCGGTCACCTCATGGCAGCCACCACCGTGCCCACCGACGACGGCGCCCCCGGCGGCTACGGCTCCGACGCACCGGTGCTGCCCGGCCCGGTCGCCCACATCGCCCGGGACCTGCTCGACCCCGCCCTCGACCGGACCGCGCTCGTCCGCCGCACCCGCGCCCGCGTCACCGAGGTCAAACGGGCCCTGCTCGACCAGGGCCTCGTCTCCGGCGTCGGCAACATCTACGCCGACGAAGCGCTGTGGCGGTCCCGGCTGCACGGCACGCGGCGCACCGACCGGCTGCCCGTGGCAGGGCTGCGCACCCTGTTCGACGACGCCGCCGCCGTCATGCGCGAGGCGCTCGCCGTGGGCGGGACGAGCTTCGACGCGCTGTACGTCGACGTCGAGGGCGCCGCGGGGTATTTCGCCCGCTCGCTGGCCGTGTACGGGCGGGCCGGGATGCCGTGCCCGCGGTGCAGCGCGCCGGTGCGCCGCGAGCAGTTCATGAACCGCAGCTCCTACTCGTGCCCACGGTGCCAGCGCCGTCCACCGGTGTGAGCGGCCCGACCGCCGCCGACGCCCGAAATGCACCGAAACCCCTGGAAAGCCCGTCTCGTGCGGACGAAACGTTCGATATCCTCGGTTCCGTGCCAAACGAACAGCAGGGTGAGCGCGACATCCGCGTCATGATCATCGACGACCACGAGATCGTGCGCCGCGGGATCGCGGAGATCGTCGACCGGGCCGACGGGCTCTCGGTCGTTGCGGAGGCCGGGTCGGTGGCCGAGGCGGTGCGCCGCGCCGAGCTGGTGCGCCCCGACGTCCTCCTCGTGGACCTCCAGCTTCCCGACGGCACCGGCATCGACATCATCGCCACGCTGCGCGAGAAGGTGCCGGACGCCCGGCCCGTCGTGCTGACGTCCTTCGACGACGACGACGCTCTCGCCTCCGCGCTCAATGCCGGCGCGAAGGCGTACCTGCTCAAGACCGTGCGCGGCGCCGAGATCGCCGATGTCATCAAGGCCGTCGCCGCGGGTCGCACGCTCCTGGACGAGCGCACCGTCACCCGGCGCCGCGCCGACCACGAGGACCCCACGGCGGACCTGACGCCGTCCGAGCGGAAGGTGCTCGAGCTGATCGGGGACGGGATGTCCAACCGGGAGATCGGCGATCGGCTCGGCGTGGCCGAGAAGACCGTGAAGAACCACATCACCGCACTGCTGAGCAAGATGGGCCTGCAGCGCCGCACCCAGGTCGCTGCCTGGGTGGCCGGTCAGCGGGCCGCCGGCTGGCGCAGCTGACCTATCGCCTGAGCAGCTGACCTACCGCCTCAGGTGAGCGGCGCCTGCCAGCTCATCAGGCTGCCCTGCCCGCGCTCGTTCACCCCGATCGCGAAGGTGCCACCGTGGCGGCGCGCCCGGGCGGCGAGGTTCGCCAGGCCGGAGCGGCGGGTCACGGACGGGTCGACCCCGGCGCCGTCGTCCTCCACGTCCACGACGACGCGACCGGTGGGCCCGTAGCCCAGCACGCTCACCCGCACCTGGACCGATGCGGCCTTGGCGTGCCGGGCCGCGTTGGACATGCCCTCGCGGACCACGGCGACGACGTCGTCCGCGATGTCGGCGTCCACGCGGTTGTCGACCGTGTCGACCAGGGCGCTCTCGTCGTCGTCGCCGGCGATGACGGTCCCGTCCACGTCGATGATGAGCGAGGGGGCGTACCCCAGGGAGGTGCGCGCCAGGGAGGCTTCCCGCCGCAGCCGTTCGACCAGCACGACGGCGGTGTCCGGCTCGCGTAGCGAGTGGACGATGGCGCGGATCTGCTTGACCGCCTCGTCGACCCCGCTGAGCGCGTCCTCGAGGAGGCCGGCGAGGTACGGCTGACCGCGGCCCGCCATGTCGGCGCGCGCGTTCTCGATCTGCATGCCGGTGGCGAAGAGCTGCTGGATCGCGAGGTCGTGCAGGTCCCGGCCGATGCGAGCGCGCTCGTCGAGCAACGAGGCGACGTCCTGGGCGTGACGCGCGGCGGCGAGCTCCAGGGCCAGGGCAGCCTGGCCCGCCACGGACTCGGCCATCGCCAGGTCGGACTCGTCGAACTCCGGTGCGCCGATCTTGCGTAGCAGGAGGATGACGCCGCGGCCCTCGCCGCGCAGCATCATGGGCGCGTACAGCGCGGCCCCGAACTGCGCGAGCTCCTTCAGCCGCAGCGTGCGCAGCCGGGTGAGGGAGTCGACCATCATGCCGGCCCCCTCCCTCAGCACCGTCATGGCGCGTCCGTCGGGCGGGAAGACGAGGCCCAGGAGGTCACGCGCGCCCATGCCGTCCGCAATCTCGCACGCCCACGCGTCGCCCACCGACGGCAGGATGATCAGGGCGGTATCGGCCTCGGCGACCACGCGCAGCCGCGCGGCGATCATCTCGAGGGCCTCCTCCTCCTCGGTGCCTTCGAGCAGGGTGGTGGTGATGTCCTGGCTGACGCTGATCCACCGCTCCCGGTTGCGGGCCTCGGTGTACAGGCGCGAGTTCTCGATGGAGACCGCGGCGGCCTCGGCGAGGCTCATCATGTCCAGGGCGTCGCGCTCGCTGAAGCCGCCGGGCTTCTCGGAGAGGTAGAGCCGGCCGAACACCTGCTCACGGACCCGCACCGGCACCCCGAGGAAGGAGTACATGGGCGGGTGGCCGGGTGGGAAGCCGCCGAAGTCCGGGTGCGTGGTCAGGTCGTCCAGGAGCAGGGGGCCGTCCACCGGGATGGCGCCGAGCAGGCCCCGGCCGCGTGGCGGGTGGCCGAGCACCTCGACCTCCTCCTCGGTGACGCCCACCTGCACGAACGCGGTGGTGTCCCCGCGTGCGTCGAGGACACCCAGGGCGGCGTACTTGGCGCCGGTGAGCCGCGCGGCGCGGTCGACGAAGTTGCGCAGGGCGTCGGTGATGTCCAGGTGCGAGGCGACGTTGATCGCCGCGCCCAGCAGGGAGGAGGTGTCGGTGTCCATGGTGCGCCGTGTGCCGTCGACGTGCGGGACGCTGCGCTGGGCGTGCGGGTTGACGAGCTGGGGGTAGCGCCCGCCGTGCGGGTCCACCCGGCCGGTCCCGCCCGTGGCGTGCGGGGACGTGACGCCGTCGGTGCCGTGCTGACCGCTCTGGTTCATCCCTGCTCTTCCTGCTCGGCCGCCCATCGGTAGGCCGGCACCGTGGCCAGGAGCTCGCGGTGCGAACCCCGTGCCAGCACGGTAGCCGCTCCGGCGGACATGCCGCCGTCGGGCCTACCGAGCAGGATGACCTCGTCGGCGGCGTCGAGAGCGGCCAGCCGGTGCGTGACGAGCACGACGCCGCGTGTGGCGCCGGTGGCGCCAGCGACGGCGGAGTCGGGCGCGGCTGTGTCGCGGCCGGAACGGAGCAGGTCGGTGACGAGCCGGTCCGCGGTGACAGGGTCCAGGTGCTCGCCCGGCTCGTCCAGGAGCAGCAGCGGGGCGGGACTGGCCAGCGCGCGGGCCAGGAGCAGGCGGCGGCGCTCCCCGCCGGAGATGGTCGTGGCGTCGGTGCCGAGCATGGTGCCGAGCCCGTCGGACAGCCCGGCGAGCCACGCGCCCAGGCCGGCTCGGCCGAGCAGGGCGGATGCCTCCGCCTCGGTGACGTCGCCTCGTGCCACCCGCAGGTTCTCCAGGACGGTGGTCTCGAAGATGTGCGCGTCCTCGGCGGTCAGCACGACCTGCTCGCTGACGGCGCGTCGGTCCGTCCTCCACAGGGGGGCGGCGTCGAGGTCGGCGGCGCCCGCGCGGGGCGGCAGCAGCCCGGCCAGTGCGAGCAGCAGGGTGGTCTTGCCGATGCCGCTGGGACCGACGACGGCGACGGCGCGTCCGGGGCGGGCGTCGAGGTCGATGCCCTCGGCGACCACCGGCGCGCCGGGCCACCCGACGGCGAGCGAGCGTGCGGTGAGGTGGGGGCCGGGCGCCGTGACATCTCGCGGAGAAGATGACATCTCGAGGGAAACATGGTGGGGGAGATCGCGGGGGAGCAAGGGGCCGGAAGCGGTGTCGAGCAGCTCCATGACGCGCACGGCGGCGCCGCCGGAGCGCACCAGCTGGATCGCGGCCGGGCCGAGCAGCGCGGTGCCCTCGAACGCCGCGAGCGGCGTCAGGACCACCACCGCCAGCTCGATCTGCTCCATCGATCCCGTGATGGTGGCCGGGATGCCCAGCACCAGCGCACCGAGCACGGCCGCGCCCATGGCCAGGGTGTCGATCCCGGCCGCCAGCGCCGCCGGGCGCGCCGCGGCGTCCTTGGCCCGCGCCAGCACCCGCTCGGTCCCCGCCAGGTGCCCCAGCATCCGCGGCAGCCGCCCGGACACGATCAGCTCCGCGGCGCCGTCGACCATCGTCTGCGCGGTGACGGCCAGCTCGGCCCGGGCAAGGATCTGGGCGTGCTCGGACAGGCGGGCGGCCCGCATGGTCAGCCACGGCCCCACCAGCCCGGCCACGAGCAGGCACCCGGCCAGCACCGCCCCGATGCCGATGTGCTGCCACCCGACCAGCACCACCGAGCCGAGCCCGACGACGGCGGCCACGGCGGCCGGCAGGATCGCCCGGACCACCACGTCGCCGACGGCGTCGACGTCGGCGCCGGTGCGGGCCAGCAGGTCACCGCGGCGCAGCCCGGCGACGGCGTCGGTGCGCCCGTCGGCCAGCGTGCGGTAGACGTGCTCGCGCAGCGACGCCATGCCACGCAGCGCCACCTCGTGCGAGGCCAGTCGCTCGAGGTAGCGCATGAGCCCGCGCGAGATGCCGAACATGCGTACCGCCACGGACGCGATCGACAGCTCCAGCACCGGTGGCATCTGGGACGCCCGGGCGATGAGCCAGGCGGCGCACGCGCTCAGGGCGACGGCGCTGCCCAGCCCCGCGCTGCCGGCCAGGATCGCCCACAGCAGCCGCTCCCGGTCCAGATCGAGCAGGGTGAGGGCGCGTCGTAGCGCGCGGCGCTCGGTGGCGGGCAGGACGGCGCGGGGTCGGTCGGGCGCCGCCGAGTTGACGGCGGTGCGGGATGGACCGGGCACCGGCCGGGCGGGGGTCGTGGTCGCGGTCACGGGCGGGCCTCCACGGCCTCGGCGGCGGGTTGGGTGGCCGTCGGCGCGGCACGGTCGGCGAGTGGGGGCACGTCCCTCTCGCCAATCACGCCGGTGCGGGACTGCACCGTGACGACGTCGTCGGCCATCGCCACCACGGCCGCGCGGTGGGCGATGACCAGGACGGTGCGTCCGGCGTCGCGCAGCGCGGCGACGGCGTCGAGCACGAAGCGCTCGGAGGCCGCGTCGAGGTGTGCGGTGGGCTCGTCGAGGACCACCAGCTGCTCGTCGCCCAGGAGGGTGCGGGTCAGGGCCAGGCGCTGACGCTGCCCGACCGACAGGCCCGCCCCGCCCTGGCCGAGCACGGTGTCCCAGCCGGCGGGCAGGGCGGCGAGCACCTCGGTCAGGCCGGTGGCCGCGGCGGCGGCGACGGCGCGCGCATCGACCTCGTCGGCGGCGTCGCCGAGGACGTTCTCCCGCACGGTGCCGGCGAGGATGATCGGCCGCTGCGGCACCCAGGCCACCTGGGCGCGCCAGGCGGCGGGGTCGACGTCGGCGAGGTCGAGCGCCGGCCCGCCGGCGCCCTGGTCCGGGCGGACCTCGTCGGCGCCCGGCTCCGGGCTGACCTCGCCCGCACCCGAGTCCAGCCTGACGCGGCCGGCGTCGGGGCGCAGCAGCCCCAGCACCACGGACGCGGCCGTGGTCTTGCCCGCCCCGGAGGGACCCACGAGCGCGACGACGCGGCCCGGGCGGATCCGGGCGTCGAGGTGCCACGGGGCCCAGGTGTTGCGGCCGGGGGCGGCGACGCCGACGCCGTCGAGCACGATGGTGGTGCGGCGCAGGTCGGGCGCTGGTGCGGTGCCGGCCGGCGGGATCGGCCGGTCGAGCACGGCGAAGGCCTGCTCGGCGGCGGCGACGCCGTCGGCGGAGGAATGGAACTGGGAACCCACCTCACGGATGGGCTTGTAGATCTCCGGGGCGAGCATGAGCACCGCCAGGCCGGTGGTGAGGTCGAGGTTGCCGGCCACGAGCCGGGTGCCGATGACCACGGCCACCAGAGCCACGGAGAGGGAGGCGAGGAACTCCAGCACCGCGCCGGAGAGGAACGCCACCCGCAGCGTGGCCATCGTGGTGCGCGTGTAGGCGCGGCCGAGCTCGCCCACGCGCCGGCCCGGACCGTGCTCGCGCCCGAGAGCCTTGAGGGTGCCGAGCCCGGCGAGCAGGTCTAGCAGCTGCGCCCCCAGCCGCTGCATCGCGAGGAGCTTCTCGGCCGCGAACCGCTGGGTGAGCAGGCCGATCAGCCACATGAACACCGGGATCAGCGGCAGCGTCACGGTGATGATCAGCGCGGAGACGAGGTCGAGACCGAAGACCACCAGCAGCGAGGCGGGGGTGACCGTGGCGGCGAGCAGCAGCTGGGGCAGGTAACGCACGAAGTACGGCTCGAGGTCGTCCAGGCCGCGGGTGGCGAGGGTGACCACCTGGGCGCCGTGCCCGTCGGCGAGCCAGCGGGGCCCGTGCTCGACCGCCCGGGCCAGGACCTGGGCGCGCAGGTCGGTGATGACGTCGCGGGCGGCGCGGTGCGCGAAGGTCTCCTGGACCATGAGCACCCCGAACCGTGCCGCGACGACGGCCACGAACCACCCGACCAGGTGCGCGACGTCGGCCCACCCGGCCCGGCCCTCGATGACGGGGGAGATGGCCCGGGAGAGGAGCAGCGCCTGGGCCACCACCAGGGCCGCCGTCGTGAAGCCGGTCAGCGCCGTCAGGGCGATGTAGCGACGGGCGGCCCGGGCGTGGTGGAGGAGTCGGGGGTCGAGCGGCTTCACCGGATCAGTGTGCCCCGCGGCTCCCCGTGGCCCTCGGACCCGGCCGGCTGCGGGGACAGGCCCTCGTGGCCGCCGATCTCGTGGGTGCTGATGCGCTTGCGGAACACCCAGTAGGTCCAGCCCTGGTAGGCCAGGACGACCGGCACCAGGACCAGGGCGACCACGCTCATCACCTGCATGGTGGCCTGCGAGGACGCGGCGGCGTCGATGCTCAGCGAGAACGCGGGGTCGATCGAGGACGGCATGACGTTGGGGAACATCGTCCCGAAGATGAGCACCACCGCCGCGACGATCGCGAGGGCATTGAGGGTGAACGCCCAGCCCTCCCGGCGCGCCCGGGTGGTCACGACGACGCCGACCAGCGCGAGCGCGGCGACGGCGAGCGGCGCCCACGTCCACACGTGCGCGGAGAAGGCCAGCTGCGCCCACACCGCCCACGCGCCGGCCACCACCACGGAGACCACGGACAGGCGCTGGGCCAGCGCACCGGCGCGCTCGCGGACCTCGCCGTCGGTCTTCAGGGCGAGGAACACCGCCCCGTGGGTGAGGAAGACGACCGCCGTCATGACACCGCCGAGCAGCGTGAACGGGGTGAGCAGGGAGAAGAACCCGCCGACGAGCTGGTGGTTGCCGTCGATGACCTCGATCTCCATGCCCTGGACGAGGTTGGCGAACGCGACACCCCAGAGCACCGCGGGCACCCAGGCGCCGATGGTGTGCGCCCAGTCCCAGCGGTTCCGCCACGCCGGGTCGTCGATCTTCGCGCGCCACTCGATGGCGCAGACCCGCACGATCAGCGCGAGCAGGATCAGCAGCAGGGGCAGGTACATGCCGGAGAACATCGTGGCGTACCACTCCGGGAAGGCGGCGAAGGTGGCGCCGCCCGCGGTAAGCAGCCACACCTCGTTGCCGTCCCAGACCGGGCCGATCGAGCGCAGCAGCACACGGCGCTCCTTCTCGTCCCGCGCGAACGGCTTGAGCAGCATGCCCACGCCGAAGTCGAAGCCCTCGAGGACGAGGTAGCCCGTCCACAGGACGGCGATGAGGAGGAACCACAACAGGGGGAGATCCATGGTCTACGTCTCCAGTTCAGCGGCGCGGGCGGTCAGTACGCGAAGGACAGGGTCGGTTCGAGCTCCTCGGAGCTCGTCACCTCGTCCGGCTCGTCGGTGCGGTCCTCGGCCAGGGGCTCGACGCCCTCGCGGACGTACCGTTTGATCAGCAGGAACCACACCACCCCCAGCGCCGCGTACAGCAGGGTGAACACCACCATCGAGGTGAGCACGGTGCCGGCGGGAACGACGGTGGAGACGCCGTCCTGGGTCAGCATGTAGACCTGGTCGACCGGGTTGGCAGGGTTGGGGTGGACCACCCAGGGCTGGCGGCCCATCTCGGTGAAGATCCAGCCGAACGACGAGGCCAGGAAAGGCATCGGCAGGGCCACCAGGCACAGGCGCGAGAACCACGTGGCGTCGGTGACGCGGCCGCGGCGCAGCAGCCACAGCCCGGCCACGGCCAGCGCGGCGGAGAACGCGGCCAGCCCGATCATGAGCCGGAAGGACCAGTAGGTGACCGCAAGGTTGGGGATGTAGTCCACATCGGTGCCGAACTGGTCGGCGTACCGCTCGGTGTACTCCTCCTGCAGGTCGTTGACGCCGGGCAGGTAGCTGTCCTCGCCGGTGAAGGACCCCGTGCCCAGGAAGGACGTCACGCCCGGGATCTTGACGAGGTGCTGGACGTTCTCGGGGTCGCCGGACAGGTCACCGATCGCGAGCAGCGAGAACGGGACGGCCTCCCCGCCCTCGACGTGGCCCTCGGCCGCGGACATCTTCATCGGCTGCTGCTCGTACATGAGCTTGCCCTGGAAGTCACCGGTGATCCCGACGCCGACGCCCGCGATGAGCATGGTCACCAGGCCCACGTAGGCACCGGTACGCCACACCTGCCGAGCCTCGTGCTCGCGTCCGGCCCGCACCGACCGGACGATCCACCAGCCGCAGATCCCGGCGACGAACGTGCCCGCGACCAGCCAGGACGCGGTGAGGGTGTGCGTGAACGCCGCGACGAGGGTGTTGTTGGTGATGACCTCGAGGAAGCCGCCCACGCCGTCGAGCTCCGCGCGCCCGGTCTCGGGGTTGAACACCGCCCCGACCGGGTGCTGCATCCAGGAGTTCGCGGCGAGGATCCAGTACGCCGACAGGGTCGTGCCTACGGCCACGGCCCAGATGCAGGCGCTGTGCAGCCACTTGGGCAGCTTGCCCTCACCGAAGATCCACAGCCCCAGGAAGGTGGACTCGAGGAAGAACGCCGCGAGGGCCTCGATCGCGAGCGGGGCGCCGAAGATGTCGCCCACGAACCGGGAGTACTCCGACCAGTTCATCCCGAACTGGAACTCCTGCACGATGCCCGTGGCCACACCCAGGGCGAAGTTGATCAGGAGCACCTTGCCGAAGAACTTGGTCAGGCGGTGCCAGCGCTCGTTCCCGGTGCGCACCCATGCGGTGTGCATGATCGCCACGAGCGGCGACAGGCCGATCGTGAGCGGGACGAGGATGAAGTGGTACACGGTGGTGATCCCGAACTGCCACCGCGCGAGGTCGAGCGCTTCCACAGTCAGCCCTTCGCAGGTCAGAGTTTCCCGCTGTCGTCGGCGGGTTCGGGCTCAAGGTAGGAGCGGGCAGGCGCGGCCGACCGGGACCAACGTCCCGGGATCTGACGCCTCGTCAGGATCAGCGGGCGCGTCAGGAAGGGCGGCGAGTGTCGCCTGTGAGATACTTCGTCTTGGTCGGAGGGCAGCTCCACACCGCGTCCTCCGGTCCGACGACGTCGCGACACCGGCACCGGTTCACCTCGCGCCGCCCCGCTCAGGCGGGTGCGCTGCAGCAGGGGACAGGCAGCTCGTGGCCGAACCCGCCAAGTCGGCGGATCCGGTAAGACCGCCGCCGTCGGCGTTCCGCGCTCACCAGTGCGGGCGTAACCACAGGACTTCCGTCCGCTCACGCGGACGACGAACCGCCCGCGGGCGCTGACGGTGTGGGCGGCGTACGCGGGCAGGGGAGTACCCCGTGAACGACGAGAACATCGACAACAGCGGCGCTCAGAGCGCGGAGTCCACCGCGGCAAAGCCCGTCCGCCGGACCCGTGCACGGCGCGCCACCAGCCCCGCGGCCGCGCCCGTCGAGGGCAGCGCTGGGACGACGGCGGAGCGTCCTGCCGGCGAAGCCGCGCCTGCCGCTGCTGCCGGGGGTGCCGACTCCGGCATCCACGTCGAGAGTGCACCGGCTCCGGCCTCGGACAAGGTTGCGGCCTCGGACGAGGCGACCGCGCCCAAGAAGCGGACCACCCGCACCCGGAAGGCGCCCGTCAAGAAGGCCACGACCGCGGCAGAGGGCACGGCGGCTGACGAGTCGGCCGCCCTCGCACCCCCGGCGTCCGCCGGCTCGGGCACCGAGGCCACCTCCACCGTCGACGCCACTGCTGGGCCCGAGGTCGCCTCCGCCGCCGTCACAGGCGACGCGGCGCCCGTCAAGAAGGCACCGGCCCGTCGCACCACGACGCGCCGTACCACCAAGAAGGCGACCGAAGTTCCCGCAGTGGCCGCCGAGACCGTCGCGGCAACAGCCGAGGCGGCCCCAAGCGCCGCAGCACCCGCCGCCGAGGTGCCCGCTGCTGAAGCCCCGGCCGCCGAGGTGCCCGCTGCTGAGGTGCCCGCCGCTGAGCCCAAGCGGACCCGCGCCCGCCGCACCACCAAGAAGGTCGCCGAGCCGGTCGCGGAGGCGTCCGCCGGCTCGGGCCGCGAGATCGCCGGACCGGCGCTGGACGAGCTCTCCGCCCGGCTCGACGTCGAGGTGAGCACCGAGTCCACCGCCGCTGCACAGGCCGAGCCGGCCGCCGCCGCACGGCCCGCCCGCCGGAGCCGGCGCGCCACCGCTCCCGCGCGCTCCCCGCAGCAGAAGCTCGACGTGCTCGCCGAGCTCGGCGTCGCGCCGTCGGAGAGCTCCGCCGCAGCCGACGAGGACGAGGAGCAGGCGCAGAGCGAGCCGACCCCCACCGAGGACGTCGTGACCGCCGCCACCGCGGAGACGGCCAACGAGAGCGCCGGCTCCGCTGACGACGCGGAGGAGGAGGCGGACCCCCGCCTGCCGGCCACCGCGCTGCTGTTCCAGGCGCCGGACCCGACCAGGGCTCGCCCGCGCCGTCGCCGGGCACAGGCACCGACCGGCGCGCCGGTCCCGACCGAGGATGTCACCGAGACCGAGCCAGTCGAGCCCGCCGAGCCCGCTGAGCTCGAGGAGGAGGCCGGCGAGACCGGCACCGAGGGTGACGAGGAACGCACCGCCGGCCGCCGCCGTCGCCGCCGCGGGGGACGGGGCCGCCGCAGCCGCGGCCAGCACGACGACGCCGGCGAGGACGAGTCGGAGGACGAGGCCGACGAGCTCACCGCCGAGGACGAGACCGGCGAGGACACCGAGGCCGGCGAGGACACCGAGGCCGACACCGACACCGACTCCGACGCCGACACCGACTCCGACGCCGAGGCGGAGGTCGACGGCGAGGAGGGCACGTCCAGCTCGCGCCGCCGTCGCCGTCGTCGCCGCAGCGGCAGTGGCTCGGGCAGCGGCACGGGCACCGGCAGCGGACGCTCCGGCGAGGGCGAGGGCACCGTCCGCGCGGCCCGCGACGAGGTCACCGCGCTGAAGGGGTCCACCCGCTTGGAGGCCAAGCGCCAGCGCCGCCGCGAGGGACGCGAGGCCGGCCGCCGTCGCCCCACCATCACCGAGTCCGAGTTCCTCGCCCGCCGTGAGGCGGTCAAGCGGACCATGGTCGTCCGTGAGAAGGACGGGCTGAACCAGATCGGGGTGATCGAGGACGGCATCCTCGTCGAGCACTACGTGGCCCGGCACACCCAGACCTCGATGGTCGGCAACGTCTACCTCGGGCGGGTGCAGAACGTGCTGCCGTCGATGGAGGCCGCCTTCATCGACCTCGGCAAGGGCCGCAACGCGGTGCTCTACGCCGGTGAGGTCAACTGGGACGCCGCCGGCATGGAGGGCCAGCCGCGCCGCATCGAGCAGGCCCTGAAGTCCGGGGACTCGGTCCTTGTGCAGGTCACCAAGGACCCGATCGGGCACAAGGGCGCGCGACTGACGTCGCAGATCACCCTGGCCGGCCGGCACCTGGTGCTCGTCCCCTCCGGGGCGATGACCGGCATCTCCCGCAAGCTGCCCGAGAACGAGCGGGCTCGCCTGAAGCGACTCCTCAAGCAGATCGTCCCCGAGGGCGCCGGCGTCATCGTGCGCACCGCGGCGGAGGGCGCCTCCGAGGAGCAGCTGCGCTCCGACGTCGAGCGTCTCACCGGCCAGTGGGCGGACATCGAGGCCAAGGCCAAGAACGCCAAGAGCGCCCCGGTGCTGCTCAAGGGCGAGCCCGAGCTGGCCGTGCGGGTGGTGCGCGATGTGTTCAACGAGGACTTCGAGTCCCTCGTGGTCCAGGGCGACACCGCCTGGGAGACCATCTCGACCTACGTACGTGAGCTCTCGCCCGATCTGGCCGACCGCATGCACCACTGGACGGACCGCAAGGACGTCTTCACCGAGCATCGCGTGGACGAGCAGCTCGCCAAGGGCATGGACCGCAAGGTCTGGCTGCCCTCGGGCGGTTCGCTCGTCATCGACCGCACCGAGGCGATGACGGTGGTCGACGTCAACACGGGCAAGTTCACCGGCTCCGGCGGCACGCTCGAGGAGACGGTCACCCGCAACAACCTCGAGGCGGCGGAAGAGATCGTCCGCCAGCTCCGGCTGCGCGACATCGGCGGCATCATCGTCATCGACTTCATCGACATGGTGCTCGAGTCCAACCGCGACCTGGTCATGCGCCGGCTGCTGGAGTGCCTGGGCCGGGACCGCACCCGCCACCAGGTCGCCGAGGTCACCTCGCTCGGCCTGGTGCAGATGACCCGCAAGCGCGTGGGCCAGGGCCTCGTCGAGGCCTTCTCCAGCACCTGCGAGCACTGCAACGGGCGCGGCTTCATCGTGCACGAGCAGCCCGTGGAGCGGTCCGCCGCCGGCGAGATCCAGCCGGACGACGGCGCCGCGCGTCGCCGCGGTGGCCGGCGCGGCGGAGCCCAGGCACCCGTCGAGACCGTGCCCGAGCCCGAGGCACCGGCCGAGGACCCGGCTGCCGTGAAGGCGCGGGAGGCCGTCAAGGCCACCCTCGCGACGATCGCCGCCGCTGCCGCCAGCGCGCACCACGAGATCGACGGGGAGAAGGGCAAGGCGCCGGTGGGTGAGTCGGCCACGTCGCCCGCTCCGGCTATTGTGCCTGCCCCGGCCGCCGACCCGGCGCCCGCCGCGGATCGTGCTGCCTCTACCGTCGCCGAGCGGTCCCGCCCCGTCACGACCGGGGTCATCGGCGCGGCGGCCGTCCTGCCGCCGGTCGGGGAGCAGACCGCGACCGATGTCGCCGCTGTCAACGCCCCCGCTGCGGAGACTGCTGCTGCGGCGGAGCAAGGTGGCGCTGTGGTGGTCGAGGAGACTGTGGCGGCCGACGGCGGGCCCGCGCCTGTCGAGGGCACGGCACCCGTCGAGGAGGCGGCCTCGCCTGTCGTGGCCGCTGCTGAGCCGGCAGCGCCGAAGCGTCGGCGAAGCCGACGGGCTGTCTCCAGCGGTGTCGTCACTCCGGGAGAGACCAAGATCGTCACGCTGGAGCTGCCCGAGAAGTAAGCGGCAGATTCCCGACGGCGGAGGCCGGCACCCATTGTGGGTGCCGGCCTTCGTTGTTGCCGGTGTGGTTTTTGGTGCGATGGTGCGCATCCCGGCTGTCTGAGGTGTGCGTCCACAGTTTCTCGAATCTCTGGCCGGGAATGGTCTACGCCGCTACGGTCGGCCCATGGCTCTGGGGGAGGGGCGACGGCGGGCGATGGCGCACGCCGTAGCGGTAGTGGCTGCCGTCATGATGCTGGCTGCGTGCAGCGCGAACGCCGACCCGGCGGAGCCGACCCCGTCAAGCGCGACCATGTCTCCCGAACCGTCTGAGTCGACGGAGTCAACTGAGACCGCCGATCTGACTCCCGAAGTGGAGAAGCCGACGCCGCCCGACGCAATGCGGCGTGACGACGTCGCCGGTGCGGAAGCGGCGGCTCAGTACTTCCTCGAGCTGTATCCGTACGTGTACGCCACCGGAGACCTCGCCGAGTGGGAAGCGATGTCTCACCCCGATTGTACATTCTGTGCCAGCGCTTCAGAATCCGCACGAAAACTTACTCAAGAAGGCGGTCACCAAGCCGGCGGCCGACTCGTGTTCAATTTCTTGGACTCGCGCGCACCGAGTAGTGATGGCGACTTTTTCGTAGTTTGGCTTGACGCTCACGAGGAGGCGCTCAGGCGCGTTGACTCAAGCGGCCTAGTGATCGCGAGCCACGATGGCACGCTCGTCGAGTTCGATGTTGCACTGCTAAATCAAGAAACGAAATGGCTAGTGCGCGGCATCGATGTCCGGTCGGGTGAGGGAGAGGCGGGCTGAACGAATGCTGTTGGGGCGACCATTTACACGCATCGTTGCGAGTCTCATTATTGCGCTCTGTGGGTTGGCCATCGCCGCTCCTCTCGCGTCCGGTACATCGCCGGCGGGGGTCGAAGGTGAAGCGAAGGACGACGGGGTAGACATTAGAGCTACCAGACCTGGTGCAACGCCCGATCGAGGTGGTCGGCCTGGTGGACGGGGAAGGCCAATAGAATCACCGAGGTTCGTACAACCCCCACCAGAATGCACCGAGTCGACGACGTTTGACCCGACGACGGGAACCGTAACAACTCCAGGCTGTGAGGAGTGGGCCGTCAATCCCATTGATGCAACCGTCACCCTTCCGCCAGGCACTACTGAACCGGTGACGCCCATCGTCTTCACCGCCAGCGACATTCAGCGCCTCCTGATCTCACCCGGCGGCCTCACCGTCCAACCCAGCCAGGGCTGGGTCCTGGTCAACATCGAGACCATCGTCTGGACCGAGGCCACCGACCAGACCCTCAGCACCGTCGTCCTCGACACTCCCGTCGACGTCCGAGTGACCCCGGTGGACTTCACCTGGGACTTTGGCGATGGCTCGGCGCCGATACGCACAACGGACCCGGGCGCGCCCTTCCCCGACCACACGGTCAGCCATGCCTACGCGAAAGCCACGGGCGGTGCGCATGTCACGCTCAGCACGCGGTGGGCGGGGGAGTTCCAGGTCGCTGGCTCAGGGGTATGGCAACCAGTTCTCGGGCTCGCGACCACCACGGAGTCGTCGACGCCATTCGAAGTGCGAACCGCGGCGGTCGCGCTGACCCACGGCTGAGTGCCGTTCTCCGCACGGTAAACACGCCCCACGCCGGACGAGATGTGGGCACCTGGCCTGCGGAGGCGAGATGCTCCTCCAGAATGGTGCACTGGCACCAGACAGGAGAACAGCATCATGAGCAGAACCGTGCGTCCCAAGCGCGTCGCCACCGGCGCCGCCGTGCTCGCGGCCACCGCACTCGCGCTCGCGGCGTGCGCCCCCGGATCCAACACCGCGTCGGACGAGACCACCGACGCGGGGGAGCCGGCCGAGATCGTCACCGACATCTCCGGGCTCGAGGACCAGACGTTGACCGTGTGGGACCAGGAGGTCCGCGGCGGCCAGAACGAGCAGATCGAGCGCCTCAACGCCGCGTTCGAGGAGAAGTACCCAAACATCACCATCGACCGGGTCACGCAGTCCACCGACGACCTCAACACCACCCTGCGGCTGGCCCTCACCGGCGCCGACGCCCCGGACGTCACACAGGCCAACAACTCCCGTTCCCAGATGGGTCAGTACGTCGCTGCCGGTCAGCTCATCTCACTCGACGCCTACGCCGAGGCCTACGGCTGGCAGGACCGGTTCTCCGACAGCGTGCTGCAGTACACCCGCTTCTCCGAGGACGGCGCCACCTGGGGTGAGGGGTCGGTCTACGGGCTGCCGCAGGTCGGCGAGATCGTCGGGGTGTTCTACTCCAAGGCCAAGCTTGCCGAGCTCGGCCTGCAGGTGCCCGAGACCTGGGCCGACTTCGAGGCACAGCTGCAGACCATCAAGGACGCCGGCCAGACGCCGCTGCTCCTCGGCAACATCGAGCAGTGGCCCGCGCTTCACGTCTTCGGCCCCATCCAGGGCGCCACGGTCCCCACCGAGGAGATCCTCACCCTCGGCTTCGGCAACGAGGGCGCCAGCTGGACCACCGAGCCCAACGTCGAGGCAGCCACGAAGATCCAGGACTGGGCCACCAACGGCTTCTTCAACGACGGCTTCAACGGCACCGACTACGACGCCGCCTGGCAGTCACTCGCCGAGGGCGGCGGGGCGTACCTCATCGGCGGGTCCTGGCTGGCCGCTGACCTCGAGTCGAAGATGGGCGACGACGTCGGCTTCTTCGCCCCGCCACCCGTCGAGGCCGGGCAGGGCCCGGTGACCACCGGTGGCACGGGCATCCCCTTCGCCGTCACCTCGAAGGCCGAGAACCCGGACGTCGCCGCCGCCTACATCGACTTCCTCACCAGCGAGGACGCCGCCAAGATCCTCGCCGAGACCGGCAACATGCCCGTGGTGGACACCGCGGCGAACACCCCGGAAGGCGGGGTCCAGGCCGACGTCTTCACCGCCTACGGCCAGGCGACCGAGAAGGGCCAGCTGCTGCCCTACCTCGACAACGCGACCCCGACGATGAACACCACGATCGGGCAGGCGTTGCAGGCGCTGATGGCCGGTGAGTCCACCCCGCAGGAGTTCACCGAGAGCGTCGAAGCGGACTATGCCGAGTTCGTCGCGTCCAACGGCTGACGCACCGGGGCGGGGCGGCGCGCGCCCCGCCCCGGCGCGCCGGCGCAGCAAGTACGGGCTCGCCCCGTACGGGTTCCTGCTGCCGGGCCTGGTTGTCTACGCGCTCTTCCTGATCTACCCGCTGGGGCGGGCCGTCCAGATCTCGCTGTACGACTGGGACGGCCTGACGCTCGGGAAGTTCGTCGGCCTGTTCAACTACGCCGACGTCCTCACCGACGACACCCTGCGCGCCGCCTTCGCGCACGCCCTCGTGCTCATCTTCTTCTTCGCGGTGCTGCCCCTGGGGATCGGTCTGGTCCTGGCGGCCGTGCTCACCCGGGGCAGGGTGCGCGGCCTCGGCTTCTTCCGCACCATCGTGTTCCTGCCCCAAGTCATCGCGATGGTCGTCGTGGCTGTCGCGTGGCGGCAGATCTACGCTCCGACCGGGCTCCTAAACGACGTCCTGCGGGCCGTTGGCCTGGACTCCTGGACGCGCACCTGGCTGGGGGACTTCACCCTCACGCTCCCCGCCGTCGGCCTGATCGGGACCTGGGTGTCCACCGGCCTGGTCACGGTGCTCCTCATGGCGGGCATGTCCCGCGTGCCCGGCGAGCTGTACGAGGCCGCCACGCTCGACGGCGCAGGCGCGGTGCGCCAGTTCCTCGCCATCACTCTGCCCTCCGTGCGAGCGGAGATCGTGGTGGCGCTGACACTGACCATCATCGCCGCGCTGAAGACCTTCGACCTGGTCTACGTCACCACCTCGGGAGGCCCAGGCAACACCACCACCGTGCCCAGCTTCGAGGTCTACCGCCGCGCGTTCCAGCTCGGCGAGGTGGGCTCGGCGGCCGCCGTCGCCGTCGTCCTGACGGTGCTGATCTTCGCGATCAACCTGCTCGTGAACCGGATCGGGGAGCGGGAACGATGAGGGTCTCGGCGGCCGAGCGGACCGGCAACTACCTCATCCTCGTCGTGTTCGGGGTCATCGCGCTGACCCCGATCCTCACCATCTTGCAGACGGCGCTGTCGCCCGAGACCCCGCAGGACGCCGCCACCGGCGGGCCGATCCACCTGGAGAACTTCGCCCGGGCGTGGGAGCAGGGCCGGTTCGGCGAGTACATGCTCAACTCCGTGGTCGTCGCCGTCATCGTCGTCACCCTGGCCACGGTGTGCTCGATCATGACCGGCTACGCGCTCGGCGCCTTCGAGTTCCGGGGCGCCCAGGCCGTCTTCTACCTTTTCCTGCTCGGCCTCATGGTGCCCACCGAGGCGATCGTGGTGCCGCTGTTCTTCGACTTCCAGGCGGTGGGGCTGACCAACACGGTCTGGGCAATCGCGCTGCCGCAGGTGGCCCAGTCGGTCGCCTTCGGCACGTTCTGGATGCGGGCCTACTTCCGCGGCGCCAACCGCTCGCTCATCGAGGCGGCGCGGCTGGACGGCGCAGGCCACCACCGGGTGCTGTGGCAGGTGCTCGTACCCGTGGCGCGCCCCGCGGTCGTGACGCTGGTGCTGCTGACGTTCATGTGGACGTGGAACGAGTTCCTCATCCCCCTCGTCATGTCGCCCAACGCCCAGCTGCGCACCGCACCGCTCGGCCTGGCGCTGTTCCAGGGACAGTACGTGCAGGGCACCACACTGCTGGCCGCCGGCGCGGTGCTCGTAGCCCTGCCCGTGGTGGTGCTCTACCTGTTCCTCCAGCGGCAGTTCATCCAGGGGATGCTTGAGGGTGCCGTCCGTGAGTGATGCCCGAAGGTGACGGCGGTTGGCCGCGTCGCGGCAGGACGCCGTAACGTCGGCTCCATGAGAGTCGTCATCGCCGGTGGGCACGGCAAGATCGCCCGCATCCTCGAGCGGCAGCTCGCCACCCGAGGGGACGAGGTGGTCGGCCTGATCCGTAACCCCGACCACGCCGCGGACCTCACCGACGTCAGTGCCGAGCCGGTGGTCTTCGACCTGGAGCGCCAGAGCGCCGCGGAGCTGGCGCCGATCCTGCGCGGCGCAGACGCGGTGGTTTTCGCGGCCGGGGCGGGCCCGGGCAGCGGGGCAGCCCGGAAGGACACCGTCGACCGCGCCGCCGCGGCCCTGCTCGCTGACGCCGCGGAGCTTGCCGGCGTGCGCCGCTACGTCATGGTCTCGGCCATGGGCGCCGCGACCGGCAGCGCGCCTGGACAGGAGGAGGTGTTCGCCGCGTACCTCGACGCGAAGAAGGCCGCCGACGAGGACCTCATGGCCCGCGACCTCGACTGGACGATCATCCGGCCCGGTGGCCTTACCGACGAGCCCGGCACCGGGACCGTGACGATGGCGCGCGAGACGGGCCACGGGCCCGTGCCGCGTGAGGACGTCGCCCGGGTGATCTGCGCGGCGCTGGACGATCCGGCGACGATCGGGCTCGTCGCCGAGGTCATCACCGGTCCCACCCGGGTGGCCGTGGCGCTGGCTGAGCTGACGGACTGAGTCGCCCAGCGAGGAACGCGCCCGGTCAGTCGGTGACGGCGGCTCCTGCTGACGGCGGCGCACTCTCCGAGCCGACGTCGGGTCGGCTCCGCTCCCGGACGACGTCAACGGCGTGGGCCAGGCTCACCTCGACCTCGAGGAGGTAGCAAGCCATGCCCTCCTGCTCCACGAGCCCGCGTCCGACGATCCAGCGGACCAGGCCCTCGACCACGTGCAGCTGAGTGCGGGCGTCGGCAGGGTCAGGCATCACCCACGCCGGGTCGAGGAAACCCGACAGCGTGGCCACCAGTGCCTCAGGCCCCGTCACCCGGGCAACCGCGCCGGCCGGGTCGAGCTGCCGCTCGGCGTCGACGAGGACGCGCTCATCGGTGGTCAGGTACCGCTCGGCCTCCGTGTCGAGGTAGGTGTCGAGATGCCGGCGCGCCCTCGAGCACGCCGGCCGACGCCGTCGGCCTCAGCCGCGCACATCGGTGCCGTGCTCGGCGAACTCCTTGAACCGGCGCATCTGCTCTCTCGTCTCCTTCGAGAACGAGCGGCCGAACAGCAGGCCGATGATCCTCATCGGGCCGCTGAACTCAAACACGTTGGGGGTGACCCACCGGGTACGGTCCGGCGCGACCTCGGTGAGGTAGTTCTCGCAGACGTTGTGCACACCCTTGGTGTCGTAGACAGCGTGCAGCGCCTCGGGCAGCGCGTTGTGGGTGATCGTCTCGATCATCTCCATGCGCCGCTTCCCCGTGAGGAACACGAGCCGGGTGCGCGCACCGACCTGAAACGCCTCGCCGGAGAGCAGCCCGACCGACTGCAGGCCCTTCTGCCACTTGGGCAGGCTCGCCAGGTCGGTGAAGAGGCGGACCACCTCGTCGCGGGGCAGGGCGATCTCGATCTCCTCGGTGTACCTCATGAGCCGGAAGCGTAGTGGGGCCCTGTCTGCGCCAGGGCCCAACCAGCGCCGACGTATGCTGGCGCGGGTTCGACGTATGCTGGCGAGGGTTCTCGCAGGTCCGTATGTGCCAGATCCCACACGGCGACGGACGGGCCACGGGGCCGCTGACATTTGCCCAGGGGCCATGGCTCCCGTAACCTAGAGCGTCGGTGCGCCCCTCCCGGTGCGCCGCGAATTAATTCTTGCGTGTCCCCCTGACCGCCGTGCGGCCGGGCGCAGGTGCGTGGAGAACACAGCCGAAACGACAGAGATGAGCAGCAACGTGGTGTACGCGATCGTCAAGGCCGGCGGCCGTCAGGAGAAGGTGTCCGTCGGCGACGTCGTCGTCGTCGACAAGCTGACCGGTGAGGTCGGCGAGACCGTCGAGCTCGAGCCGATCATGCTCGTCGACGGTGACAAGGTCACCACGGCCGCCGGCGACCTGGACAAGGTCAAGGTGACTGCCGAGATCGTGCGGGCCGAGAAGGGCCCGAAGATCTCGATCATGAAGTACAAGAACAAGACCGGCTACCGCAAGCGCATGGGTTACCGCTCGAAGCTGACCCGCCTCAAGGTCACCGGTATCAAGTAAGTCCGCGGCCCCCACGGGCCCGTTCCTCCTGACGAAGACGAGAACGAAAGCAGGTTCGAGATGGCACACAAGAAGGGCGCCAGCTCCTCCCGGAACGGCCGCGACTCCAACGCGCAGCGCCTCGGTGTGAAGCGCTTCGGCGGTCAGGTCGTCAAGGCCGGCGAGATCATCGTGCGCCAGCGCGGCACGCACTTCCACCCCGGCAACAACGTCGGCCGTGGCAAGGACGACACCCTGTTCGCCCTCGAGGCCGGCGCCGTGGCGTTCGGCTCCCGCCGTGGGCGCAAGGTCGTCGACGTGGTCCTGGTCGACGCCTGAGCCACACACGAGACGCTCGAACAGGGGCGGACGGCGTGACGCCGTCCGCCCCTGTCGCATGTCCGCCGCCGGTCCCGGCAGGCAGACTGGGTACGGGCCGGCGCCACCTGGCTGCCGGGCACCCTGCCACCAACTGAGGCAAGAAAGAGGACGACGGCGATGGCCACCTTCGTAGACCGCGTGGTGCTCCACGTGGCCGCCGGCAACGGCGGGAACGGGGTCGCGTCCATCCGGCGCGAGAAGTTCAAGCCCCTGGCCGGCCCCGACGGCGCCAACGGCGGCCGCGGCGGCGACGTCGTGCTCGTGGTCGACCCGCAGACCACCACCCTGCTCGCCTACCACCACGCCCCCCACCAGCGGGCCACCTCCGGCACCCAGGGCGCCGGCGACATGCGCGCCGGCAAGACCGGCGAGGACCTGATCCTCCCCGTGCCCGACGGCACCGTCGTGAAGTCCGCCGACGGGGAGGTGCTCGCCGACCTCGTGGGCGCGGGCACCCGGTTCGTGGCGGCCTCCGGGGGCCACGGTGGCCTGGGCAACGCCGCCCTCGCGTCGCCGCGCCGCAAGGCGCCGGGCTTCGCCCTTCTCGGCGAGGAGGGCGAGACGGTCGATCTCGTCCTGGAACTGAAGTCTGTGGCCGACGTCGCGCTCGTCGGCTTCCCCAGCGCCGGCAAGTCGTCCCTCATCGCGGCCATGTCCGCCGCGCGCCCGAAGATCGCCGACTACCCCTTCACCACCCTGGTGCCCAACCTGGGCGTGGTGCAGGCCGGCGAGGAGCGCTACACCGTCGCCGACGTGCCCGGCCTCATCCCCGGCGCCTCCGAGGGCAAGGGCCTGGGTCTGGAGTTTCTGCGGCACATCGAGCGTTGCGCGGTCATCGTGCACGTGCTGGACTGCGCCACCCTCGAGCCCGGCCGCGACCCCGTCAGTGACCTCGACACCATCGAGACCGAGCTCGGCGCCTACGCCGGGGACCTGGACATCGCCGGTGGGCGGGTGCCGCTCATGGAACGCCCCCGGGTGGTGGTGCTCAACAAGATCGACGTGCCCGAGGCCCGCGAGCTGGCGGAGATGGTCCGCCCCGACCTCGAGGCCCGCGGGCTGCGGGTCTTCGAGGTCTCGACGGCGAGCCACGAGGGGCTGCGCCCGCTCTCCTTCGCCCTGGCCGAGATCGTGGCCAAGGCACGCGCTGAGGCGCCCGTCGCCGAGGCCACCCGCGTCATCCTGCGCCCCAAGGCGGTCGACGACGCCGGCTTCATCGTCACCCGCCAGAACGGGCCCGACGGGGTGTTCTACCAGGTCCGCGGCGCCAAGCCGGAGCGCTGGGTGCGGCAGACCGACTTCAACAACGACGAGGCCGTCGGCTACCTCGCCGACCGGCTGGCGAAGGTCGGCGTCGAGGACCATCTTTACAAGGCCGGCGCCGTCGGCGGCGACACCGTGGTCATCGGACCCGTAGAGGGTGGTGTCGTGTTCGACTGGGAGCCCACCCTGCAGACCGGTGCCGAGCTGCTCGGCCCCCGCGGGACGGACCTGCGCCTGGAGGACACCGCCCGGCCCACCCGCGCCGAGAAGCGCCGCGGCTACCACGACCTCATGGACGCCAAGGCCGCGGCCCGGGACGAGCTGTGGACCGAGCGGGAGTCCGGCCGCTGGACGAAGCCGGACGACGAGCAGTAGCCCCCCGCCGTCGCGCCCCCCTTTGCCCGCGAGATGTCATCTTCTCGGCGAGATGTCATGGTCTCGTCGACGTTCGGTGACGGGCGCACCCGGGAGGGCATCTCCGCAGCGGCGCTCCTCCAGCGCTGACGCCCGGGGGTGCCGGATGGCACGCGCGGTGCCACGGTTGAGCCATGGAGAAGAAGGAACAGAAGCCGGGTGCCGCCGACCTGACTTTCGGTGGTGCGGAGGACGCGACGGACACCGCGGACGACCTGGGCCTGTCACCGAGCGTCCACGGAGACGAGGGCGGGGGAGACCCGGCCGCGAGCGCGCACCGGGACTCCGCTCCGGGTGAGGAGACCGCCAGGGCCAAGCACCGCAGGGGCGGACATGGCTGAGGGTGTCGCGGCCGGCGATGACGGGCATCGCCACCACGCCATCGACTACGTCGAGATCGCCGTCACGGACATCGAGGCCGCCAAGGCGTTCTACACCGCTGCGTTCGGGTGGGTGTTCCAGGACTACGGGCCGGCGTACGCGGGGTTCCGCGGCTCACCTGGCGGGCCGGAGATGGGTGGCCTGACCGTGAGCACCGACGTGCGCGCCGGAGGCCCGCTGGTGCTGCTGTACTCGGAGGACCTCGACCGCACGGCGGCGGCCGTGACGGCGGCCGGTGGCCGGGTGCTCGTCGAGCCCTACACCTTCCCCGGTGGTCGGCGGTTCCACTTCGCCGATCCCAGCGGTAACGAGGTCGGGGTGTGGGCGGCGACCTGAGCCGGGCGAGCCGGCCCTCGTGGACCGACGAGAGGAAGGTTCCGTGGCCAAGACCTACGTCCCTGGCGTCCCGTGCTGGGTCGACCTCGCCTCGCCGGACCCCGGCAGGGCCGCGGCCTTCTACGGCACCGTGTTCGGGTGGCAGTTCGAGGACCTCTCGTCCGACGGCGACGGCACGTACCGCTGGGCCCGCCTCGACGGGGTGGACGTCGCGGGGATCGCGGGCACCGGTGTGGGACCGGCGAGCTGGCGGACCTTCGTCCGGGTCGACGACGCCGACCGCGCCGCGACCGAGGCCATCGCCAAGGGCGGGGCCGCCGTCGAGCGGGACCTCACCGTGCCGCCCGACGGCCGCGCCCTGATGCTGACCGACCCTGCCGGCGCCGGGGTGGGTGTCTGGGCGCCGTCCGCGCACCCCGGCGCGCAGCTCGTGAACGCCCCGGGCACGTGGAACTTCAACACGCTGCGCACGCCTGACCTCGACGCCGCCGAGACGTTCTACGGGGCAGTCTTCGGGTGGCGTGTCGCGGCCGCCGACTTCGGCGGGTCCACCGCCACGATGCTGTGCCTGCCCGGCTACGGCGACGTCGTCGACGCGGACAACCCCGGATGGAAGAAGGGGCACGAGGAGGGCGGTTCGCCCGCGGGCTTCACCGACATCGTCGCCTGGCTCGAGACGGCCCCCGCCCCGGCCCGCTGGGGCGTGGAGTTCAACGTCCACGACACCCGGGCCACGGTCGACACGGCGCTGGCCGTCGGCGGACAGGTGCTGCGGGCGCCAACCGAGGGCTTCGGGATGTGGTCGGCGGCTCTAGTGGACCCGCTGGGCGCCGAGTTCTCGATCAACGACTTCGGTTCTGCGTGACCGGTCGCTCCAGCCGGCCCCGATCACTCCTGCCTGACCAGATCACTCCGGCGCGATGTTGTGGTTCAGCCGGAAGAGGTTCCCGGGGTCGAACCGGCGCTTGAGGGCCCGCAGCCGGTCGAGCTTCTCCGCGTCCCAGATGCGTGCGGCCGGGCCGTGGCGGTCCCCGGGGTCGTCCACGCCCACGAAGTTCACGTACTGGGCGCCGGTGGAGAACGGCTCCATGTCGGCGGCGAAGGCACGCACGAACGCGCCCCGCTCGGCGTCGTCGGCCGGGTCGGACCAGAAGCCGTACACGTTGAGCCAGTAGCGCGCGGCGCGGGTGGGAAAGGCGGTGGCGTCCTCCGGCACGCGGGCGGACGCGCCGCCCATGTGGTGGATGTCGAACCCGGTGCCCCGCCAGGTCTGCTCGGCGGCGCGCACCACGATCGCCTCGATGACCTCGTCGTCGAGCCGGTCGAAGGCGGTGTTCTTCCAGTAGGCGCGTGAGTTCCGTGGGAACAGGACGTCCGCCTGGCCCTGCCATGCCGGCCACGGCACCGGCTCGACCAGCTCCACGTCCGCCGTCGCGGCGGCCCGCAGCGGGGCGATGACGGCGGCCCCCTCCTCGTGGTCCGAGCCGGCCCACGCAAACCCGACGAGCATGACCGGCGCGTCGCCCAGCTCCCAGGCGGGCGGCGGGACCAGGAAGCTGATGATCGACTGCATCTCGTCGGGCAGGTCCGCCGTCCACTGTTCCCAGGCGCGCAGCGCGTCGATCCACCGGTCCTCGTAGTAGACGAGGTTCCCGGCGTAGACCAGGGGTGGCAGCGGGTGCGCGCGGAAGGTGAAGGAGGAGACGACCCCGAAGTTGCCGCCGCCGCCCCGAATGCCCCAGAACAGGTCCGGGTTTTCCTCGGCGCTCGCGTGGACCGTCCCGCCACCGGCGGTGACGACGTCCGCCGCGATCAGGTTGTCGACCGTCAGGCCGTGCGCACGGGTGAGCCAGCCGATGCCGCCGCCGACCGTCAGACCGGCCACCCCCGTCATCGACACGACGCCGAGGGGCACCGCGAGGTCGTGGACGGCGGTCGCGGCGTCGAGGTCCGCGAGGGTCGCGCCCGGCTCGGCCGTGACGGTCCCGGCGGCCGCGTCGACCTCCACGAAGTGCAGGCTCCCTAGGTCGAGGACGATCCCACCGTCGACCGTGCCGTGGCCCGCCACACCGTGCCCCCCGCCGCGCACGGCCAGCGGCAGACCCATGTCCCGGGCGAAGTCCACGACGGCGCCGATGTCTCCGACCGTCGCGGCGCGCACGACGGCGATCGGCCGGCGGTCGATCATCCCGTTCCACACGCGCCGGGCGTCGTCATAGCCGGGCTCGCCGGCGAGAAACATCGTCCCACCCACGCGGCGGCGGAAGGCCTCGAGGAGCTCTTCGGTCAGAGGTGCAGGTGTGCTCACGTCGACCACAGCCTCACGTCGACCACCGCCGTCCTGGTCCGGCGGGTGCCGGTCGGCCCCCGCGTGGCGCGTTGCTCGACCGGTCGCCGTCGTCCTCGGCGGCGTCCCGCCCGTCCACACTGCGTTCTGGCCAGATTCTGCACCGGACCACCATGGGGGACAAGTGAAGGGCACGGACGGGCCCGATGAACGCGGTCTCCGTCGTCGTCGGACGAGCGCCGCGAGCCCGCCGCCGCTGGACGGGCGCGGCCCGCGACGTCCGACGTGCGCGATGATGTGCGGCGTGAACCATCTGGTCAACCGTTCCGACGTGGCGACGGCCCCGCGCATCGTCGTCAAGGTGGGCTCGTCGTCCCTGACCGCACCGGACGGCCGCCTCGACCTGCCCGTGCTCCACCACCTCGTGCAGGTGCTCGCCGATCGGCGCGCCGCGGGCCAGCAGGTCGTCCTCGTCTCCTCCGGCGCCATCGCGGCCGGCATCATGCCGCTCGGGCTGCCCGGCAAGCCCAAGGACCTGGCGACGGCGCAGGCCACCGCGAGCGTCGGGCAAGGCATCCTCGTGGCGCGCTACACCGAGGCATTCGCCTACCACGGCCGGCGGGTGGGGCAGGTGCTGCTCACCGCCGAGGACCTCATCCGGCGCACCAACTACGCCAACGCCCAACGGGCTCTCGAGCGGCTCCTGACCCTCGGCGTCGTCCCGATCGTCAACGAGAACGACACGGTGGCCACCGACGAGATCCGCTTCGGTGACAACGACCGGCTCGCCGCGCTCGTCTCGCACCTGGTGCGCGCGGACGCCCTCGTGCTCCTCACCGACGTCGATGGCCTCTACGACGGCCCGCCGTCCCGGCCCGGCACCCGGCTGATCCCGTCGGTGACGACCTCGGCCGACCTGGCCGGGGTCGAGGTGACCGGCCGTGGCAGCGACATCGGGACCGGCGGCATGATCACCAAGCTCGACGCCGCCTCGATCGCCACCGGCTCCGGCATCCCCGTGGTCCTCACCTCCACCGCCAACATCGCCCCCGCGCTGGCGGGGGAGGAGGTGGGCACCTGGTTCGCCGCCACCGGCAAGCGCAAGTCCGCCCGGCGGCTCTGGCTCGCCCACGCCGCCCAGGTGCGCGGCCGCCTGCACCTCGACGCCGGCGCCGCGCGCGCCGTCACCGACGGCAAGCGCTCGCTGCTGGCCGCCGGCGTGGTGGGTGTGGACGGCGACTTCGAGGCCGGCGACGTCGTGGAGCTGGTGGGGCCCGACGGCGTCGTCGCGCGTGGGCTGACCGCCTACGGCGCCGCCGAGATCCCCGAGATCATGGGCAAGTCCAGCCACCAGCTCGTCGACGGGTTCGACCAGCACCCACGGGCCGTCGTCCACCGCGACGACCTCGCCCAGGTGCGGGCGCGCCGGCGCCGCTAAGCGCACGCTTCCACTGGTGGAGCTAGTGCACGCACGCTCCCGCCGGCTCAGCGCGCCGCGCGGAGGAGCTCCTCGAGCAGCGGGCCGGCGGTGGCTGCCCCGGAGAATCCGTCCTCGACCAGGGCAGCGACCGCCAGGTCGTCCTGGAAGCCGACGATCCAGGCGTGCGCGCCGGCGGCTTCCTCGGCACCGAACTCGGCGGTCCCGGTCTTGGCGAAGACCTCGCCTCCGGGAACGTCGGCCAGGAAGGACGCGGTGCCGCCGGTGACCACCGCGCGCATCATCCGTCGCAGTGCCGCGGCCTCGTCATCGGTCAGGGGAGCGGGGGCGGAAACGCCGTCGGTGGCCGCCTCGACAGGGCTGTCGGTGGCTGCCGCGGGCGGCTCGCTGCCGACGTCGGTGACCAGCACGGGACTGACGCGCGACCCGGCGGCGACGCTCGCCGCGACCGTGGCCATGGCGAGAGGTGAGGCCACGATTCGCCCCTGTCCGATCATCGAGGCGGCGTGCTCGGTGCCGGTGGCATCCGTGGGGACCTCGCCCGCCAGGGTGGGCACCCCGGCGTCCAATGCGACGCCCAGCCCGAGGGAGGCTGCGGCGGCGGCGAGGTCGTCGGCGTCGACCCGGTCCCGGGCGCCGATCAGGGCGGTGTTGCAGGACGTCGCGATGACGCCCTCCAGCGTGGTCGGCCCGACGGCGTCGGCCGGGAAGCCGGGGTAGTTGGAGAACTCGCGTCCGTCCGCGACCGCCGTGGGGGTGCAACCCATGGGGGAGTCGGTGGTCAGGCCCGAGCGGAGCAGGGCCAGGGCGGCGGCCGCCGCGGGATCCGGCGTGCCGGTGCAGGCCGTCAGTCCACCGACGGCGACCAGCGCGAGCGCGGCCACGACGTGCGGCCGTATGCGAGCAGGCATGCCCGATATCCTCGCAGGCGCTTGCCACGAGGGGTACTTGATGTTCGGCTCCGGTCAGTGGTCCGGACCGTTCAGCCCAAGTCGGCTGTGCCGGCCGAGCCGGTGGTAGGTGCGGTCGACGTAGGTGAGTGGGCGGTCGGTGCCGCCGCGGCCGGCTCGGACGGCCCGGACGGTGACGAGCAGGCTGTCGCCGACCGGGATCCGCTTCTCGACCAGGCCATGCAGCCACGCGGTGGTGCCCTCGAGCACCGGTTCCCCGGTGGGGAGCGGGGCCCAGGTGGTGGTCGCGAAGCGGTCGACGCCTCGCCGGGCGAACCGGGCGGCGACGTGCTGCTGACCCGCCGCCAGGAAGTTGACCACCAGGCTCTCGGCGTCTTCCACGGCCGGGCGGCTGGACGAGCTCGCGGCCAACGAGAACGCCAGGATCGGCGGGTCGGCGGAGACCGAGATGACCGACGTCGCGGTGAAGCCCACGGGCCCGTCCGGGGTGCGCAGGGTCATGACGGCCACACCTGCGGGGTGGTGCCGGAAGACGGCCTTGAACTCCTCGGCGCTGAGCCCCTGAGGCGGTGCCTCCACCAGGGTCAGGGTGGTCGGCTCGATGCTCACGCTCGTCCTTCCTCTTGACGTCCCGCCTCGGTACCTGCCGGGACGGGTGGGCCGCGGTCAGGGCCGGGACAGCAGCGACGGTAGGGCACGGCCCCGGAGACACGAGCTCCTGCCCGGCGCGTATCGAGGCAGGAGACGGTTGGGACGCAGCAGCGTGTGGGTCTCGGATCCTGAGAACGACCGGGACTTCGGTCCTACCGGTCCGGAATCCATGGCAGTGTCCTCACCACGGGAGCCCGGTCACCGCCGGATCTGCTCCCCGGACCACGACGGAGGAACGATGAAGGGCAGCACGGGCATCTCGACCCGCACCCTCCATGACGGCGCGCCCCAGGGCAGCGCCTCCTGCTGTCGTCCCACGCCGGGCTGCTGTTGTTGTATGCCCGGGTCCTGCGCCGCCTGATCCCGGCCCAGGACACCACCCCGCCGGCGGCGTCGCCGGCCCACGCGTACCGGCCGCACCCGGCTCCTCGAGCCTGCCGCCGCCGTGTGGCAGTGCGTGGCCGTCGTGCCGCGCTCGCGGCCGTGCCGCGTTTGCGGCCGTGACGTGCTGACGCCCGCCCCCTGACCCGCCTTCTGCGGCTTTCTTGCCGTACCCGTCCGCGCCCATCCGGCGGGCGGCCCCCGTCTGTGCCGTGCGCGGCCGTCCCCGGCACCTGCGCGGCGAACCCATGCCTTTTCGAGCCAGGAGAACACCGATGTCCCTCCACCAGTCCGGGCGTCTACGCCGCAGAACCACCGCCGTCGTGCTGATCAGCGCCGCCTCGCTGCTCGCTGCGTGCTCGAGCCAGTCCCAAGCGGCCGGCGACGGCGCCGAGGAGCCGGCCGGCGAGCCGGTCATCGGCGGCGAGCTGACCTACCTCGAGCCCAACCCGCACACGAACCTCTACCCGCCGCAGGCCGGCTACTACCCCAACGGCGGGCTGGTCAACAACATCACCGACCGGCTCACCTACCAGAACCCCGAGACCCTGAAGATCGAGCCCTGGATCGCCACCGACTGGGAGGTGAACGCCGACGCCACCGAGTACACCTTCAACCTGCGCGACGGCGTCACCTTCTCGGACGGCACCGCGCTGGACGCCGAGGTGGTCGCGAAGAACTTCGACACCTACGGCCTCGGCAATCCCGACCTGGGCCTGACCGTCTCCGAGGCGATCAACAACTACGCCTCGAGCGACGTCGTGGACGAGGACACGGTGACGTTCCACTTCGCCGCCCCGGCCCCCGGCTTCCTCCAGGCCACCTCGACCATCAACTCCGGCCTGCTCTCCGCCGAGACCCTGGACAAGAGCCTCGAGGAGCTCGGCGCCGGCAGCGCCACCGACCTCATCGGCTCGGGCCCGTTCGTCGTGGCCCAGGAGGAGCTCGGCACCCAGATCCGCCTCGAGGCGCGGGAGGACTACGACTGGGCACCGCCGTCGCTGGAGCACCAGGGCCGGGCCTACCTCGACGCCGTCAACATCGTCATCACCCCCGAGGACAGCGTGCGCATCGGGTCGCTGACCTCCGGCCAGGCCGACGTCGCACGCTACGTGCAGGCCTACGACGAGGCCCAGGTCGAGGCCGCCGGGCTGGACCTGTACGCGCCGCAGACCCGCGGCGTGAACAACGGGCTCGCCCTGCGCGCGAGCAACCCGCTCCTGAGCGACCTGCGCGTGCGCCAGGCCCTCCTGCACGGTGTCAACGCCCAGGAGGTCGTCGACACCGTGTACACCGCTAACTACCCGGCGGCCACCTCCCAGCTCAGCAAGGCCGCACGCGGCTACAAGGACGAGTCCGCGGGTCTCGCGTACGACCCCGCCCTGTCCGCGCGGCTCCTGGACGAGGCCGGCTGGACCCCCGCCGCGGACGGCATCCGCGAGAAGGACGGCGAGCGACTCTCCCTCGACGTCTACGCCTCGCCCGCGCAGCCGCTGTCCAAGCCCAACCTGGAGCTGGTCTCCCAGCAGCTCAAGGAGATCGGCGTCGAGCTCAACGTCAAGACCGGCGACATCGCGACGGTGACGGCCGAGACGCGGGACCCGCTCAAGGCCCCGCTGTACCACTCGATGGTCGGACGCGCGGACCACGATGTCATCAAGAGCCAGTTCCACTCGGAGAACCGCGACGTGCTGATCTCCGAGGACGCCACGCTCGACGCGCTCCTCGAGGCAGTGGCCGCCGAGCCCGACCCCGCGAAGCGGGACGAGGCCTCCGGGGCCGTGCAGGACTACCTCACCGAGCAGGCCCTCTACATCCCGATCTTCGAGGAGCCGCAGGTCTACGGCGCCGCTCCGGACGTCGAGGGTGTGGGCTTCGAGTCCGTCGGTCGCCCGACGTACTACGGCGTCTGGCTCAACCGCTAGCACGCACCGGGCGGGCGGTGGGCCTCCCACCGCCCGCCCCGGGTTGGCCGGATGCTCCCGGCCTCGGCTTCATCACACCGGCTCCGGCTGGGGAAAGGGGAGGTGCCGTGCGATACGTCCTCGGCCGCGTCGGTCAGTCCGTGGTGGTCCTGCTCGTGGCCTTCACGCTCAGCTTCGCCCTGTTGCACGCCCTGCCGGGCGACGCGCTGCTCATCAAGTTCGAGAACCCGGAGCTCGGCCTCTCGCAGGGGGAGATCGCCGCGATCCGGCAGTCCTACGGGGCGGACGTGCCGTTGGTCCAGCAGTACCTGGTCGCCCTCGGCGGCTTCGTGACCGGTGACCTCGGCTACTCGGTGCAGTACGGCACCCCGGTGGCCACGCTCATCGCGGAGGCGATGCCCGGCACGCTGGCCCTCGCGGCCGGCGCCTTCGCCCTCGCCGTTCTCCTCGCGGTGGGCATCGCGGCCCTGTCCACGCTGGCCCCGTTCGCGTGGCTGGCCGGGGCGCTGCGCTCGGTGCCCTCGCTCTTCGCCGCGGTGCCGGTGTTCTGGCTGGCCATCGTGCTGGTCCAGGTGTTCTCGTTCCAGCTGGGCCTGGTGCCCGTGATCGCGCCCAGCCCGGCCCAGGCGCTCATCCTCCCCGTCCTCGCGCTGGCCGTACCGATCTCCGCGCCGCTGGCCCAGGTCCTCGTGCGCAGCATCGACGACGTGCGGCTGCAGCCCTTCGTCGCCGTCACCACCGCCAAGGGCGCGAGCCCCCACTGGCTCCTGAGACGCACGATCGCACGCAACGCCCTGCTGCCCACGCTGACCATCTCCGGCGTGCTGCTCGGCGAGCTGATCGGCGGCGCCGTGGTGACCGAGACCGTGTTCGGGCGTGCCGGTGTCGGCCGCCTCACCGAGCAGGCCGTCTCCCAGCAGGACATCCCCGTCCTGCAGGGCGTCGTGCTCGTGGCGGCGGTGACGTTCGTCGTCGTCAACCTCCTCGTCGACCTGCTCTACCCCGTCCTTGACCCGCGCACTAAGAAGAAGGTTGCGCTGGCCGCATGAGCACGACACTGACCGACGGCGCACCCTCCACCCGCCTCGCCTCGTCCACCCGGCTTGCCCCGTCCACCCGCCGGACCCCCCTTGGCCGGCTGCGTGCCCTCGACCCCACGGTCGTCGTCTCGTTCGTGGTCGTCGCGCTGGTCCTCGCCTGGGCCGTCGCCCCGGGCCTGTTCACCGCGCACGACCCCCTCGCCGGCGTGCCGGCGGAGAAGCTGCAGGCTCCCAGCCCGGCCCACCCGTTCGGCACCGACGCCCTCGGGCGCGACCTGCTCGCCCGGGTCATCCACGGCTCGGTCCACTCCCTGTTCGGCGCGCTGCTCGCGGTCAGCGTCGGGCTCGTGGTCGGCACCGGGCTCGGCGTCCTGGCCGGCTCCGCTGGGCGGGTCGTCGACGACGTCATCATGCGGGTCGTCGACGTCCTGCTCGCCATCCCGGCCCTGCTGCTGATGCTCAGCATCATCATCCTGCTGGGCTTCGGCACCACCAACGCCGCCATCGCGGTGGGCGTCAGCTCGGTGGCGTCCTTCGCGCGCCTGTCCCGCTCCGAGGTGGTCCGGGTCCGGCGCAGCGACTACGTCGAGGCCGCGTTCGGCAGCGGTGGCCGGTTCCTGCCGGTGCTGGCGCGGCACGTGCTGCCCAACTCCGTCGGCGCCGTCGTCTCCCTCGCCGCCCTGCAGTTCGGCACCGCGATCATCGCGATCTCGACCCTGGGCTTCCTCGGCTACGGCGCCCCGCCGCCCACGCCCGAGTGGGGCCTGCTCATCGCGGAGGGCCGCAACTACATCGCGACCTCCTGGTGGCTGACCACGCTGCCCGGCCTCGTGCTGGTGGTCGTCGTGCTCGCCGCCAACCGCATCAGCGTCTGGCTGAGGAGGAAGTGACCATGACCTCGATCATCACCGCGGTCCGTGACCGTCCCGCGGACCTGCCCCCGGGGGGCGTCCCCACCAGGTCAACCGAGAGCGCACCGCCCGTGCTCGCCGTCCGGGACCTCGCCGTGGGCTACCGCACCCGCGGCGGCATCGCCCGCGCGGTCGAGGGCGTCTCCTTCGACGTGGCGTCCGGTGAGGTCGTTGCCGTCGTGGGGGAGTCCGGCTCGGGCAAGACCACGACGGCGCAGGCCGTGGTCGGCCTGCTCGCCGGGAACGGGCACATCGAGTCCGGCAGCGTCGAGGTGAGCGGCACGGACATCTCCGGCTGGGGCGCGCGGCGGCTGGAGTCCGTGCGCGGCGCCCGGATCGGCCTGATCCCGCAGGACCCCAACAACTCCCTCAACCCCGTCAAGACCATCGGCGCCAACCTCGCCGAGGTCCTCCAGATCCACCGCTACGGGAGCAAGGCGGCCATCCGCGCTCGCGTCCTCGAGCTTCTCGACCGGGTCGGTCTGCCCGAGCCCCAGGCACGCGCCCGCCAGTACCCGCACGAGCTCTCCGGCGGCATGAAGCAGCGCGTCCTCATCGCCGGCGCGGTGGCACTCGAACCCGAGCTGATCATCGCCGACGAGCCGACCAGCGCCCTCGACGTCACCGTCCAGCGCCGCATCCTCGACCTGCTAGGCGACCTCCAGCGCGAGCTGGGCACCGCCGTCCTGCTCATCACCCACGACCTCGCGGTCGCCGCGGACCGGGCCGACCGGATCCTGGTGATGAAGGACGGCCGGCTCGTCGAGCAGGGGCCCACCGCCCGCCTGCTCGCCGCGCCTACCACCGACTACACCCGCACCCTGCTCGGCGACGCACCGTCCTTCGCCGCCCCGGCCGCGCGCACCGCCACGCGCGAACTGGTTGAGCGGGCCACGCCCGCCGACCACGCGATCGTCGTCGACCGTCTCGTCCAGGACTTTCCCACCGGCCGACGGCGGAGCTTCCGTGCCGTCGACGACGTCAGCTTCACGGTCGTCCGGGGCACCACCCACGCCCTGGTCGGCGAGTCCGGCTCGGGCAAGACCACGACGGCGCGCACCGTCGTCGGGTTGCAGGACCCCTCCGCAGGGCGCATCACGGTCGAGGGGCACGCCGTGACCGCGCTGGGGGGAGCAGCCCTGCGCCGGTTCCGCCGCGTCGCGCAGCTGGTGTACCAGAACCCCTTCAGCTCCCTCGACCCCCGGCAGAGCATCGCCGAGATCGTGGGGGAGCCACTGCTCAACTTCGCCGGGACGGACCGCGCGCGCCGCCGCGAGGTCGTCGCGGAGGCCATCGACCGGGTCGCGCTGCCGGCGGACGTGGCCGGGCGCCGTCCGGCCGAGCTCTCCGGCGGGCAGCGCCAGCGGGTGGCCATCGCCCGCGCCCTGGTGCTCCAGCCGCAAGTGCTGGTGCTCGACGAGGCCGTCTCCGCACTCGACGTGACCGTCCAGGCGCAGATCCTCGCCCTGCTCGAGCAGCTGCAGCAGGACCTGGGGCTGACGTACCTGTTCATCTCCCACGACCTGGCGGTCGTGCAGCAGATCTCCGACACCGTCTCGGTCATGCAGGCCGGACGGATCGTCGAGCAGGGCACCACCGCACGGGTCTTCGGCAGCCCGACGCACGAGTACACCGCCGCGCTGCTCGACGCCATCCCCGGCCACCCCGGGACCTCGCACGACCACCACGACAAGGAGTCAGCCCGATGACCAAGAAGATCGGGATCTTTACCCGCATCCTGGACGACGCCTCTCCGGCCCAGCGGTACCGCAACGCCGTCGAGCAGATCCAGCTCGCTGAGCTCGTCGGGCTCGACGCCGCATGGGTGGCCCAGCACCACTTCAACCGGGACGAGGGCGGCCTGCCCGCACCGCTGGTGTTCCTCAGCCACGCCGCCGCGGTGACCTCGCGGATCCGGCTGGGCACCGGCATCATCACGCTGCCGATGGAGGACCCGATCCGGGTGGCCGAGGACGCCGCGGTGCTCGACGTGCTCTCCGGCGGGCGCCTCGAGCTGGGCCTGGGCAGCGGCGGCACGCCGAAGTCCTTCCCCGCCTTCGGTCGCGATCACGCCGACCGCCGGGAGATCTACGCCGACCACCTCGCCTCTCTGGTCGGCGCGCTGGACGGGCAGGAGCTCGGCCACCCGCAGAACCGGCTCTACCCGGCCGCGCCGGGGCTGACGCAGCGGATCTGGCAGGCGACGTTCTCCGCCGGCGGGGCGGCCGCGGCGGGTACCCGAGGTGACGGGCTCATGCTCTCCCGCACCCAGCCCCGCCCGGCCGGGAACCCCGACGCGAGCCTCAGCGACATCCAGAACCCCGTCATCGACGCCTACCTCGCCGCACTCCCGGCCGGGGCCACGCCCCGCATCCTGGCCTCGCGGACGCTGTTCGTCTCCGAGGACCGCGCCCGGGCGCACGCCTTCGCCGGGACCGGGCTGCGGCGGGCCGCCGAGGGCCTGCGCCGCCAGGGCCACCACATCCCCGAGGACGACGTCGACTCGCTCATCCGGCGCACGGACTCCTACGTCGGCACCCCGGAGGACGTCGTGGTCTCCCTGAGCCGCGACAGCGCCCTGGCCCGCTCGACGGACGTGTCCTTCCAGGTCCACTCGATCGACCCGCCCCACGAGGACGTCCTGCGCTCCATCGAGCTGCTCGCCACGGAGGTGGCGCCGGCCCTCGGCTGGCGTCCCGCCCTGGCCGCCGCCCACTGACTCTCCCTGCCGCCACCGCCCTTCACTGACCCTCGTTGACCGCCACCGCCCACCGAAGGACCGCCCCATGAGCGTCACCACCGACGTCATCGACCACCTGCTCGGCACCGAGCCCGGCAGCCTCCTCGACCACATCCGCGCCGCCCGCCCGGACGCCCGCGAGAACGCCCAGCGCAGCTACGAGGCGCTGTTCGAGCCCGTCGACGCCACGGAGGTCAGCCTTTCCGAGCGGCTCGCCGTGGCCATGTTCGTCACCGGCCTGCACCGCGTGGTGCCCGTCGCCGACCACTACGCCACGGCGCTGTGCGACCTCGACCCGGCCGTGGCCGAGGTGGTCGAGGGCGAGGTCGTGCGTGGGCTCGGCGCCGGACCGTACGGCACCTACCGCGAGCCCGGCCTGGCCGGGGAGAGCCGCCCGGGCCCGGTCTACACTGCCGGCAACCGTGCCGCGCTGGGTGAGCGCCTCGCCGCCGCGCTCGAGCACGCGCACCTCCTGGTCCTCCGGCCGCGCGAGGCCGGGCCCGAGGCGCTGGATCGGCTGCTCGCGGCCGGTTGGAGCGTCACTGGGATCGTCACGCTGTCCCAGCTGATCGCGTTCCTGTCCTTCCAGGTCCGGGTGGTGCACGGGCTCGGCGAGCTGGCCCGCACCACCACAGCGACCCCCGCCACCGACCGCACCCAGGAGCTTCAGCGATGACCCAGACGACCACTCCCGCGTCCACCACCGCCGAGCGGACCACTCCCGAGACCACCCTCACCTACCCCGACCTCGCCCGACCGGTGGCCTTCACCCAGGCCAACCTCGGCTGGGTGCCCTGGCTCGAACCCGCCCCCGTCGAGGAGCTCACCGAGCGGCACTACGCGGGTCTGGTGGACCGGCGTCGGGCGGAGAGCCCGTACTTCCGGCTGCTGGTCCGCGATCCCGAGACCCTCGCGGCACGGACCAAGACCGACAACGACATCTTCTACAACACCGCCGGCGGTCTCCCGCGCGCCGAGCGCGAGCTCGCTGCCGCAGCGACGAGCCGGCTCAACGGGTGCGTGTTCTGCGCCTCGGTGCACGCCCGGTTCGCCAGCCACCACTCCAAGCGGGCCGACGACGTCCAGCGGCTGCTCGACGACGGGGTCACGGCGGACCTGGGGGAGCGGTGGAACGCCGTGGTGGCCGCGTCGGTGGCCCTGACCGAGACGCCGGCGGGCTTCGGCGCCCAGGAGATCGCACGGCTGCGTGACGCGGGCCTGGACGACCTCGAGATCGCGGACCTGGTCCACGGCGCCGCCTTCTTCAACTGGGCCAACCGCCTCATGCTCTCCCTGGGCGAGCCCGAGGCGCCCGCGGCGGAGGTGCGGGCATGACCGCCCAGCTGGCGCCGTCGGCGCTGCCGGCCGCATCCGCCGAGGGCGGCGGCCTGCGCGAGTACCTCCGGCACAAGCGCGCGGGACTGCTCGCCCGGCGTGCGGCCGCCCGGCAGGCGGGTCACCCGCGCGCAGAGCTCTCCGCGTCCGTGAGCGCGGAAGGCCGGAGCGGCGTGCGGCGCATCCGCATCCGGCAGTTCCAGGTACTCTCCGACAGCCCCGCCGACTTCGCCGGCTACGACCTCGGCCCGTCCTCGCCCGAGCTCCAGCTCGGGGTGCTGGGCAGCTGCCTCACGCACATCTTCCTCATCAAGGCGGCCGAGCTCGAGGTTCCGCTGGACGCGCTGACCGTCGACGTCACCGGGTCGGTCGACCCCCGCGGCGGTCTGCCCGACTTCCCCGACGTGCCTGTCGAGATCCACGACATCGCGTACACCGTGACCGTGTCCTCACCCGCGTCGGCGGGCACGATCGAGCACCTGCGTGAGGAGGTCGAACGGGTCTGCCCGGTGCTCAACCTCCTCACCCGGCCCCAGACCATCACCGGGTCCGTCGTGAACACCGCGCAGCCGGTGGTCGCACACCCGGCGGCAACCCGATGAGCGCCGTCGACCCGCTCCTCGACCACCTCGTCTACGCGGCGAGCGACCTCGCGCACGCCGTCGCCGCGTTCGAGGAGGCGACCGGTGTGGCGCCGACACCCGGCGGCCGCCACCCCGGCCAGGGCACCCGCAACTATCTCGTGGGCCTGGGAGAGACGGCTTACCTGGAGATCATCGGCCCGGACCCCGAGCACCCCGCCCACGGGGCGAAGCCGTTCGGCCTCGACGAGCTCACCGCGCCCCGGCTCGTGACCTGGGCGGTCCACCCCCGCGACCTCGACACCGCCGTCGCCGCGGCTCGCGCGGCCGGCGCCGACCTGGGCGCGCCGCGGCCGATGTCACGGGAGACGCCGGGCGGCGAGGTGCTCTCGTGGCGCCTGGCGTCGGCGCAGCCCGCGCCGTACGACGGCGTGGTGCCGTTCCTCATCGACTGGGGCATGTCACCGCACCCCGCCTGCTCGGGCCTGCCGCAGGCGGAGCTTCACGCGTTCAGCGGCACCCACCCGGTCGCCACCGACGTGGCCGGCGTGCTGGACGCCGTCGGTGTCATCCTGCCGGTCGGGGCCGGTGCCGCCGGGCTGCGCGCCGAGATCACCGGTCCGCGGGGAAGCGTGACCCTGCGCTGACCGGCTCCGTACCGGGTGGCCGACGCCGGAGGTGGGGTCCGCCGTCGGCCGTCCGCTGTGTGGTCGAACCCGGAGGATGAGACACAAGGTCTCGTTCGTTGACATGTGAAGCGTCTCTCGCTTAACGTCAGCAACAGGTTCAGAGCACCAGTGCGCAACCGCGCGAAGCCCCGGCTTGCTGGTCGACAACCCCCCACGTGCGGGGGGTGCTCCGGGTGATGACCTGGCCCCACGGTCTGCGTGGGGCAACGCTGGGCACCACCAGGTGCAAGAGCACGAAGGAACAGAGAACGACGATGAACACGCACAAGAGCCTCAGGCAGAACGCTTTCTCGCCTTGCCGCTCCATGTGCATGTCCATGTGCTGTCGTTCGCGAATGTCCGCCTGACGACATTCCCCGCGATGCCCCGGCCCTTCTGAGGCTGACGCATCACCCCTGATCTTGAGCCCCCTCGCCGGTGCGTGACACACCACGGCGGCGGACCGGCCCGGTCAGGAGTCCCTTCTTGCTTGACGCGCGATCGCGCGACGACACCCTTGGATGTGCTCCCATGTCTGTCTCCCTGCTGCCCACCCGCGCCCACCGGTCCTCCACCACCCAGGCCACCGTCGGCCTCGACCTGACCGGCCTCGGCGTGAACGCCTCCTCCGACGGCTTCTCCGCCGACCTGCCCGTGGAGAAGGCCGACCTCGCCAGGCTCGCCTCGTACACCCGCACCGCCCACCAGAACGGCGTCTCCTTCGTCTCGCTCGGCGAGCAGTTCCGGCTGCGCAGCGACCGCGCGGTGCGCCGCGACTCGTGGCTCGACCCGGTGGTCGCCGCCCGCCGCATCAGCCCGCACGCCGGGGCCGCCGGGCTGGTGACGAGCGTGCCGGCCAGCGGCGCCGACCTGTCGCTGGTCGCCGGGGAGCTCGCACAGATCACCCACACCAACGGCACCTGGGCCGGGTTGCAGCTGGCCCACCACGCCGGCGACACCGACGCCCTCGCCCGCACCCTCACCGGGGTGACCCGCTCCTTGGCTGCGACGCGCGGCCGGGCCGCGAAGGCCCCGCAGCCGCGGGTCGTGGTCCCCGTCGGCACGGAGTCCGAGGTCGAGCTCGCCGGCGCCCACGCCGACGTGGTGCGGATCCGCGAGACGGACCTGGAGTGGGCCCGTGAGCTGCGCTACGCGGTGCGGGCGGCGTCGCGCGCGGCAGGCCGCGAGAACGTACGTGTGCTGGTGGACCTGCACACCGTCATCTCCGCCGACCGCGACAGCGCAGCGGCGCGGGCCGAGCTGGTGTCCGCGATCGCCGGCGACGCGGCGCCCTGGCACGGCGCGCTCACCGCGTACGGCACCGCCACGGACGTTGCGGACCTGATCCAGACGTGGATCCAGGCGGGTGCGGCTGACGGGTTCGTCGTGCTGCCCGGCTCCCTCCCGGCCGACGTGGTGGGTCTGCTCCGCGGGGTGCTGCCCGAGCTGCGCAGCCGAGGCCTCGTGGGGGAGCAGACCGTGGCCGACCGCCCGACCGTGCGCCGCCCTGCCCCGACGACGGCGCGCCCCGCCGCCTCGGCCGTGTCCCGCCCAGCCGCTGCTCGACGTGCGGGCGCTCTCGCCGCTGTAACGGTCGCCTGACGGGCGGCTCACTGCCGTTGTCGCGGCGGCGGCGCGTATGTCAGCTGAGTCGTCGTCGGGACGCGGGCTTCACTGACAGCGCCGTGGTCCAGGAGTGGGGAACGACGGGCAGCAGGAGTTCCTGGACCGGGCGGCCGAGCCCCTGTTGGAGAAGCTGCGCGCCGCCGCACCCGAGAGCTGACCGGCGGTTAGCCGTCTTCCTTGGGCCGGCGTCCTGCACGGTCAGGCCGTCTTCTTTGCGGGCGCCTTCTTGCGTGCCGTCGCGCCCGTTGTCGTCTTCTTCGCCGCCGGCTTTTCCTCGTCCTTGGCGGCGGCGGTCTTACGTGCGGCGGGCGCCTTGGCGGCAGCGCTCTTACGGGCGGGCGCCTTGGAGGCGGCGGTCTTGCGGGCCGGTGCCTTGCGGGCCGGCTTCGCCGCGCCATCCGTCTCGTCGGCCTCCTCGGCCTCCTCGGCCTGGTCCGCCTCCTTGCTCGCCGGCTCGTCCTTCGCGGACCGTTCGTCCTTCGCCGCCGAGCGCCCGGCGCCCTTGGTGCCGCCGCCCTTCTTGCTGCGCGACTCCTCCACCGAACGGCGCAGCGCCTCCATGAGGTCGAGGACCTCGCCGCCGCCCTCCTCCTCGGCGGTCTCGCCGAAGGTCTTCTCGGTGTCGAGGGCTTCGCCCTGCTCGAGCTTGGCGGTGATGAGCTGGCGCAGCTCCACCTGGTACTCGTCGGTGAAGGACTCCGGATCGAAGTCGGACTCGAAGCTCGAGACCAGCGCCGCCGCCATCTGCATCTCCTTGGCGCTGAGCTTGACCTCCTGGTCCAGCTCGGGGAACTCGGCCGCGCGCACCTCGTCCTCCCACAGCAGGGCCTGCAGCACCAGCACGTCGCCGCGCACCCGCAGGGCGCCCAGGCGGGTCTTCTCCCGCAGGGTGAAGTTCACGATCGCGGTGCGGTCCGTGTCCTCCAGGGTGCGGCGCAGCAGCACGTAGGACTTCGATGACTTCGAGTCCGGCGCCAGGTAGTAGGACTTCTGCATCATCATGGGGTCCAGCTGCTCGGACGGCACGAACTCCAGCACGCTGATCTCGCGGGAACGCTCCACCGGGAGCGCGTCGAAGTCCTCCTCGGTGAGCACGACGGTGCGATCGCCGTCGTCGAAGGCCTTCGCGATGTCCTCGTAGGCGATGACCTTGCCGCAGACCTCGCAGCGTCGCTGGTAGCGGATGCGGCCGCCGTCGGCGTTGTGGACCTGGTGGAGGGCGACGTCGTGGCTCTCGGTGGCGCTGTAGAGCTTGATCGGCACGTTGACCAGCCCGAAGCTGACCGAGCCCTTCCAGATCGCGCGCATGCGCGGCTCCCTCCGACGGTGCATGCCACCCGGCGGGGCATACGTCAGCCCAGTCAACCCATCCGCGGGGGTCGCCGCCACCGGAATGACGCCGATTCACGACGGCGCAGCCTCGGTCACGTCGTCGGGCCCGCGTATGCCACCAGCCGCTCGGCCAGCTCCGCCGGCCGCGAGAGGTACGCGGCGTGGCTGCCGGGCATCTCGTCGGCGTCGATCCCCAGCCGCTCGCGAACCATCCGCCGCAGGAACTCGGGCGGGAAGAACCGGTCGTCGCCGAAGATCAGGTACGACGTCGGCACGTCCGGCCAGGCGGTCAGCGGCCACGGGTCGGACATCGGCCGCCCGGCCTGGTCGCGGCCGCGCTGCAGCGCCTCGGCCGTCAGCGCCGGCTCGAGGTCGTGCATGAACGTCGCCACCACCTCCTCGTCCGTGTCCATCCGGGCGACGACGCCGTCGCGATCGGCGCGCTCGCGTGCGGCGCGCTGGTACCCGGACGTCTCCCACCACTGACCCCCGGTCTCACCAGGCAGCGGCACCATGCCCGCGACCAGGACGAGGCGGTCCGCCCCGAGCCGCTCGGCCACCTGCGGCGCGGTGAAGCCGCCGAGAGAGTGGGCGACGACGACGAGCCGGGCCGGCCCCTCACCGGGCGACGGCCGTCCGGGCGCGGTCCGCGCCCTCTCTTGCACTGCCGCGACGACGGTGTCGGCGTACTCGGCGAGCCCGGCGGTCTCGTCCTCGCACGGCAGGTCCGGGGCGACGACGTCGTGCCCCCGCCCGCGCAGCTCACCGGCGACGCGGTGCCACTCCCAGCCGCTGCCGCCGGCGCCGTGCACGATGACGAAGGTCGTCACGGGCGCCCGGCCTGGAGCACGGAGAGGATGTTGCCGGCGGGGTCGGTGAACCACGCGATCGGCGGTCCGCCCCGGCGGAGCAGGCCTTGCCCCATCCGGACCTCTGGAATGTCGAGGCCCAGCGTGCCGGTGTAGAAGTCACGGGCCGTGGCGGCGTCGTCCACGGAGAAACCGCTGTATGCGCGGGTGAACATGGTGGTCCTTTGCTCGGCTGCGCGTCAGAAGGAGTCGGCGCGGAGACCGTCGAGGAACGCCACGACCGCCGGCGCCACCGCGGCCGGGACCAGGTCGTGGCCGGCGCCCTCGACGACGCGGTGCTCGCCGCCGAGCACCTCGGCGGCGCGGCGCGCCGCCGCCGCCAGGGCTGGCCAGGTCTCCCGGCCGGCGAGCGTGAGCACGGGGACCGGCACCTTGCCCGCGAAGGTTGAAGGGTCGCCGTGCTCGGCGGTGACCGCAGCGTCGTAGGCGAGCGCCCCGGCCACCGCCTCCTGGCGGTCCCACCCCGGCGACCGCCGGAGCTGCTCCACCATGGCGGGTTCGATGCCGATCGCCTCGGTCATGAACAGGGCAGCGGCGTCGCCCTTGCGCCCCTCGCGGGCGAGCGCGGCGATCCGGTCGGAGAGGTCGAGGGCCAGCGGTGTTCCGCCGTCGGCGTCGAACGGCGGCTCGAACATCACCACCGCCTCGACGGGCAGGTCACGGGTGGCGGCCAACAACGCGAGGATGCCCCCGGACGAGTAGCCGAGCAGGACGGCGTGACCGCCGGCGACGCCGATGACGGCCGCGAGGTCCTCGATCTCCCGGTCGACCTCGCCCTCGTGACCGCGGGCGTTGTCGCCGCTGTCGCCACGGCCGCGGCGGTCGTAGGCGAGGGTCGGATGCGATGCCGCAAGCTCGCGCGCCAAAGGCGCCAACCGAGCGCGGTCGTCGCCGGCGCTGCCGATGAGGACGATCGGCGTCATGGTGCCCGAGCCGTACCGGTCCACAGCGAGCCGTGTGCCGTCCCGGGAGGTGGCGAGGTCCATCGTCGGGTCCTTCTTCCTGGGCGTGGTGGCCGTGTGGGGCGGGAGATCAAGGGGTCGGTGGAATGACCCCGTACTGGTCCTCGGGAGTGTCTGTGTCGGCTGAGTGCATCGGTGTCTTCCTTCGGCCGCGGTCCTCGGTGACCAGGCTGACGGGCGGCCGGTGGCCGGCTCGTGATGGCCGCCGGCGGTGGGTCGAGAGGCGGCCGCCGTGGCCGGTTGGGACGCGAGACGCATCCCGACACGTTCGTGAGCCACGACGCTAGCAGGGTGGTCTGGAGCCGCCGGAGTCGGGGCACCTACTCGGCGGACGTCATCAACGTGCTCGGTCGCCGGGGTGGACCACCGTTCCTGGACCGCGGAACGGGGCCTGCCGGTTACTGCTTGGGCTTCTCGGCCGGCGCGCAGCCCAGGAGGCGTCGCTCGGGGTCCAGCTTGGGCACGATCGTGTCGAAGATCTTCTTCAGCTGCCGGGTCTGGGCGGGCGTGAGGTCCTCGAAGATGAGCGTCTTGACGTTGTCCGCGTGCCCGGGCGCGGTGGCGACCACCTTGTCCCAGCCGGCCTCGGTGAGCACCGCCATGGTGCTGCGCCGGTCGCCCGGCGCCGGCTGACGCTCCACCCAGCCGCGCTGCTCCAGCCGGTCGACCAGGTGCGACAGGCGCGACATGCTCATGCTCGCCATCTGCGCGAGCCGGCTCATCCGGATGGCGCGGTCGGGCGTCTCGGAGAGCGCGGACATGACCACGTAGCCCGCGTGCGTGACGTCCGCGTCACGCTGCAGCTGGGCGTCCAGCGCGCCCGGCAGCAGCAGGATCGCAGCCATGAGCGAGCGCCAGGCCTCCTCCTGCTCAGCCGTCAGCCACGGCGTCTGGTCGTCGTCCATGGCGGCATCCTATCGTGTCAGGTTATTGATAATTCAAGTCATGGGTCGTCGTGAGGCTATTGACGTTTCAAGTGAGCAGGTCTAGGTTCTAACTTGTTGCTTCAAGTGAGCGAACGGGTCCGTATGGTGCCTGACCGCCACGTCCGCCGCAAGGAGTCCTTCACGGCTCCGCTCGCGCTCGCGGTGCTCGCGCTCTTCGTCGCGGTGTTCCGCTTCAGCACCCACTCGTTCTGATCCCCACATACCGAAGGACCGCACACGCCATGGGCCTGTTCGACCGATTCCGCCGCAAGGCGACCCCCGCGGCCCCGGTGGCCGCGACGCCGACCGCCACCTCCGCCACGGCACCGACTGCCATTCCCACCGACACCAGGAGCCAGCACATGACCGCCATCACCATCATCGGCGCGGGCAACATGGCCCGTGGCATCGCCACCCGCGCACTCGCCGGCGGCCACGCCGTCCAGATCCTCGCCCGCGACGAGTCCGGCGCCGGCACCCTCGCCGGCGAGCTCACCGGCACCGTCACCGCCGGTTCGCTCACCACCGCCGTCACCGGCGACATCGTCGTGCTCGCCCTGCCCTACGACGCCGCACTGGCCGTGGCGGAGCAGCTTCGCGACGGGCTGACCGGCAAGGTCGTCGTCGACATCTCCAACCCCGTCGACTTCGCCACCTTCGACCGGCTCGTCACCCCGGACGACTCCTCCGCCGCCCAGGAGCTGCAGAAGGTCATCCCGGCCTCCAAGGTCGTCAAGGGCTTCAACACCGTCTTCGCGGGCACCCTCGTGGCCGGCGCCGTGGACGGGCACAAGCTCGACGTCGCCCTCGCCGCCGACGACGCCGAGGCGAAGGACGCCGTCGCCGCGCTCGTGGAGTCCAGCGGCATGCGCGCCATCGACGCCGGCCCGCTCAAGCGCGCCCACCAGCTCGAGGGCGTCGGCTTCCTGCACATGGCCGTCCAGGGCCAGCTCGGCAACACCTGGAGCACCGCCGTCAAGATCGTCGGCGCCTGATCCACCCGGGTTCCGTCGTCGGCTTCCCGACGCCGGAACCCGGCCGGGCGCTGTCGGCTTCCCGACGGCGGAACCCGGCCGGGCGCCGTCGACCTCCGGCGGCGACACTTTGCCCGTGACGGGCCGAACCCTGCACAACTCACGCAAAGGAGCGTCATGAGCTCGCTGCTGAACCCCGCCGTCCCGGCAGGTGCCTTCGACGAGTACCTGCCCACCGCCGTCGCCGCGAGCCGGCGCCAGCGGCCATGGACCCCGGCGGACGGCCCACTACCGTCGTTGTACCTCAGCCACGGCGCGCCACCGCTGTTCGACGACCCGCTCTGGATCCGGCAGCTCTCCGACTGGGCGCTCTCGCTGCCCAAGCCGCGCGCCATCCTCATCGTCAGCGCGCACTGGGAGAACGCCCCCCTCTCGCTGAGCGGCTCCGACGCCGGCACCCCGCTGGTGTACGACTTCGGCGGGTTCCACCGGCGGTACTTCAAGATGACATACGCGACGCCGGACGCCTCCGAGCTCCTGCGGCGGGTGGTGTCGGCGATGCCGGACACCGAGCCGATCCACCAGTACCCGAGCCGCGGGCTCGACCACGGCGCGTGGGTGCCGCTCAAGGTCATGTACCCGCTCGCAGACGTGCCCGTGCTGCAGATGTCGATGCCCACGCACGACCCGGACGCGCTCATGCGCATCGGCGCCCGGCTGCGCGGGCTGCGCGAGGAGGGCGTCCTTGTCATCGGCTCGGGATTCATGACCCACGGCCTGCCCTACCTCACACGGGAGATGTTCGAGGGAGCCGTCCCCACCTGGTCCGCCGACTTCGACGCATGGGCGGCCGACGCCCTGGCCCGCGGGGACGTCGACACCCTCGCCGCCTTCCGCGCCAAGGCGCCCGGCATGCCCTACGCGCACCCGACCGTGGACCACTACATCCCGCTGTTCGTCACGCTCGGGGCGGCCACGGCCGCAGACGCGCCGGTCACCACCGTGATCGACGGCTACATGATGGGCTTCGCGAAGCGGTCGTTCCAGATCGCGTGATGGGCGCGTGCACGCTGCACGTCCGGGGCACGTCTGTGCCACGACCCACTACAGCCCCGGAATAGCGGAAACCCTCATCCCGTTCAATCTCCACACGGGTTCTCACCTGTTCTCGAGACATGAAGGAGCGGCATGCCCCTCTACGCCATCACCGGAGTCACCGGCCACCTCGGCCGCCTCGCCGTCGACCAGCTGCTCGAGCGCGGCGTGGCCCCGGCCGACGTCGTCGCCCTGGCCCGGACCCCCGAGAAGGCCGCCGACCTGGCCGCCCGCGGTGTCCAGGTCCGCGAGGCTGACTACGACCGGCCCGAGACGCTCGACTCCGCACTGGTGGGCGTGGACAAGCTCCTGCTGGTGTCCGGCTCCGAGGTCGGCGGGCGCGTGCAGCAGCACACCAACGTCGTGGAGGCTGCCCGCAAGGCAGGCGTCTCACGCATCCTGTACACCTCGATGCTCCGCGCGGGCATTTCGGGCCTGGTGCTCGCTCCCGAGCACAAGGGCACCGAGGAGGTCATCGCCGCCTCGGGGCTGCCCTACACGTTCCTACGCAACCCCTGGTACGTGGAGAACTACACCGGGCAGATCGCGACGTACCTCGCTCAGGGCACCATCCTGCACGCCACGGGGGAGGGCCGGATCGCGCTGGCCACCCGCTTCGAGCTCGCGGAGGCGGCCGCCGCCGCACTGCTCGAGGACGTCGAGGGCAACGTGGTCTACGAGCTCGGAGGCCCGTCGTACTCGATCGGCGACCTCGCGGCCGCGATCACCGAGGTGACCGGGCAGCCCGTCGACGCCAAGGCGGTCACCACCGCCGAGGAGCTGACGGCGGCGCTGACAGGCGCCGGGCTCGACGAGGGACTCGTCGGTTTCCTCGTCACGGTCGACCGCAACATCGCCGACGGCGACCTGGACAACGACACCGATGACCTCGCCCGTCTGCTGGGCCGACCGGTCGGCTCGCTGGTGAACGCCGTCCGGGCTGCGCGCGTCGAGGCGCCGCAGACGGTCTGACCGACCACGACGGGGGCCGGTGTGCGGGGGCGCACCGGCCCCCGTCGTCGTGTCCCGGCGACCCTCGCTCGATGACGGAGAGGCCTCTCACCGGCGGTCGGCCACCGGACGCCGGCAGGCGGAGATGGGGATCACCTGTCGAACAAATGAGTAGCAGGCTGTAGCGTCACGCACGTTGCACCACGGGCGCCCGACGACGAGGTCGGCGCACGAACCGGTACCCACCGAAGGGGCACGGCGCATGCATGTCACTGTCAACGGCTACGGCAACATGGGGTGCGCGATCGCGACGCGGGCGGCAGCCGCCGGGCACACCCTGCAGATCGTCGGCCGGGATCCCGTGCCGCTCACTGCGGGCGAGGTCGAGGGTCGGCCGCTCGACGTCCTCATCGCCGCCGACGACGCCGCCGCGAAGGACAAGGTCACCGAGCTCGCCGCGTCCATGGGGCTGCGCCCCCTGGACGCCGGCCCGCTGCGCCGCAGCCGCGAGCTGGAGGCGCTCGGGTTCGTCCAGATCGCGATGCAGGGTGCGCTGGGCAACACCTGGAGCACCACGTTCAAGGTGCTCGGCGCCTGAGAGGCGGCCACCATGCCGTTCGTCTCCCGCGGGTTCACCGGCCGCCGCCGCGACGGCCCACCCGGCCGGCTGCCCCCCGGCCAGTACGACGTCGCCGAGGGCTTCCCGGTGCTCTCGGCCGGCCCCACGCCACGCACCCCGCTGGAGAGCTGGGACTTCACCCTCCGCGGCGAGGTTCAGACCGAGCGCCGCTGGACATGGGAGGAGTTCCGCGCGCTGCCGCGCGAGCAGCCGGTCGTCGACATCCACTGCGTCACCAGCTGGTCCAAGCTCGACACCCGGTGGGAGGGCGTCTCCCTGGACACCCTGCTCGACGCCGTCGCGACCCGTGCCGAGTACGCCGTCGCCTTCAGCGACGGTGGCTATACCACCAACCTGCCGCTGGCCGACCTGCGCGGCGGGCGTGCGTGGGTGGTCGACACCTACGACGGCGCCCCGCTCCATCCGGAGCACGGCGGCCCCGCGCGGCTGCTCGTGCCGCACCTGTACTTCTGGAAGTCGGCGAAGTGGGTGCGCGGCATCGTGCTGAGCACCCACGACGAGCCCGGCTTCTGGGAGACCTTCGGCTACCACAACCGCGGTGACCCATGGCGCCAGCAGCGGTACGCCGGCGACTGACCTGGCAGCGGGCCGAGGTGGTCCAGGTGGCGCGGGAGAGCGCCCGCGCCTCCCGCCTCACGCTCGCCCCGCCAGACTGGCCCGGCCACGTGCCCGGTCAGCACCTGGACGTGCGCCTGACCGCGGAGGACGGCTACGCCGCCCAGCGCTCCTACTCCATCGCCTCCCCACCCCGGCCCGGGCACGTGGAGCTCGTCGTCGAGCGCCTGCCCGACGGCGAGGTCTCGCCCTACCTCACCGAAGTCCTTGTCCCGGGCGACCTCCTGGAGCTGCGCGGCCCGATCGGTGGGTACTTCGTCCAGCCCGACGGCGGCGCCCCGGTCCAGCTGATCGCCGGCGGCTCCGGCGTGGTCCCGTTCCTGAGCATGCTCGGCCACCACCGGGCCGGCGACGGCGACGTCCGGCTGCTGTACTCCGCCCGCACCGACGTGGACCTCATCGGCCGGGCGGAGCTCGCCCGGGCCGATGGCGCCGTGCATGTGACCCTCACGCGCGGCGCTCCGGCGGGCTGGTCGGGCCTCACCGGACGGGTGGACACCGCGATGCTGGCGGCGGTCACCGTCCCACCCGCACGTGACCCCCGGGTGCTGGTGTGCGGGCCCACCGGATTCGTCGAGGCCGTCGCACGCGAGCTCGTGACGCTTGGCCACCCGCCCGGGCAGATCAGGACCGAACGATTCGGCGCGACCGGAGGTCAGTGATGAGCCAGCAGGACACCGCCGCGGACTACCAGGATCCGGTCGCCGCGCGGCGCCTGGACGCCAACGCTGCCGCTGGTCCTTTGAGGGACCTGTTCACCGTGGACCTGGTCGACGCCCTGTCCACCTGCGCCTCGTGCGGGTCGGCGGCACCGCTGGCCGCCCACCTGCTATACGCCGACGCCCCGGCGCTGGTGGTGCGCTGCCCCAGCTGTGCGGCCGTGGTGCTGCGGTTCTCCTCAAGCGGCGGCGTCCTGCGCCTGGACCTGACAGGGGCGCGGCTGATCACGGTCCAGACGCAGGAGGGGACGACCTAGCACTGCGCGGGCAGCGGCAACAGCCGGCGGTGCCATGCGACCGCGGCGCGCCCTGCTTCGCGCGCTGGTCTCGCACCTTCACAGGTCATACCTGGTTCGGTCGGCCCGTTCCGGCCAACGAGATGGCCCAGGTGGTTGTTGTGCCAGCCATTTTCGCCATCTCGTTCCCATCTCCATCCGCGCACGCGCTTCAGTTCCATCTGCGCGCGCCCTTCAGTTCCATCCCGCACGCGCGTCTGCCGGCGTCGGACAGGGGGTGAGGGGTCGCGAGCGACATTCTGGTCTCGTGACGCGGGTGCGATCGCCGGTGTGACGAGACACGATGTAGGCCATGGCCGCCAGCGACAAGCCCGAGACCGTGTTGGTCGACGGCCGCCGGCTGCGACTGACCAACCTCTCGAAGGTGCTCTACCCGGAGACGGGCACCACCAAGGCTGAGGTGATCGCCTACCTCACCCAGATCGCCCCGGTGATGCTGCCGCACTGCGCGGGCCGCCCGGCCACCCGCAAGCGCTGGCCGAACGGCGTCGGCCGTGCCGACGACGGCGGCGAGGTCTTCTTCGTCAAGAACCTCGAGCCGGGTGCACCGGAGTGGGTGGTGCGCGCCGACATCGAGCACTCCTCGGGCCCCAAGACCTACCCGCTCGTGAACGACGCCGCCACGCTCGCCTGGCTCGGTCAGATGGCCGCCTTGGAGGTCCACGTGCCGCAGTGGCGTTTCCGGTCCGACGGCGAGCCGCACCACCCCGACCGGCTCGTCCTCGACCTCGACCCCGGGGAGGGGGCCGGGCTGGTCGAGTGCGCCGAGGTGGCCCGGCTCGCCCGCGCCCTGCTCGTCGGCATGGGCCTCGAGCCGGTGCCCCTGACGTCGGGGTCCAAGGGCATCCACCTCTACGCCGCCATCGACGGCACCCACACCGCGGACCAGATCAGCGACATCGCCCACGAGCTCGCCCGCGCGCTCGAGGCGGACCACAAGGACCTCGTGGTCTCGGACATGAAGAAGACGCTCCGGGCGGGCAAGGTGCTGGTCGACTGGTCCCAGAACAACGGCAGCAAGACGACGATCGCGCCGTACTCCCTGCGCGGGCGCACGCACCCCACCGTGGCCGCGCCGCGCACCTGGGCCGAGCTGGACGACCCCGGTCTGGCGCACCTGGAGTACCCCGAGGTGCTGCGGCGCGTGGCGGAGATCGGCGACCCCATGGCCGTGCTGCTCGGGGTCTACGTGGAGCCCTACACCGACCCCGGCGAGCGCATCCCCGAGGCGAGGGAGGTCATCGACGTAGCGGCCGCCCCCGGCGGCACCCCCGAGTCACGGCGTGCCCACGCGCCACGGAAGGACACCACCGGCGCCATCGGTGCGCGGCGCCGCGCGGACCGGCTCGCTACCTACCGCGCCATGCGGGACCCGGCAAAGACGCCCGAGCCGGTCCCGGAGGAGGTGCTCGGCGACTACGGCCACGCCGCCCAGACCTTCGTCATCCAGGAGCACCACGCCAGCCGCCTGCACTGGGACTTCCGGCTCGCCCACGAGGGGGTGCTGGTCAGCTGGGCGCTGCCCAAGGGCGTGCCCGTCGACCCGAAGCAGAACCACCTCGCCGTCCAGACCGAGGACCACCCGATGGAGTACGGCACCTTCGCCGGCACCATCCCGGCCGGCGAGTACGGCGGTGGTGAGGTGACCATCTGGGACTCGGGCACGTATGAGCTGCACAAGTGGCACGAGGGCAAGGAGGTCATCGCCGTCCTCACGGGCCGGCCCGACGGCGGCCTGGCCACCGCCGGGCCCGGCCGGGTCGCGAAGCTCGCGCTCATCCGGACCGGAGGACGCGGCGGCCAGGACGGCAACCACTGGCTCATCCACCTCATGGGCTCTGACGGCGTCAGCCGGGGTGGGGGAGGGCAGCCCGGCTCCGGCGTCGCCCCGGATCGGGAGACCGCCCGGGGAAGTGGTGCCGGGCGGACAGCTGCGCGGGGGACCGCGACCGACCGGACAGCTGCCCGCCGGACCACCTCCCTGCGCTCCGGCGAACCTAGCCGCGAGCTGCCGCCGTCGCCCATGCTCGCCACGCTCGGCACGGCCGAGGACCTCTCCGCGGACCACGACTGGGCCCTGGAGATGAAGTGGGACGGGGTGCGCGCCGTCGTCGTCCTCGAGGCCGGCACCGTGAGGTTGTTCAGCCGCAACGGCAACGACGTCACCCGCCAGTACCCCGAGCTGCACGACCTGGCGTCCGTGGTCCCCGGCGTGACCCGTGCGGTGCTCGACGGCGAGATCGTGGCTCTCGACCCGCGAGGCCGGCCCAGCTTCGCGGCGCTGCAGAAGCGCTTCAACCTGGGCGACGACCGTCAGGTCGACCGCCTCGCCCGCGCGGACCCCGTGCGACTGATGCTTTTCGACGTGCTCGAGGCCGACGACTCCTCCTTCCTCAAGCGCACCTACGACGAACGGCGGACTGCGCTCTCGGAGCTCGTCGACCCGGGCGCGCACGAGCTCGTCGCCATCCCCGAGGCCTTCGACGGCGACATCGAGGCGGCGGTGCACGCGAGCCGGCGCTGGGGCCTCGAGGGCGTCATGGCCAAGCGCCGCGACTCCCGGTACACGCCCGGCCGGCGCTCGCGGTCGTGGGTCAAGATCAAGCACACGCTGACGCAAGAGGTCGTGGTCATCGGCTGGCGGCCCGGCCAGGGGAACCGGGCGAGCGCCGTCGGCTCGTTGTTGGTGGCCGTGCCCTCCGCGGACGGTCTGCGCTACGCGGGCCGCGTGGGCACCGGATTCACCCTCAAGGAGGCCGAGGAGTGGGCCCGCCAGCTCGAGGGTGCGGAGCGGAAGAGCTCTGCGGTCGACGGCGTCCCGCGGCTGGACTCCCGGGACGCGCGCTGGGTGAGCCCGACCCGGGTGGCGGAGGTCGAGTACTCCGAGTGGACGCCCGACCAGCGGCTGCGCCATCCCCGGTGGCGCGGCTGGCGGCCGGACAAGTCGCCCGGCGACGTCATCCTCGAGGCGACCGGTAAGACGGCTGCCGAGGCATGGACGTCTGCCGACCGACAGGTGGACGTGTGAGAGACATCACAGTTGCGATGCTTCCACTTCCGTTCCCGTCCGATACCAGGCCCCACCTGCAGGGTCTGTCCGCGCGCCCGTGACGTCTGACATCTCGACGGCGCGGTCGCACCTGGCCCGCCCAAGCCCGGCCCGCGTGGGCGGTGTGTCCGCGCGGGCGTGTCTGACGCCCTCTGCCAGCATCCGCCTCGTCACACCTGTCGAGGAAAGGCAGTTCAGATGATCAAGCAGTCGCGCCCGTCGAAGGACGGCTCTCGCAAGCTCACCTTCTCCCTGCCGGGGAACCATCCCGCCGGGATCATCTCCGTGGTCGGCACCTTCAACGACTGGACCCCCGGCGTCCACGTCATGCGCCGCCGCAGCAACGGGACGATCAGCACCACCATCGCGGTGCCCGCCGGCTCGGACGTCCGCTTCCGGTATCTCGGTGAGAACGGCGCCTGGTTCGACGACCCGGACGCGGACGCGCTCACGCACGAGGGCGGGCTCGTCCGGGTGTCGTGACCCGCGCGGGTGAGCGTGCCTCAGCACGCGGGCGTGGTTCGGCGACACCGGTCTTGCAGGTACCGTGGTCGCAGCAGCTTCCTCGGCTTGTTGCGCCGCACCAGGTACGACAGGCCGACGGAACCGTGGACGTCGTCCAGCACGACGCCGCGGACGCGCGCCGTACGGGGGAAGGTGTGCAGCTCACGTTGCGGAAGTGCGCCGTGGCAATTGCGCCACGGGAGGCCACCGCCTCGGCGTGAGAGTCGGCGCAGGCCGCCCTGTCGGGCGGCCTGCGCTCTTTCATTCAGCCCTGGTTGCGTCGGCCTGTGTCACTCCAGGACGAAGGTGACCTCGAGGACCACCTGCCAGGCACTGATCTTGCCGTCCTCGAGGCTGACCTCCTGCTCCTTCACCCAGGCGCCCTTGACGTTGCGCAGGGTGGCGGAGGCGCGCTCGAGGCCAACGCGGATGGCGTCGTCGAAACTTGTGTCCGAGCGGGCGGTGATGGTGGTGACACGGGCGACCGATGACATCGTCTTCTCCTCGTCGAGGCGAACGGTGGGCTCCAGCCCGTCCATCGTCGGCCCGGGCCCGCGCGCCCGCAACGGCAGGCGCAGCGTGTGAGGCCCGGTGGCCGTCGTCCGCCCCGGGCGCACGCCGCACGCCGCACGCCCCGTCAGCCGGCGGGCGCCGTCAGCCGGCGGGCGCCGTCGAGCGTGCGACGGTGCGCAGGTACCCCAGGGCCACGGAGAGCGCCGACAGACCCGGTTCCTCGAGCTGGTCGATCGCTGCCATCGTGGCCCGCGCGCGCTGCACGCTCGTGACGTTCGCCCGCAGCCAGCTTCGCATGCGCTGCTCGGCGGTCTGCTCGGGGTCGGTGGCGGTAATGACCGCCCGGGTCAGTGACTTGGTGACCGCGTGCAGATCGTCCCGGAGCGCGCCACGGGCCAGGGCGTCCCAGCGGTTCTCCTGGGGGAGGGTGCTCACCAGGGCGAGCATGCGGTCGATGCCCAGGTGCTCGGCGACGGCGAAGCTGAGGTCCAGCAGTGCCTCCGCCGGTTCGTCGCAGCCGGCGGCGAGCTCGGCGACGTCGAGGATGGTCACGTGGTGCCGGAGGACGGCGGCGCGTCGGGCCAGCTCGGCGGGGACGCCGGCCGCGGTGTACTCCTCGACCTGGCGGTGCGCGCGTTCCCGCTCGCCGGCGCGTAGGAGGTCCGGCAGGTCCGGGACGTGGGTGCGCACGGTCGGGCCGAACCGGTCGATCTCGGCGGCGACGTCGAGCCCGGCGGGCCGGTGCTGGAGGAACCAGCGCACCGAGTGGTCCAGCAGCCGGCGGAACTCGAGGTAGAGCTGGGACTGGACCGAGGTGGTCACCTGGTTGTCGAGGGCCTCGACGGCCTCGGTGAAGGAGGCGAGGCCGAATATCTCCCGGCACACCACGAACGCCCGCGCGACGTGCTCCGCGGCCGCGCCGGTCTCGTCCATCGCCCGGTGGACAAAGCTGATGCCCCCGCGGTTGACCACCGAGTTGGCCACCTCGTTGACGATGATCTCCCGGCGCAGCGGGTGCTCTGCGAGTGCACCGGAATAGTCCTCGCGCAGCGCCGGCGGGAAGTACTCCGTGAGCGTGCGGGTGAACCACGCCTCGTCGGCTACCGACGAGGCCACCAGGTCATGCTTGAGCGCGAGCTTGGAGTACGCCATGAGCACGGCGAACTCCGGGGACGTCAGGCCGCGGCCGTCCTTGGCGCGCTGCGCGAGGTCCTCGTCCGACGGCAGGAACTCCAAGGCCCTGTCGAGCTCGCCGCGGCCCTCCAGGAACCGCATGAACCGCACGTGCGTGCCGACCATGCGCGGCTCCAGCGTGCGCGCGTTGCCGAGGAGCACGTTCTGCTCGTAGTTGTGGCGCAGCACCTGGGCGGCGACGTCGTCGGTCATCGACGCCAGCAGCCGGTCGCGCTGCAGCAGCGTCATCTCACCCTCCCGCACCAGCCCGGTGAGCAGGATCTTGATGTTCACCTCGTGGTCGGAGGTGTCCACGCCGGCGGAGTTGTCGATGGCGTCGGTGTTGATCCGCACGCCGGAGCGGGCGGCCTCGATGCGGCCGAGCTGACTCACCCCGAGGTTGCCGCCCTCGCCGACCACGGTGCAGCGCAGGTCGCGACCGTCGACGCGGATGGCGTCGTTGGCGCGGTCGCCGATCTGGGCGTTGGACTCCGTGGCCGCCTTGACATAGGTGCCGATGCCGCCGTTCCAGAGCAGGTCGACGGGCGCACGGAGGATCGCGCTCATCAGCTCCGCGGGGGTCAGCGCGTTGACGTCCGGGTCGAGGCCGAGCCGCTCACGGACCTGGTCGGTGATCGGTACCGACTTCGCCGTCCGCGGGTAGACGCCGCCGCCCTCGCTGAGCAGCTGCTCGTCGTAATCGGCCCACGATGAGCGGGGCAGGTCGAACAGGCGGCGGCGTTCGGCGAAGGAGACGGACGGATCGGGGTCGGGGTCGAGGAAGACGTGGCGGTGGTCGAACGCCGCGACGAGCCGGATGTGCTCCGAGAGCAGCATCCCGTTGCCGAAGACGTCCCCGCTCATGTCGCCGATGCCGACGACGGTGAAGTCCTCGCTCTGCGTGTCGTGGCCCATCTCGCGGAAGTGGCGCCGGACCGACTCCCACGCCCCGCGCGCGGTGATGCCCATGACCTTGTGGTCGTACCCGGCCGAGCCGCCGGAGGCGAACGCGTCGTCGAGCCAGTAGCCGTGGCGCCGGGCCACACCGTTGGCGAGGTCGGAGAACGTGGCGGTGCCCTTGTCCGCCGCGACGACGAGGTAGGGGTCGTCGCCGTCGTGACGGACGACGCGCTCGGGCGGCACGACCGCGCCGTGCAGCCGGTTGTCGGTGACTTCCAGGAGGGCGGAGACGAAGGCGGTGTAGGCGGCCTTGCCCTCCGCGAGCCACGCCTCCCGGTCGACCGCGGGGTCCGGCAGGCGCTTGGCGACGAACCCGCCCTTCGACCCGGTCGGCACGATGACGGCGTTCTTCACCATCTGCGCCTTGACCAGGCCCAGGATCTCGGTGCGGAAGTCCTCGCGGCGGTCGGACCAGCGCAGCCCGCCGCGGGCGACCGCGCCGAAGCGCAGGTGAACGCCCTCGACCCCGGGGCCGTACACCCAGATCTCGTACTTGGGCCGCGGGGCGGGCAGGTTGGGCACGGCGTGCGGGTCCAGCTTGAACGCCAGGGTGGCGCGAGGCTCCGCCGTCGTCCCGTCGTCGTGCTGGAAGTAGTTCGTCCGAAGCATCGCCTGGATGACGCCGACGAAGGCCCGCAGGATGCGGTCCTGGTCGAGGCTGGAGACCTCGTCGAGCGCGGCCTCGACCTGGTCCACGACCGCCTGCTCCGCGGTGGCCCGCGCACCGGCGGCGGCGCCGTCGTAGCGGTCGGGGTCGAAGCGGGTCTCGAAGAGCTCGACGACCATCCGGCCGATGTGGTGGTTCTGCCGCAGCGCCTCCTCGAGGTAGCCGCGCGAGTACGCCCACCCGCCCTGACGCAGGTAGGCGGCCAGGGCGCGCAGGATGACCACCTGGCGCCAGTCCAGCCCGGCCCGCAGCACGAGGGAGTTGAAGCCATCGCTCTCGGCGCGCCCCTCCCAGACCGCCTCGAACGCGGCCTGGAACCGGGCGCGGGAGCCGTCCTGGCCCTCGCTCCACTGCTCCTCGGTGGCGTGCAGCCCGAAGTCGTAGACGTCGAGGACCGTGCCGTCGCTGCGCCGGACCTCGTAGGGGCGCTCGTCGGTGACCTCGACGCCCAGGTCGTTGAAGACCGGCAGGACGGAGGTCAGGGAGAGAGGCCCCTGGCGGTAGAGCTTGAGCCGGCGGTCGCCGGCGGCCGCACCCACCGGCTTGTAGAGGTTCAGGCGCAGCATCCCCGGCTCGAGCGCCTCGAGGTGGCGCAGGTCCGACACGGCGACGCGGGCGTGGTAGCGCTCCTTGTAGGACTCCGGGAAGCCGGCCCCGTAGCGGCCCACCAGGGCCGCGCCGGCCTCTTCGCCGAACTCGGCGCGCGCGGCGTCGTCGAAGTCCTCGTCCCAGGTGCGGGTGGCCTCGACGAGGGCGTGCTCGAGGTCGTCGAGGTCGGCGTCCGCCACCGTCTCGCCCTTGGGCACCCGCACGACGAAGTGCAGCATCGCCAGCGCGGCCTCGGAGACGCGGGTGGTGTGCTCGACCGTCGAGCCGTTGAACGCGTCCTTGAGGATCGCCTCCATCTTCTGCCGGACGGCGGTGTTGTAGCGGTCTCGCGGGAGGTAGACCAGGCAGGACATGAAGCGGCCGTAGTCGTCCTTTCGCAGGAACAGGCGGGTGCGACGCCGTTCGGCCAGGTGCACGACGGCGAGCGCGGTCTCGGTGAGCTGGTCGACGTCGGTGGCGAAGAGCTCGTCGCGGGGGTAGGTCTCGAGCACCTCCAGGAGGTCCTTGCCGAGGTGGCTGTCCGGGGCGAAGCCGCACGCCTGGATGACCCGGCGCACCTTCTCCGAGACGAACGGCACCTTGGTGACCGAGTAGTTGTAGGCGCTCGCGGTGAAGAGGCCCAGGAACCGGCGCTCGCCGACGACGGCGCCTGTCTCGTCGAACGTCTTGACGCCGACGTAGTCGAGGAACACCGGCCGGTGCACCCGGGAGCGGGAGTTCGCCTTGGTGATGATCAGCAGGCGCGGCTCGCGCGCCTTCTCCGCCACCCGGCCGGTCAGGCGGGTCGGGGCCGGTGGCTCGGCCCCCGGGCGGTCCTCACGCAGCAGGCCCAGCCCTGAGTCTGGGACGGGGTCGAGGATCGCCTCGGCGGGCGCGCCGGGTTGCCGGGCGCCGGGCTGCTGGGCGCCGTTACCGGGGAGGAGGTACTCGCGGTAACCGAGGAAGACGAAGTGGCCGTTGGCGAGCCACTCCAGCAGCGCTCGGCCCTGGGCGACCTCCTCGGGATCCAGGCCCCGGGGCGGGCGCTCGGCGAGGTTCGCCGCGATCGCCGTGGCCTGGTCGGTCATGGCAGGCCAGTCCTCGACGGCGACACGCACGTCCGCGAGCACGGCGCGGATCTGCTCGGCCAGGTGCTCCCGGTCGGCGGTGTCGCTCTCGCGGCCGATCTGGATATGGATCCATGACTCGACCAGGGCGCCGTCCGGGTCGTTGCCGTCCGGGTGGGCGCCGTCCGCCACCGCACCGCCTGGGTCGGCGTCGAGCATCTCGACCAGGGTCCCGGTCTCATCCCTGCGCACGACGAGTTGGGGGTGGACCAGCAGATGAATGGTGCGGCCCTGGAGCGTGAGCTCTGCGGAGACGGAGTCGACCAGGAAGGGCATGTCGTCGGTGACGATCTCGACCACAGTGTGCCCGGTGGACCAGCCGTCGTTGTCGACCGTGGGGGTGAAGACCCGGACGTTCGCCTCGCCCGGCCGGCGCTGGTGGCCGGTGTCGCGGTGCGAGAACGCCGCACCGAGGAGGTCGTCCGGACGTTGGCTCAGGAGGTCGTCGGTGCCGATGTCCCGGTAGTAGCGCGTGAGTAGGCGCATGGCGGCGTCGGGGGAGACGGTCGAAGCCTCGGCGGACTCAGCAGCGGTCTGCAGGTGCTGGATCCGCAGGTCGTCGGATGCGGCGATGGTCATGGGCCACCCTCTTTGGTGTCGGCGACGACGGCGACCCCGGGAGCTCACGACCGGCGCAGCCGCTTGCCCGGCACGGTAGCGCGATACCGACAAGGGCGATACCGCAGGGCGGCGCCGCCGCCAGCCCGGTGCCTGTGCACCGGTCCGTGAGTCATGAGGAGACAAGATGCGACCTGTGCCGCCGGCCGGGGGACATCGCGGCACTCGTGCTCACGCACGCTCACTTCGACCACCTCGGGGTGGCACGGCAGCTCAGGGACCGGCTCCAGGTGCCGGTCTCGGCGCCCGAGCAGGAGCACTACCTCGTAGCTCACCCGTATCGGTACGCGCACGAGAACATGCGCGGGGTCTATCCCCTTCGCTATCCGCGGGCGATGCCGATCCTCGGTGCGATGGCGCGCGCGGCAGCGCTGACGGTCAAGGGCGTGAGCGGCGTGCGGCCGTTGGACAACGGTGTCGCGCTCGATGTGCCCGGCAGTCCTCGGGTGGACCTCAGCCCGGGGCACACGTTCGGCGACTGCGCCCTGCACCTGCCCGAACGGACGTGCTCATCAGCGGCGACGTGCTGGGTGACGCTCGACCCCTACACCGCGCACACCGGGCCGCGGATCATCGCCGGCGCCGCCACGACCGACTCGGCGATGGCGCTGCGATCGCTGAACCTCCTTGCCGCCACGGGCGCCGGAACCGTCCTCGCCGGCCACGGAGAGTCGCGGCGCGGGGGAGTCCGGGCCGTCGTGGACCTGGCACGGTCCGCGGGCCCGTCATAGGTCGATCCCGGGCGGGGCCGGGCGGGCCGGACGTGGCCGAGCGTGGCCGGACGTGGCCGAGCGTGGCCGGGCGGGTCGAGCCGGGTCGAGCCGGGCCCAGCGGGCCGAGCGGGCCGAGCGGGCCGGTGATGGTGGCCGACGCGTCGGTATGCCCTGCAAGCTGGCGTCGTCGCTGGTTTGTGCGTCGTCCGAGCCGCTGTGGTTTTCCACAACTTTATTCCGGTGGCGGCTTTTCCACAAGATGGTTCGCGGGTTTTCTTTCGTGGCCCTGTGATGCCACCTCGTCCACAGCCCGGTGCGGGTTTTCTGCTTCCGCCGGGGGTTTGGTTTGTGAGGTCTAGACAAAGGCGTGTGCCGGTTCCGACAAAAAGAAATCCACAGGCCGACAAACCGTTGCTAGGTCGAACGTCTGTTCGATAGAGTGGGGTTATGAGATAAGCGGAGGCCGACCCGGAGCGATCCGGCCGGCGGACCCGATTGGGGTGGTCGTGGTGGCGGTGCTGGAGGCGGACACGCCCGCACAGGTTCTCACCGCCGGCCTGGCCCAGGTCCGTCAGCTGCTGGCCGGGCTCGTCCAGATCGACCTGCACGACCTGGACGGCGGCACCGTCCTGGCCGCCCTGGACGCGGTCGAGCAGGTCCGCCGCCAGGGCGAGGCGCTGGCCGCCCGGGCGCTGGCGGTAGTCGAGGCCGACGGGATGTGGGCGCTGGATGGAGCCCGGTCCATGGCCGCGTGGTACCGGGCCCGTACCGGTAAGCACCACGCCAGTGCCGCGAGGGAGATCCGCCTGGCCCGGGCCCTGCGCGACCACCTGCCCGCCACCGCGGCCGCGTTGGCCACCGGGCAGATCAGCGCCGACCACGCGACCGCGCTGGTGCGTCACACCACCACCACCGACGCCCGCCGGGCCCTGCTCAAAGACCCCGGAACCGGTGAGGCGCTGCTGCTGACCCACGCCCGCACCCTGGACGCCACCGACTTCGCCGTCGCCGCCCAGCGGTGGGGCCAGCAGGCCGACCCCGACGCCGCCGACCGGGCCTACCGCGCCGACAGCACCAAGGAAGAGTTCTACCTCTCGGCCACCACCGGCGGGTACGTGCCCGGCGGGTGGCTCTCCGAAGCCAGCGGCAAAGCGGTCCTGGCCGCGCTGACCGCCCGGGTCGGCACCCCGGCCAAGGGTGATACTCGCAGCGCCGCCCACCGCCGCGCCGGTGCCCTGACCTCCCTGGCCCACCTCGTCCTGGACTCCGGCGTGCTACGCCCCGGCGCCCGGATCCGGCCCCACCTCGCCGTGACCGTGCCCTTCGAGACCCTCCAACGCCTCATCGCCGCCGCCGCCCCCACACACCGACCCGGCTGCACCCCCACCGGCAACTTCCCCGGCGCCGCCTTCGGCCTCCCACCCCAGCCCGCCACCCCCGGCGGCGCTCTCCCGGTCGGTGCCGGCGAGCCCGCCCTCACCGGTCCCGCCGCCAGTGGACTCACCGGCGCCGCCGGCGCGGCTGGCGCGGCAGCGGCGGGCGCGGGGGCGGACGCGGCGGACGTCGCGGTGGCCGGGTGCACCTGCGGGGCCGACCAGATCATCACCGCCGACCTGGACCTTGCCCAGCTCCACGGCGCCGAGCCGGCGACCTTCGACGACGGCGTCGTGATCGCCCCAGCCCTGCTCGGCCGCCTGGCCTGCGCCTCCCATATGCACCGGGTCATTTTTGGTCCCGATTCCGAAGTCCTGGACCTCGGCCGGGAAGAACGCATATTCACCGCCGCCCAGACCCGGGCCATCATCGCAAGAGATAAACGCTGTCAATACCCACACTGCAACGCCCCACCAGGCGAAGGGGAAATTCACCACAGCATCTGGTGGTGGGCCCAGTTCGGCTCCACCAATATCCGCCTCGGAGTCCTGCTGTGCTGGTTCCACCACGACTACGTCCACACCCACCACATCAACATCGAACGCCGCCACGGACAATGGATCTTCACCCGCCCCGACGGCACCACCATCAGCCACAACCACGCGGCCGCCTGACGCGACCCGACGCGGCGCCGCCCGGATCGCTCGAACCACAGTGGCCGCCCCTTCTCGCAGATCGGTAGGGGCGGCCACGGCGGTCAGTCAGCGTCCGCTGGTCAGTGCCGCCGTCCGCGCCCTCGGCTCACCGAACCAGGGCGCAGCATCAGGGGCAGCAGGATCGCGATGAGCCCGACCAGTGCGGCGATCGCCGATGCCTGGCCCACAGCCCACGCGGCGTACACAGCGAAGGCTGCGAGCTCGCCGCCGAGTCCGGCGGCCGACGTCACGGTCGCCCGCTGATTCGAAGGGATGCGCCGCTGGAGGCGCGCGTCGACGACCACCTGCACCAGCTGTCCCAGGCCGTAGCACGCCGCCACGGCGACCAGGCCGACCGGCCGGGCCACGAACGCCGCCGCGCCGAGCAGCAGGGCGGCCGCACCCAGCAACGCGGCGAGCGAACCGGGCCGCAGCCGCGCGGCGGCGCCACCCATGCTCGCCCCGACCGCGCCCGCGAGCGGGATGGCCACGATCGCGAGCGGAACTGCTGCGGTGGGCACTCCCCAGTTCATCGCCAGCAGACCGAAGTACTCCTCGGCAGTGTCGAGGGCCGTGACGAGGGCGACGGCGAGGACGGCTCCGGCTACGCCCGGCAGGGCCGCCGTCGTCCTCAGCTCGACGAGCACACCCGCGAGGTAGCTCGGAGTTCTTCGTACGTCCCCGTCGTCGGCCTCGCGGGCCGACGACGAGAGCGGCGCCTCAGGGAAGCAGGCCGCAAGGGCCGCGGCGGCGAGGGAGACCGCCACGCTGACCCAGCCGACCAGGGCGTAACCGCCCACCGCGAACAGCGCCGTTGCGAGCCCCGCCGCGGGGACCTGGGCGAGCAGGCCCATCGCGGTGACACGGCCGAGCAGCCGCGGGTACTGCTCCGATGCTCCGGCCGCAGCCAGGGCGTCGAACAGGAGCGCCTCGAAGGCTCCTGAGGTGAGGGCCCCGCCGATTGCCCAGAGGGCGAACCCCGCCGCGAACCCCGGAAAGCTCGGCGCGACCACCCACATCGCGAATCCGGCCGCCGTCGTGATGCCGGCCGCCACCAGGTTGGCGCGCCGCGAGAACCGGTCCGCCAGCATGCCGGTCGGCACCTCAGCAACCAGCGAGACCGCGGACCAGATGGCGAAGAGCGCAGAAATCTCGGCGTCGCTCAGGCCGGCATCGGCGAAGAGCAACGCGTAGAGCGGGTACAGCGGGATCGTCTCGGCAAGGAGCGCCCACCCGGTGACAAGCCGGGTGAGCCGTCGGGCCGGGCGAGGGCTGGCGGATCAATGTCGCATAGGAGAAAGGCTATGCAGTACCGCCGCGCGCGTCGAGACCTTTCGTGGAACGGGTGGACACGGTGGTCCAGCGTCGTGCTGCGGTGGTCCGGCTTCGTGCTGCCCCGGGGGCTCGTTGCTGCAGCGAACCCGCCTCAACCTTGCCGGATGTTCCCGACGCCATCGATGCTGCTGGTCACGCGCGCGCCACCGGTGTGGACGATCGAGCCTGCGCCATCGACGGACGCGTTGAGCGTGTCGGTCGCGTGGACCTGTGCGTCACCGGCGCCGCCGATCGTCACGTCCGCGTCGGCGGAGGTGAGGCTGACGCCGTCGTAGTCGCCGACGCCTGAGATCACAACAGTCTGACGGTCCGCGGCGCCGCTGAGGTGCACGCCCCCGACGCCGCCGACGCGCACGGTCAGGCTTGTGACGTCGACACCGGTCGCCCGGACGTCGCCGGCACCGCTGAGGTCGACCTCGAGGGTCTCGCCGGCGGTGAGCTGGGCGTCGACGTCCCCCGCGCCGTCGATCCGGATCTCCTCCACCGAAGGAAGTACGAGGTCGTAGGTGATCTCGCCGGGCGAGCCGTACATGGGGCCGTCGACGTCGAGGCGGAGGACGCCGTCGCGCACCGTGCTGGTGACGCGGTCGATGATGTTCTCGCCTGCGGTGACCGTCAAAGACGGCTCCGCTCCGGTCGTGAGGTTGACGTTGCCGGCGCCGGCCAGGGAGACGGCGCTGACATCCTCGATCGTGCGCTCCTCGGTCGTGGCAGGGCCCGCGTCCAGCACGGCACCGCAGCCGACGAGCGTCAACGGTGGCGCGATGGCTAGCGCGATCCAGGCGAGCTTGCGCAGGGTCATGACGTGTCCTGTTCCCGAGTCCGGTGCGGCCGCCGACCGGCCGACCTCACCAGCGTGACAGCGCCCCGGCGGCGCCGGATATGGGGGTTCGCCCCGGTTGGCCCCTGAGCCGGTCCTCGCTTCCCCTGAGAGGGGCGGGCCGACGGGTCGGGGCGAACCCCGACGTCGGAGGCCTCCTCAGGCGGGCGAGGGCATCCGACGTGGACACGCTGATCTCTTCAGGCGGGTCGGATCGTGGAGCCGAACGAGGCACGGCGAACCTGGCGAAGTGCGTACCGGATCCCACCGAGGCCCGAGGGACGGCGACCGGACCGATCGTGTTGCCGCAGCTCCTGTCGTCGGTGGTGCCGCTCCGCCTCGGCGACGAGGTCGTCGTGGCGCACCTGGAAGAGCATGAGGTTGGCGTCTGACAGGTACAGCATGGAGATCCTTCTCCCGGTCCTCATGTGGTGGGTGGTTCTGGGTAGTTGTCTCGTGGCGGCTGCTGCCGCGTAGTCCGCCGGCATGTCGGCCCAGTGCGGGGAATGAGCTCCCGGACCTCAGTGTCAACGGTGCTTGTAACCTGTTGGTTGTGTTCGTCAGGTTACCACGATCGTAACCTCGATGGAACCCTCGTGGGGTTACACTTATTCCGTGAGTGCGGTGCCACAGATGGAGATGGACCAGGTGCTCGACCTGGTCAACCACTACGCGCCCCGCCCACGTGCGGCTGCGCAGGACGAGTCGAAGGGGTACCGCGACCTGGGTGCGGTGCTGGGCGACCTCGCGTCCACATTTCCGGCCAGCTCCGAGGGCGCGCTGCACGCCGCCGCCGAGGACGCGTACCAGGTCTTCCTCGACGCACACACCGGCCACGACGTCGCCCCCGCCCTCAACGCGCTCCTCGCCGCGGCCCGGCCCACGCCGCGGCTGGGCCCGGACGGGGCGGTGATGTGGGAGGTGGGCGACGACGGCGATCCCCTACGCGCGGCACTGGCCATCGCGCTGCTGGACTGGGTGCATGCGCGCGGCGCCGACCGTCTGGGACTGTGCGAGGGCATCCGCTGTGCCGACGCCTTTGCCGACAGCTCGGCGGCGGGGCAGCGCAAGTACTGCGGCGCGGTGTGCCTCAACCGCCACAAGGTGGCGGCGTACCGACGTCGGGCCGCCGAGAAGAAGCAGGACGAGCACAAGACGAAGCACGACGAGAACGAGAAGCAGCAGGATAGAGAGGCCGGGGAGAAGTACTAGGCCGCCCGGTGCCGGCCGTACCTGCACGAGCACCCTTGCTCCGAGACCTTCGTCATCCACCGCGGCCGCGCACGGTTCACGGTGGGGGAACGCGAGCTCGTCGGGACCGCGGGAGAGGTGCTGGTGGTACCCGCCTATACACCGCACAAGTCCTCGGTGCTGGAGGGCGGGGTGTTCGAGTCGACCAACATCCACGCCAGCGACACCGTCGTCACCACGTGGCTGGAGGGCCCGCAGGCGCCGACCCGCTCGCCCTGTGATGCCCGACGGCGGAGCTTCGGCTGGCGCAGCCCGGCGACAGACGAGCAGCCCGCCGACAGACGAAGGGCGCCCCGTCGACGACGGGGCGCCCTTCGAGAGCTGGTGGAGCGGGTCAGTGCGAGTGCGTCGCCTGGTGCTCGGCGATCTGCTTGCGCACGTCCTCCATGTCGAGTCCCTTGACGCCCTGGACCAGCTCCTCGAGGCTCTTCGCCGGGAGCGCGCCGGCCTGGGAGAACACCAGGATGCCGTCGCGGAACGCCATGAGCGTGGGGATCGCCGTGATCTGCAGCTGGGCGGCGAGCTGCTGCTCGGCCTCGGTGTCGACCTTGGCGAAGGTGATGTCGTCGTGCGTCTCGGACGCCTGCTCGTAGATCGGCGCGAACATCTTGCACGGGCCGCACCAGTCGGCCCAGAAGTCGACCAGGGTGATGCCCTCGCCGCTGATCGCGTTCTCGAACTCCTCGGTGGTGAGGTTCTTGGTCGCCATGCTGCGTCTCCTTTGCTGGTTGCTGAGAGATACAACGTCTCAGGTGCGGAATCATTCCGCCGCGCGAAAGGGACCAGTCACAGCGTCCGCACGGCGGGCTGAAGCTCCTGCAGGAAAGTGCCGAGCACCCCGTTCACGGCCTTTGGTGCGTCGAGCGTGACCAGGTGCCCGGCACCGGGGATCACTACCTCACGGATGAGCTCGCGTGGCGCCCACCGTCGCATGGACGAGGCGACGCCCGAGCGGTCGTGCTCTCCCCGCACCAGGCACAGCGGCACACGAGAGCGGTACCAGCGCCGACGGCGGTGCAGCTGCCTCGGCGCCGTCCACAGGTCGAGCAGGCGCGCCTTGCTCATTCGGGCGAACGCCCGGCTGGCGAAGTCCCGAGCACCCGGTGTGGTGGCGCTGAGGTCGGCGAGCCGGCCGGGTAGGGCCCGTGCCGGGGTGCGGCGCAGGAGGGCGGTGCGCACCAGATGGCCCAGGCGCTCGCGGAGCGTGACCCGCGCGGCGTTCGAGGAGCCGCCGATGACCACGAGCGCCCGGACCCGCTCGGGGTAGCGGCGGGCGAGCACCTGGCTGATGTTCGCGCCCAGGCCGTGGCCGACCAGCACGGTACGGACGATGCTCAGCCGTTCGAGCAGCGAGGCCAAGTCCTCCACCGCCTGGGCCGGGTCGAACGGCTCGTCCCAGGGCACCGATCGGCCATGTCCGCGCAGATCCCACGTGATGACGCGGTGCCCGGCCTCGGTGAGGAATCTGAGCTGCGCGTCGAAGATGGTGTGGTCCGTGCCGGCGCCGTGCGTGAGGACCACGGTCGTGCCGTCGCCGTGATTCCAGTAGCGCAGGCCGCAGCCTGCCACCCACAGGGTCTCGCCGCCGTCCGACATCGATGACATGGGGAGAATCTAACGAACTTCCCGCTCCGGACCCCTGGAAGCGGCGGCGTCGGGCGGCGTGGGATGTGGCGGCGTCGGGCGGCGTGGGCCGACCACCAGATGAGCGGGGTGCTACCCGACCGTGGGACCCATCTACGCTGGGGCTATGAGCGAGACCCTCGTCACCCCCGCGCAGGAGCCCGCCTCGGCCGCGGTCGGCAGCGCACCCGAGACAGCCGACGTCGCCACCGCCGTCGTGGACATCGCCCGCGCCGCAAAGAAGGCCTCCCGAGTACTGGCCACCGCCACCCGCGCCACCAAGGACGCCGCCCTGCACGCCATGGCGGACGCGCTGGTCGCCGACGCCGCCCGGATCATCGCGGGCAACGCCGTCGACCTCGAGCGCGGCCGTGCCAACAACATGAAGACCTCGCTCCTCGACCGGCTCGCGCTGGACGAGGCGCGCATCGCGGCGATCGCCGATGCGCTGCGCGAGCTCGCCGCTCTGCCCGACCCCGTCGGTGAGGTCGTCCGTGGCTCCACGCTGCCCAACGGGCTGCGCCTGCGCCAGGTGCGGGTGCCGATGGGCGTGGTCGGCATGATCTACGAGGCCCGGCCCAACGTCACCGTCGACGCCGCCGGCCTGGCCCTGAAGTCCGGCAACGCCGTCATCCTGCGCGGTGGCTCCGCCGCCGCGAGCTCCAACGAGGTCATCGTGGAGATCCTCGGCGACGCCCTCGCTGCGCAGAGGCTGCCGCGCGAGCTCGTCCAGTCCATCGACGCCTATGGCCGCGCCGGCGCCGTCGAGCTCATGCGCGCCCGCGGACTGGTCGACGTCCTGGTCCCGCGCGGCGGCGCCGACCTGATCCAGACGGTCGTGCGCGAGTCGCTGGTGCCGGTCATCGAGACCGGCGTGGGCAACTGCCACGTGTACGTCGACGCCGGCGCCGACATCGCGCAGGCGGTGCCCATCGTGCTGAACTCCAAGACCCAGCGCACCGGCGTGTGCAACGCCGCCGAGACGCTCCTGGTGCACCGCGCGGTTGCCGCGGAGTTCCTGCCCGCCGTCCTCGCGGCGCTGCGGGAGAAGGACGTGACCATCCACGGCGACGACGCCACCCGGGCCGCGGCCCCGGCGGACCTGAAGTTCGAACCCGCCACCGAGACCGACTGGGAGACCGAGTACCTCTCGCTCGACCTGGCCGTGAAGGTGGTGGACTCCCTGGACGAGGCGCTGGAGCACATCAGCCGGTACTCCTCCGGCCACACCGAGGTGATCTGCACCCGCGACCTCACCGCCGCCCGCCGGTTCACCACCGAGCTGGACGCCGCGGCGCTGATCGTCAACGCCTCTTCGCGGTTCACCGACGGCGGCCAGTTCGGCCTCGGTGCGGAGATCGGCATCTCCACCCAGAAGCTGCACGCCCGCGGCCCGATGGGCCTGGGCGAGCTGACCACGACCACGTGGATCGTCGAGGGCGACGGCCAGATCCGGGAGTAGCGCGACGGCACGCCGTCGCCCTCGCGACGGCGGGTCATCCCGGGGCGAGAAGCCCGGACCGCGCACGCCGTCAGCCCGGGACGACCTCGATCAGCCCGGGACGACCTCGATCACGACGTTGCCGGTCTTCCGCCCGGTCTCGACGTAGCGGTACGCGTCCACGATCTGGGCGAGCGGGTAGGTCCGGTCGATGACGGGACGGAACTGCCCGGACTGCATGAGCCGGGCGAGGTGCCGCACCATCTCCTGGGACTCGTGCGGGAACGGGAACCTCGCCTTCGCGCCGCGCGACCAGCGGGTCAGCAGGGGCAGGTAGAGGTTCTGCCACAGCGGGCCCAGCTCGGAGGACAGGTACACGCCGCCCGGCTCGAGGAGCCGTCGGCACCGGCCGAACGTGCTCTTGCCGACGGCGTCGAACACCGCGTGGTAGCGCCGCGGGTCACGGGTGAAGTCCTCGGCCGTGTAGTCGACGACCCGGTCCGCACCGAGGCGTCGCACGAGGTCGAGGTGGGCGGTGTCGCAGACCGCGGTCACGGTGGCGTCGACGCTCTTGAGCAGCTGGACCGCCGCGGAGCCGATCGCGCCGGTGGCGCCATAGACGAGCACGGCCTGTCCGGCCTCGACACGGGCCGCGCGGATGAACGACAGCGCGTAGTGCGACCCCTCGGTGCCGGCCGCGGCCTCGGGGAAGCCGACATTCGCCGGGATCGGTGCGAGCAGGCCGTCCTGCGGCAGGGCCACGTACTCGGCGTGGGCACCGAATGCGAATGCGCCCTCGTTGTACCCGAACACCCGGTCACCCACCGCGAAGGTCGTCACGGCCGGCCCGACGGCCGCCACCACGCCGGCCAGCTCCGTTCCCAGGATCTGCCGCCTGGGCCGGCGCAGGCCGGTGAACGCGCGCATGAAGAAGGGGTGCGCCGCCCGGTAGGCGCAGTCCGTCCGGTTGACGGTGGTGGCGTGGACCTTGACGAGCACGTCGTGCTCCCCGACGGTCGGCGCATCCACCTGCGCGATCCGCACGACGTCGGGTGGGCCGTACCGGGTGGCGACCGCTGCTCTCATGGCGCGCACGCTATCGGGAGGGCGCGACGGCGTCCCGCACGGTCGCGACGACACGGGGTCCCATCAGCGGCGTCACCTGGTCGGCGCGCACAACTCACCGAGGGAAACCGCACGCGGCAAGCTGCCGCCGGGACATGGGCGTTCCGGTTCCGTCCGACGCGTCGATGAGGCACGATCGGCGCATGGACCCGGTCGTCATGGATGACGTGGACAGCGACCTCGAGCACCTGCACGCCGTCGTGGACGAGACGCACCGCGCCATGACCACGGTGATCCAGGGCAAGGACGGCGCCGTCCGCACCGCCCTGACGGTACTGCTGGCCGGCGGGCACCTCCTCATCGAGGACGTGCCCGGGGTGGGTAAGACGCTGCTGGCCAAGACCCTCGCCCGCTCGATCGACTCCACCGTGCGGCGCATCCAGTTCACCCCGGACCTGCTGCCCTCGGACATCACCGGCGTGAGCGTGTTCAACCAGGACACCCACGCCTTCGAGTTCCGGTACGGCGCCATCTTCGCCAACGTCGTCGTCGGGGACGAGATCAACCGCGCCTCCCCGAAGACCCAGTCGGCGCTGCTGGAGTCGATGGAGGAGCGCCAGGTCACCGTCGACGGGCGCACCTACGCCCTGCCGGACCCGTTCATCGTCATGGCCACCCAAAACCCTCTGGAGATGGAGGGCACGTACCCCCTGCCCGAGGCCCAGCGCGACCGGTTCATGGCGCGCATCTCCATGGGCTATCCCTCGGCGGCCGCCGAGCTGGAGATGCTCGACGCCCACGGCGCCGGCTCCCCGCTGGACGACATGCACCCGGTCACCGACGCCGTCACCGTCGGTGCGCTGGTGAAGGTGGTCGAGCGGCTGTACGCCAGCCCCGCGGTGCGCCAATACGTCGTCGACCTGGTCACGGCCACCCGCATGAGCCGCCACCTGCGCCTCGGGGCCTCGCCGCGGGCGGGGCTGCAGCTCTTGCGCGCGTCGCGTGCGCACGCCGCACTCGAGGGCCGCGACCACGTGCTGCCCGACGACGTCCAGCACCTTCTGCTGCCCGTGCTGGCCCACCGGGTGCTCCTGTCGAGCGAGGCCGAGCTCGGCGGCTTCAGCGCCGAGGACGTCCTCGGCGCCGTGCTCGCCGAGGTCCCCGTCCCGTCCCGCCCGCGATGAAGCTGCCCGGCCTGACCACCCGCGGGCTGGCGTTCCTCGCCGCCGGGGTCACGGCCGCGCTGCTCGCGATGGTCCTGGGCTATCCGGACATCACCCGGATCGGGGTGCTGCTCGCCGTCCTGCCCCTCCTCGCCGTGCTCTCCGGTCGACGGCGCACCCCGCACCTGGAGGTGCGGCGCGCCGTCGCCCCCGACCGGCTGCGGCCGGGCACCGACGGCGTCGTCCGGCTGACCGTGCGCAACGCCGGCCGGCGCCCCACCCTGCCGTTCCTCGCGGAGGACCACGTCGACCCCGCCCTCGGCGAGCCCGGCCGGTTCGTGCTGCCGCGCCTGACACCGGGGGAGTGGTACACCGTCACGTACCCGCTGCGGCCGGCGCTGCGCGGCGCGTACGGGCTCGGTCCCCTCGCCCTGCGGTTGCAGGACCCGTTCGGCCTGGCCGGCGCCAGCATTCGCCAGGGTGACGAGGCGGAGGTGCTCGTGCTGCCCGAGGTGCACGAGCTCGGCCGCACCCGGCTGCGCCGGGAGGGCGACGCCGGTGACTGGCCCGTCCCGCACAGCATCGCCCCCCAGGGCGAGGACGACCTCAGCACCCGGCAGTACCGCTACGGCGACGACCTGCGCCGCGTGCACTGGCCCGCCACCGCCCACCGCGGCCAGCTCATGGTGCGCCAGGAGGAGCGGCCCGCCCGGCGCCGCGTGGCGCTCGTCCTGGACTCCCGCGCCCGGGCGCACTGGGGCACCGCCGACGGCTCGTTCGAGTGGGCGGTCAGCGCGCTGGCGTCCGTCGCCGTCCACCTCGGCGCCCAGGGCTGGTCCCTCTCCCTCGTGACGGCCGAGACCGTCCGGGACGGGACCGCCGCCAAGGTGCTCACCGCCGACGCCGTCCTCAACGAGCTCGCGCGGGCGACGATCAGCTGGGGCGACCTCGATCCCGTCCTGCGGGCGGCGCGCGAGCTGCCGGCCGGCGCGGTGGTCGCGGCCTTCACCGATCACGACGAGCAGGCCCTGGGCCGCCTGACCCCGGCCCGGCCCCCCGGGGCCGTCGGCGTGCTGCTCCTCCTGCGTGCCGAGACGTTCGCGGAGGACGTCCGCAGCGTCCGGGAGGGCAGGGGGAGCAGGGCGGGCCGGGAGGGCCGGGACGTCCGGGACGTCCGGGAGGGCCGGGACAACCGCAGCGCCCCGGACGGCTCGGGCACCCTGGGCCGGTTCGGCGACCCGAGCGACGACGACGCCGACGCCCGCGCCGAGCACCACGCGCGCCTGGCCAGGGTGGCCGGCTGGCGCACCGCCGTCGTGCGCGCCGGCGACCCCGTCAAGTCCAGCTGGCAGCGCGCCACCGCCGTCCACCGCAGCCCCACCAGCGCCCGGGTGCGGGTCTCGTGAGCCCGGCCCGCGGCCTGCGGGCCGTCGTCGCAGGAGCCGGGTCACCCCGCGCCCGCTGGGCCGACGGCGCCCTGGCAGCCCTGGCGACGACGGTGGCCACCTGGCCGATCACCCTCCTCCTCGCGGACGAGTCCTGGGTACCGCCCACGCTCCTCGCCCTCGCGGTGGTCGCCGTCGCCGGAGCGCTGGCCCGCGGCGCCCGGCTCGGCGCCGTCGCCGTGCTCGCGGTGCAGACGGCCGCCGTCGCCCTCGTGGTGTCGTGGGTGCTGCTGCCCGGCCACCACTGGTTCCTCCTGCCCCGCCCGACGGCGCTCGTCGAGTCGGTCCGCCTGGTCGCCGAGGGCATCGCGACCATCCGCGACGAGGCGGTGCCCGTCTCCGCCACACCGGGGATGGTGTTCCTGGTGGTGACGGCGGCGACCGTGGTCGGGCTGGCCGTCGACGCGATCGCCGTGGGCCGCCGCGCGCCGGCGCTGGCGGGGCTGCCGCTGCTGGCCGTGGTCACGATCGGTGCCTCGGGCACCGGGAACGCGCTGCACCCGAAGTTCTTCCTGGCCGGGGCGGTCGCCTGGCTCCTCCTGGTCGCCCACCAGGGTGTCGAGGGGGTGCGCGGGTGGCGCCACGGCGACGCACACACCGACGACGACACCGAGACGTTCAGCTACGGTCATGCCCGCGCCGACCGGGCGGTGGGCCGAGGCGCACGCGGATACGCCCGCTGGGCCCGCGCGGTGGGGGCGGCCGCCGTCGTGCTGGCCGTCGTGGTGCCCCTGGCGCTGCCGCATCTGCCGCCGACGGTCGTGGTCCAGGGCCTGGTCCGGGCCGCCGGCCCGGCCGACCAGGACGGGGTGACGTTCACCGACTCCCTCGACCTGGCCGCCGACCTGGGGAGCCGCAGCACCAGACCCGTGCTGCAGTACCGCACTGACGACCCGCAGGGCACCCCGCTGCGAGTGACCGTCTCGACCAGCTACGCCGGGGGCCGCTGGCTCCCCTGGGAGGAACAGCCCGGCCCGCCCCAGCTGCCGCCGCGACCGTCTGGCGTCGAGACCGATGACTTCTCCCTCACCGTCTTCCGCAACGAGATGCGGGCCCCGCAGGTCGCCGTGCCAGCCACGCTCACCGGTGCGGACTTCGGCCAGCTCGATTGGGGCACGGACCAGCTCACCGGCGCCGTCGTCGTGGCCGACCAGCCGGCGAGCTACGCGGCGACGTACTGGAAGATCATCGGCGAGCTGCCGCCGGGCACCGGCGAGGGCGAGGTGGCCGACGTGGCAGGCGTGGACCCGGCCACCCTGCAGGCCGATCCCGTGTCCGCCGAGAACATAGCCCCCGTCGTCCTGGGGGTGACAGGCGGCGCGGAGAACCAGGTCCAGGCCGCCATGGCCATCCAGGGCTACCTGCGCGGCAGCGCCTTCAGCTACTCCCTCACCCTGGCTGACCCGGTGCCGGGCCCGGACGGCAACCCGCTGGACCCGATCAGCCACTTCCTCGCGACCAAAGTGGGCTACTGCGTCCAGTTCGCCACCACCATGGTCATGATGTCCCGGGCCATCGGGATCCCAGCCCGCCTCGCGGTGGGCTTCCTGCCCGGCGCCGAGGGCGAGGACGGCACCCGCACGGTCGTGGCCGCCGACGCGCACGCCTGGCCCGAGCTGTTCATCGACGGGCTGGGGTGGACCCGGTTCGAGCCCACCCCGGGCGGGCGCAGCGGCAGCGCGCCCGTCTACCGCACACCGGGCGCCCCCCTCGCGCCGGCCCCCGGCCAGACGGCGACCCCCACCCCGGCGCCCGAGCTCACCGACGACGGCCTCACCGGCGGGTCCGGCGCCGACCAGGTCTCCTGGTGGGAGGAGGGCGCCGGCCGCGTCCTCGGCGGCATCGGGCTGGGCGTGCTGCTCACCCTGGTCGCCGCCTCGGTCCCGCTGGCGGGCCGGTGGCGTCGCGACGCGCTCCGCCGTCGAGCCGCCGACGATGCGGCCCGGGTGGAGGGGGAGTGGCGGGCGCTCACCGCCTCCCTGGCAGACCTCGGGCTGCCGGCGCCGCCGGCGGCCACCCCGCGGCAGTCCCTCGCCCACTACGAGCGGGTGGCCGCCCTGGATCCGACGGGCTCGGAGGCGCTCGCGCGCGCGGCCGGCCGGCTGGAGGCGGCGCGGTACGCGCCCGGCGGAACCGGCGTCGGCACGATGGTCGAGGACGTCCGAATGGTCACCCGGCAGGCGCGCGGGGCCCTGCCGTGGCGTACGCGGGTGCGCGCGGCGCTGTGGCCGCGCAGCGGCGCCGACCAGATGCGCGACGTCGCGCGCCGGGCGCGCCGGTGGGCGGAAGCGATCGTCGCCGCGGCGAGGGAGCGTTCTCGCGGGCGGTGAGCCGGGTCGGGCCCGTCACTCCATGACGACGGCGTCCACTGCCGCCTGCCGCTGGCCGGACGGCCGGACGGCGCGCACGGCCAGGCACACGGACAGCGCCGCGATCCACACCATCCCGGCCACCGCACCGATGCCGGGAGTGATCCACGCCAGCGCGACGACGACGGCGACGAAGCCGGCCCAGCCGAGCGGGCGGGGCAGCCACCGGGTCCGTACGACGGCGAGGCTCGTCGCCATCACCAGCGCGGCCACGGGTGCCGCGTAGACGAAGGCGAAGTTGTAGGCCACCGCGAGCACCAGGTGCGCGACGGTGGCCCCGCTGCCCTCGGCGACCGTCGTCGCCGCGAGCGTGAGGGCGAGCTGGACGAGCACGCCGGCGGCGAACAGGCCGCCACCGAGCAGCGCGACCGTGGCATAGACCTGTCCGGGTGCCACGCGCCGCAGCTCACCGACCAGGTGGGCGAGGAACCAGGTGAAGAGGAACACGGCGAGCAGCTCCGCGTAGGCGCCCCAGTAGAACGTCGACGCCCAGTCGCGAAACACGCGCTCGATCTGCTCGTCGGGTGCGCCCAGCGACGTCTCGCACGCCAGGCACTGCAGGGACGGGACGGTGACGAGGACGGCCATCGAGACCAGTCCGGCGAGGGCGGCAAGTACCGCGAAAGAACGAGAGGGCACGGCGGCGAGAATAGGGCCGCCAGGACCACTCGGGAATCACCAGAAACCTGGGGGGTGAGCCTACCGCCGCCCCTCCGGCAGGCTCCTCCGCCGGGGCGGTGTCAGGCGCGGTCCACGAGAGCGTCCGTCGGCGCAGCGTCGACGGTGCTCGGCACGTAGCAGGCGCCGTCGACGCAGTAGCCCGCGTCCGCGTCGCCGACCGCCTGCAAGGCACCAAGGCCCACCAGGCCGGCCAGGCCGACCGGCGACCCGTCCGCCACCGGCTGTGGCGAGGTGGGCGCCTCGGTGCCGGGCGAGCGCGCGAGCGACGGCTCGCTCATCGGGCGGCCGCCTGCTCGACGGTGCTGTCCTCGCTCGCGCGGCGCAGGGCCTCGCCGAAGACCTCGGGGTTCTGGGCGCCGGAGACACCGTACTTCTCACCGATGATGTAGAACGGCACGCCCTGGATGCCGATCTGCTGAGCAGCGGCGATGTCGGCCTGCACGGCGGCGCGGTAGGTCCCGTCGGCCAGGGCCTTGCGTGCCTCTTCCACGTCCAGGCCGGCTTCTGCGGCCACGGCCAGGAGGTCGTCCTCGTGCCCGACGTGCCTGCCCTGCTCGAAGTACGCCGAGAACAACCGCTCCATCAGCTCGAGCTGCAGGCCCTTGGCCTTGGCGAGGTGGAGCAGCTCGTGGGCCTTGAGAGTCTTGGTGTGCTTGACGTTGTCGAAGTCGTAGTCCAGCCCCTCGCCGTCGGCGATCTGGGTCACCTGGGCGAGCATCTGGGTGACCTGATCCTTCGGCATCCGCTTGTGGCCGGCGAGGAAGTCCGCCTCGCTGCCCTCGAAGTCGACCGGGGTGTCCGGGGCGAGCTCGAAGGAGTGGTACTCGACGGTGACCTTCCCGTCGAAGGCCTCGGCCGCCTTCTCGAAGCGGCGCTTGCCGATGAAGCACCAGGGGCAGGCGATGTCGGACCAGACGTGCACGGAGATCGGTTGGCTCATGACCGGTACAACCTGCCCGTGCCAGCCAGCATTCCGCTCCGGTCCGGATTCATTCCGCGCTGGCCGTGGCCTTGCTCACCTGTGGTCGGCGTCGCGCTCGTGCGGTGTGATGGGGCATGGCCATCTGCACGCATCTGGAGACCATCGACGACACGGTCACCGCGGACGGCGCGCCCGGCTGCGAGGACTGCCTGGCCATCGGCGCCAGGTGGGTGCACCTGCGCGCCTGCCAGTTCTGCGGCCACATCGGGTGCTGCGACTCCTCGCCGAACAAGCACGCCCGCTGGCACAGCCACGGCGTGGGGCATCCGATCGTGCGCTCCTACGAGCCGGGGGAGGGGTGGTACTTCTGCTATCCCGACGAGCTCACCTTCGAGATCGACGACGCCCCGCCCGCGCCCTCGCACGCCTGAGTCGGCGTCTCGCGCCTGCCCCCATCGCGGGCCCCGGCGGGCGCTCACGACACAAAAGGCCCGCCCCGCATGCGCGGGGCGGGCCGTCACCGGCCACGGTCAGCGGCCGAGGATGTTCACGACTCCATCAGCGGTCGAAGAAGCTCAGGACCCACTCGAGGACCATGCGCTGGAAGCGTCCGAGCCGGTCGGCCGGGCGGACGTCGTCCGCACGGTCCGTGACCTCGGCGCGGTCGGGACGCTGCGGCTCGGCGTCGTCCTTCGCACCGGCGTCCTCGGTCGGCGCAGGTGCGGGCTCGGCGGTCGGGTCGTCGCCAGTGGGTGTCTCGACGGGCGCCGGCTCCGGCGTGGGCGCCGTGTCCTCGGCCGGGGCGGGTGCCGTGGGAGCCTCGACGGGAGCAGGCTCCTCGCTCGGGGCGGGTGCCGGCTCGGGCGCCGGTGCAGGCGCCGGGGCAGGTGCCGGGGCCTCCGCCGGGGCGGGCGCCGGTGCGGCGGTCCCATCACCCGACAGTGCGCCGGAGTAACGGCCGAAGTTCTGCGTGGCGTAGACCTCGCCGGCCGAGTTCTGCGCGATCCCGACACCGGTGTGGGTCATGTCGGCATCGAGGAGGTTGCGGCGGTGGCCCGGGGAGTTGATCCACCCGTCGACGAAGATCGCGGCCATCTGCTCGACGTCGTACCCGGCGAGGTACGCGACGTTCTCCGACCACGCCGACGCGCCGGCCGGCATCTGCTGGCCGTAGCTGGGGTTGTGGGACATCCGGCCCTGCCCGGCCTGGGTCTGGCTCCACGCCCGCGCGACGCCGTCGATCGAGGCGTTGCGGGTCAACGGGCCGGCGCCCTGGGCGGCGCGGTAGGCGTTGATCTTCTCGAAGACCTCGGTCTCGAGCTGGGTGGTCCAGGTCGCCTGCGCCGTCGCGGCAGGGGCGACGCCGGCCGGGGCGGCGGCCGCGGCAGGCGCCAGGCCGGCGATGCCGACCGGCACGGAGAGGGTCGCCGCGGCGATGGCGGCCAGGGCGGAACGACGCTGACGCTGAGTCAGAACAGGCACGAGGGAATCCTCCGAAAGACTGGCGGTGAAGTGCCCGGCCAAGATAACAAACCGATAACGTCCGCTGGTCCGGGCGTCCACACGGCCGCGGCACAGGACGGTCGTGAGAGAAACGCCACCCCTCGACACGAACTTCGCCGTTTGGGTTCCCATCCGGCTCGGGAAAGCGGACGATGGGGGTATGAGCTCCGGTAGTCGCCCCCACCTTGCCAACAGTCCGTTCAACAAGGCACGAGAGGCAGCTGCCGCCGGCGGCGCGCCGATCCCCGTCGGGGAGCAGGTCTCCCACGACCGGTACGGCCTCGGCAAGGTCATCGCCTCCGACGGTCACAACTCCGTGATCATTGACTTCGGCAGCGGGAACCGTCGCCGGGTCGCGCTCGACAGCCCGCGACTCGAGCGACTGTGAGCAGACGCGGTCGCTGAGTGCGACCGTGGGCGGGGCCGGCACCCGCGCCGCCGCTCCGGGTGAAGGCCGGGTGAAATCGCCCCTCAGACCGCGCGAACGACCGCAGCGTCCGAGACCGCCGTGCCACGATCGACAGGTGGACGCAGACATCTCCGACCTGCTTGCCGCGCTGCGCGCCGACGGTGCCGTGCTGAACGCGACGGCGTCCGGCAGGTACGAGATCACCACCTTCCAGGGCCGCGCCCTGGACGCGCCGACGGTGCTGCTGGTGACCGAGGAACACCTGCACGCGCTGCTCGACGCCATGCGCCCGGACGCGGTCGAGGCCTTGGGGCCGCCCGGCCGTGGAGAGGACCGGGCGCACCAGCTTCTCCTCGTCCACCTCGAGGAAGCGATGGTCGCGACCGAGCTGCCACCGGAGGTGATCCGGGTCCTGCCGCGCGGGATAGTCGTGACGGAGCGCTCCACGCTGTGACTCTCGGACGACGGCCCCGGGGTGCGGGTGTCAACCGGGCCTCATACCGTGGTCAGATGCCTGCCACGCCGGCCCCCACCGCGCCGCCGGGCGCGTTCGAGCCGCGCCGCATCATCGTCACAGCGGCCGCAGTGACACGGACACGGCCCGTGGAACGAGGGACGGCGCCATGACGTCCTGGACCGAGCACGCCATCTTCTGGCATGTCTACCCCCTCGGCTTCCTCGGCGCCGAGCCGGTCCTCGAGCCCGGCCGGGAGACCACCCACCGGCTGCGGAGCCTGGTGGACTGGCTCGACCACGCCGTCGAGCTGGGCACCTCCGGCCTGCTGCTCGGGCCCATCTTCGCTGCCCGCAGCCACGGCTACGACACCCTCGACCACTTGACGATCGACCCGCGCCTGGGCGACCGCGCGGACTTCGACCTCCTCGTCGAGGAGGCCCACGCCCGCGGCCTTCGCATCGTCCTGGACGGCGTGTTCAACCACGTCGGCCGCGACCACCCCGCGTTCCGGCGCGCCGTCGACGCCGGGCCCGGCGCCCCCGAGGGCGACCTGTTCCACCTGACGTGGAATCAGCCGGGAGAGCCACCCGGCTACCGCACCTTCGAGGGCCACGAGGGCCTCGTGGCCCTGAACCACGACGACGACCGCGTGATCGCCCTGGTCACCGACGTGATGCGGCACTGGCTCGCCGCCGGCGCCGACGGGTGGCGCCTGGACGCCGCGTACGCCGTGCCGGCGCAGTTCTGGGCGAGAGTGCTGCCGGCCGTGCGTGCCGACTTCCCCGAGGCGTACGTGGTCGGGGAGGTGATCCACGGCGACTACGCCGGCTTCGTGACGGCGTCGGGCGTGGACGCCGTCACCCAGTACGAGCTCTGGAAAGCGATCTGGAGCTCGCTGAACGACCGCAACCTCTACGAGCTCGACCACGCCCTCGGCCGGCACGGCGCCATGCTCGACACCTTCGTGCCACAGACGTTCGTGGGCAACCACGACGTCACCCGGCTCGCCACCCGGCTGACCGACCCCAGGCACCTCCCGCACGCTTTAGTGGTGCTGCTCACCGTCGCCGGCACCCCGAGCGTCTACTACGGCGACGAGGTGGGCCTGACCGGCCTGAAGGAGGAGCGCCTGGGCGGCGACGACGCCATCCGCCCGGCGTTCCCCGACACCCCGGCCGACCTGCCGCCCGCGGGCCTGCCCGTCCTGGACGTGCACCGCGAGCTCATCGCCCTGCGCCGGCGCTACCCCTGGCTGCACCGGGCCCGTACCCGCACCCTCGAACTGGCCAACGAGCTCCTCGCCTACGCGTCCACCGGGCCCGCCGGCTCGGCGGGCACCGGTGCGGCCGGGCGCCTCGTCGTCGTCCTCAACCTGGCCGACGGCGCAGCCGAGGTGACCGCGCAGGTCACCCAGGTGGTGGCCGGCAGCGCCGAGGTGCACGACGGGCGCGTGCGGGTGCCCGGGCACGGTTGGGCGGTGCTCGAGTGATCCGCCACGCAGGCCTCGGGTGACCCGCCACGCAGGCCTCGGGTGACCCGCCACGCAGGCCTCGGGTGACCCGCTACGCGGTGTCGCACCAGGGTGCGTGCGCGGCGCGCCGGGGCGCGGAGGCGTCGGCGCGGTAGGAATGTGCCCATGATCAACGGGCAGGTCTCCTTCTGGTACGAGGCCGACGGGCTGCCGGCGCAGCGGCCGGCGCTTGACGGCGACGCCGAGGTGGACGTCGTGATCGTCGGCGCGGGCTTCACCGGGCTGTGGACCGCGTACTACCTCAAGCGCGCCGAGCCGGCACTGAACGTCGCCGTCCTCGAGCGCCGGTTCGCCGGGTACGGGGCGTCGGGACGCAACGGCGGGTGGCTGACCAACACCATGACCGGCGGCCGGGACGGCTACGTGCGCACCCACGGCCGCGACGTCGTCGGCCGGTTCCAGACCCTGCTCAACGAGACCGTCGACGAGGTCATCGCCGTGTGCGCCGGCGAGGGCATCGACGCCGACATCGTCAAGGGCGGGGAGCTCAACGTCGCCCGTACCCCTGCCCAGCTGCAGCGCCTGCGTGCCTGGGCCGCGGACGAGGCCCGCTGGCCAGAGGCCGGCACCACGGTGCTCGATGCGGCCGAGTGCGCCGCCCGGGTAGGCGTCGCCGCCGCGCGCGCTGGCCTGTTCCACCCGCACTGCGCCCGCATCCAGCCCGCCGCCCTGGTGCGCGGACTGGCCGCGGCGGTCGAACGGCTCGGGGTGCCGATCTACGAGGGCACCACGGTCACCGACATCACCCCGCGCAGTGCGGTCACCGACCGGGGCACCCTTACCGCACGGTTCGTGCTGCGAGCCACTGAGGGCTTCACCGCCGACCTGCCCCGCCAGCACCGCGACTGGCTGCCGATGAACTCCTCGATGATCGTCACCGAGCCGCTCCCGGCACCCGTGTGGGAGCAGCTCGGCTGGGAAGGACGGGAGACGCTGGCCGACATGGCGCACGCCTACGTCTACGCCCAGCGCACCGCCGACGACCGCATCGCGCTCGGTGGCCGAGGCGTGCCCTACCGCTACGGGTCCCGGATCGACGTCGACGGCGTCACCGCCCCCGGCACGGTGGACGCGCTGACCGGCATGCTCCACGAGATGTTCCCCGCCACCCGCGGGGCCGCCGTCGCGCACGCCTGGTCCGGGGTGCTCGCGGTGCCGCGGGACTGGAAGGCCACCGTCTCCCTGGACCGGCGCACCGGCCTAGGTTTCGCCGGCGGCTACGTCGGCACGGGCGTCGCCGCGACCAACCTCGCCGGGCGCACCCTGTGCGACCTGGTGCTGGAGCGGGGCACCGAGCTGACCGCCATGCCGTGGGTCAACCGGGACGTGCGTCGGTGGGAGCCCGAGCCGCTGCGGTGGCTGGGCGTGCACGGCATGTACGCCGCCTACCGGTTCGCCGACCGGCAGGAGACCCGCCGCGGCGGCGCGACGTCACCTGTGGCGCGCCTGGCCGACGTGGTCTCGGGGCGGTAGCGCCCGGCGGTAGCGTCGCCGTCGCGGGCTACTGCTCCGTCACGGCCGCCCGGTACATCTGGCGTGCCTGCTCGAACCCGATCACCCAGCCGGTCTGTCGGATGCTGCGGTACAACGGCGTGGTGAGCATGCCGCCGTCGGCGTCGTAGACCTCGGGGAAGCCGCCGTGCTCGAGCATCGCGGCCTCGTACTGCTCCAGGTGGTAGCGGGCCTCGTCCAGGTAGCTGGCGTCGCTCCAAGGTGTCGCGCGGTGGAGCAGCAGGAGCGTCTTGACGTACTCCATGCCCCAGAAGCTCCAGATCGCGTCCCCGCCGTAGGAGGCGACCGCCAGGCGGACCACCAGGAACTGCCGGTGCGCACGGGTGTCGCCCTGGTACTTGATGGCGAACGGCCGGGCGACGCCGGTGGCGCGGATGTGCGCGACCGAGCGGGCGTAGTACTCGCGCTCGCGGGCGTCGGCCGGGTCGAGGAAGCCGGTGGCCAGCACGATGAGCCAGTCGGAGGAGTAGTACCGGCGGGCGACGCCCTCGGGGGAGAGGTCCTCGAGGAAGTATCCCTCCTCGGGCAGCCAGAACCGGTCCAGGATGGAGGCCTTCAGCACGGCCAGGAACTCCGGGTCGTCCGCGACAAGACCGAGCCGCATGGCCAGCTGTGTGGTCTTCCAGAACACGACGTTGTCGTAGAACGCCGACCGGCGCCGGGTGATGTCCTTCGCGCCGGAGAGGTGGATGGTGGGTGTGACGATCAGGGCGTCCTCGTCCAGCACCCGGTTCCGGTAGTCGCGGTAGTGGTGACGCAGGCTGTCGCCGTAGCGGTCCAGCAGGACGGCGGCGGCCTCGGTGGTGTGCAGCTCGTGGACCTCCGCGCCGTACGAGGCCGCGCGGGCCGGCTCGAGCCCGCGCAGCGCCGCGAGGGCGTAGAGCATCCCGTAGAGCGTGTCCGAGGGGTAGGCGTAGAAGTTCACGCACGTGGCCGCGTGCCGGCCGGCCGAGACGATAGTCGTGGTCAGCTCGGCCTGCTTCGCGAACGCCCCGAGGGCGTAGCCGAGCGTCTGCAGGTAGGTGGTCTCGCGGTCCTGCCAGTCCTGGGCGCTTCCGGGGATCGACCGGTCGAGCATCGGGTAGTAGAAGACGCCGAGGTTGCGCACGAACAGCGCGGAGAAGTGGTCGCCCGAGATGAGCAGCAGCTTGTCCGGGTCGAACCGCAGCGCGTGGATGTCGGCGATGATGCCGTCCACCGTGCGGGCCGCCGAGCGTGGACTGTGCAGGTAGCGCGACGTCAGGATGTACAGGCCGCACGTGTACATGGCCAGCAGGCGCCAGAAGAGGGACTGGCGGAGCACGAGCCGGTCGTTGCGGTCCACCGCCTCCAGGACGCCGTCGGCCAGCCGCGCCTCGAAGGTGGGCCGCACGATGGTGAACCGCGTGAACGGGTTCGTGAGGTAGGAGAAGACCAGCGAGAGGACGACGCCGCCGCCCGAGAGCATGGCGAGGACCGGTCTGAGGATGCGGGACATGGGAAGCCTCCGGGCGCGCGTCCGGCCGGCCGGCGTGGGGCGGCAGGTCCGGGCGAGCGTACCGCCGTCGCTGGTGGCGGCGGTGCTGGCGGCGGTTGCCCCCGGCACGGGTGCGGTCTGGCGACGGATGAGCGCGAGAACTCGTGTGCAGGCTCGAGAGGTCGCGTGCTGGGGGTGCGAGGGCTCGTCGGGTGGGTGCGAGACGTCGTCGGGCGCGTGAAGTCGTGCCACGGGCTGGTAGTACAAAACTCAGGCTATGCCCGAGTTTTGTACTACCAGCCTGACCGCACGACGGCGGAGGGTCGGGTCACCGGTAGCGCGCGGCGCGTCCAGGACAACCATCCACGGGGAGTACACGGCATCGGCGAGCGGCATGCAGGCGGTCCACCCAAACGACCGCGGCCGTCGCGCGACGGCGACGCCGCCTATCAGCAGCACCAGGCCGAGCACCATCAGCACGCGGGTCTTGCGGATCATGCCCGCACCGGAGCGGGAAGACGCTCCGCACCCAGGCGGCAGGTGCCGATCGTGATCGGGGCCCCCGACGTCCACGGCCATGACGGGCCGTCCGTGGGGGCCGGACGGCGACCCTCTCACCGGGCGAGCCGGTTCCGCGCACGCGAGGGGCTCGTGCCACACTTGGGGCCTGACCGCCGGGCGCTCGACGAAAGGAACCCGATGAAGATCGCACTCGCGCAGTTCGCCGCCGAGGCCGAGAGTGGCGCCGAGGCCGCCGCCGTCAACCCCTGGGTGCTGGGCCTCGTGGCGTTCTCCGTCTTCGTGCTGCTCCTGCTGCTCACCTACTCGTTCCGGAACACCTACCACCGGCACGCGGCGAACAAGCCCGCCCGCTGACTTACGCGGGGTACGGAGCCAATGGCGTGGGGAAGACAGCACAGGCGGCGGATCGGTGTCATGGGTGGCACCTTCGACCCGGTGCACCACGGCCACCTCGTGGCCGCGAGCGAGGTGCGTGACGCCTTCAAGCTCGACGAGGTCATCTTCGTCCCTGCCAGTGCGCAGCCGTTCAAGCAGGATCGCGACGTCACCCACGCCGAGCACCGTTACCTCATGACGGTGGTGGCGACGGCGTCGAACCCGAACTTCACCGTGTCTCGGGTGGACATCGACCGCCCCGGCATGACGTACACGATCGACACCTTGCGCGACCTGCGCGCGCAGCTGCCCGACGCAGACCTGTTCTTCATCACCGGTGCCGACGTCCTCCCGCAGATCCTCACGTGGAAGGACGCTGACGAGCTGTGGTCGCTGGCCCACTTCATCGGTGTCACGCGGCCCGGACACGAGCTCGATCCCGAGGGCCTGCCCGCCACCGGTGTCTCGCTCATGGAGGTGCCCGCCATGGCGATCTCCTCCACCGACTGCCGGTCCCGGGTGAAGCAGGGCAAGCCCGTCTGGTACCTCGTGCCCGACGGGGTGGTGCAGTACATCGCCAAGTACGGCCTGTACACGGCGGGTGGGAAGGCCACTGTGGTGGGCCAGCACACCTCAGCCAAGGACGCCGCCGCCACCCGCGCACCGGCGCCCCTCGCGGGAGCAGCGCAGTGAGCGAGAACTACGAGAGCACCGAGACCGGTGGTCTGGGGGAGCGACGCCGCCGACGTGAGGCCGCCCGGGCCGCCGAGCGCGCCGCCGAGCTTGCCGGCGAGCCGCTGACCCGGAAGGAGCTCCGCCGACGCCAGCTCGAGGAAGAGGCGCGCCGCGAGGCCATCGCCACCGGGGAGCTGCAGCTGCGAGACGAGCGTGGCAACGCGATGACGGTGGAGCAGAGCGCCACCCGCGCAGCCACGGCTGCCGGCACCGGTGACGGCGCGCAGCCTCCGCTGCGCCGCCGCGAGCGACGTCCGGCCCCCGTCGCCGAGATGGCGCCGGGTGACACCACCACGCCGGTCGCAGAGGTGGCGCCGGGTGACACCGCCGCGCCGGTCGCCGAGGTGGCGCCGGGTGACACCGCCGCGCCGGTCGCCGAGGTGGCGCCGGGTGACACCGCCGCGCCGGTCAAGAAGTCCCCGCCCCCCGTGCCGGCCAACGATTCGCGCCCTGCGGCGCTGACTCGTCCGGACGTCTCTTCCGGCGCGACGGCGGAGCCCACCCGGGTCACCCGGCGCCCCGTGGTGCGCGCCCCGCACGCGGCGAAGGGCATGCGCAGCCTCGACGCCACCGGCACGCTCACCGGCATCCAGCCGGTGCCGGCGGCCGCACCGCCTTCCTCGCTGCCGGCACCGGACGCGCCCACCGACCCCACCGAGTGGGAGTCGGCCGTGCACCTGCCGGTCATCAGCGAAGAGCGGCCCGTCACCGACTCCGACGAGCGCACCTTCACCGTCCCCGACGAGCCCGCCTTCGCCGTGCCCGCCGAGCCCGAGCTCGAGCAGACCGTTGCCATGTCCCCGATCCGGGACGCCACGGCACCGCACCGGATGGCTCCGGCGACCCCCGCCCTGCCCAGAGGGGCGCTCGCCCAGCCGACGGCCGACGTCGAGCACTGGGCCGGCGCCGACAGCTCTGACGCCGTCCTCGAGGACGACGAGTACGACGACGAGCCGCCGCGGCCGCAGTGGACCACGCTCGCCGAGTACAGCGCTGCGACCGGTGCCTCACCCGACGTCGCCGCCGGCACGTCCCCGGACGAGGCCGGAGAGGCGGTCGGTCGCCGCAGCCAGCGCGATGCGGAGCGACGTCCCCTGCGAGCCCGGGTCACCGAGACGGCCCGCGCGGTCGGCGGTGCGTCGGCGCACTCCCCGGACGGCGCCTACGAGGACGGTGCCTACGACGAGGACGACGACTACGAGGAGGAGCCGGAGAACCCCGCCACCTCGGTCATCAAGATCGTCATCCTGGTCTTCGCGGCCATCGTCATCGGCCTGCTCATCGGCCTGCTCGCCTTCGGCGGCGGGGCGGAGGACGGCGCCGCCGGCCTGGTGCCGACCCTCCTGGCCTACTTGGGGACGCCAGGTGGCACGGCGTCGTTCGCGTAGGATCGCCGCGACCGTTCCCGCACCCCACGAGGAGTCCCGTGCCCGCTGACGACCGTTCCCGCCATCTCGCCGTCGTCGCGGCGCGCGCCGCAGCCGACAAGAAGGCCCAGGAGATCATCGCCCTGGACGTCAGCGAGCGGCTGGTGCTCACCGACGTCTTCCTCGTGACCTCGGGCGCCAACGACCGCCAGGTCAAGGCCATCGTCGACGCCGTCGAGGAGGCCCTGCACAAAGAGGGCGCCAAGGCCGTCCGCAAGGAAGGGCTCAGCGAGGCGCACTGGGTGCTGCTGGACTTCGGCGAGATCGTCGTGCACGTCCAGCAGGAGGAGGATCGCGAGTTCTACGCGCTGGAGCGGCTCTGGAAGGACTGCCCCGTGGTCGACCTGCCCGCCGACCTGTACGCCCCCGCCGAGGGGGCGGAACCCGCGGGCGCATGACCGCGGGCACCATCATCCTCTGGCGGCACGGACAGACCGAGTTCAACGCCACCAAGCGGCTCCAGGGCCAGTCGGACGTCCCGCTGAACGCCGTCGGCCGCCGGCAGGCCGCCCGTGCGGCCGAGGTGCTCGCCACCCTCGAGCCCGCCCGGATCGTCACCTCAGACCTGCTCCGGGCCAGCGAGACCGCCGACGTGCTCGCCGCCCTGACTGGCGTGGAGGCCGCGCCCGACTCGCGGCTGCGCGAGCGGAGCTTCGGGATCTGGGAGGGGCTGACCGGCGCGGAGATCCAGGCAGGCTGGCCCGAGGAGTACGCCGCGTGGCGGGCCGGCCGGGAACCGGTCGGCGTGGGGACCGAGAGCCGCTCCGCATGCGGGCAGCGGGTGGCCGAGGCCGTCGAGGAGGCGGCCGGGGAGCTCGAGCGCGACGACGTGCTCGTTGTCGTCGCTCACGGCGCCGCCATCACCTGCGGACAGACCGTCCTCCTGGGCCTGGACCCCTCGGGGTGGCTGGGCCTGACCGGTCTGGAGAACTGCCGGTGGAGCTCGCTGCACCCGAACGGCGGGCGGGCGCCCTCGTGGCGGCTCGCCGGTTACAACATCGGCGCGGAGGGATAACCCCGCACGACCGCCAGGCGCGGCGGACCAGCACCGCACAAGAGCCTCGCGCTGCGCACCGAACCCGCGGCCAGATCGTCATCGCGGCCTGCCGGGGCCGATCGCCGTCAGCGGGCGTCCTGCGGCACCAGGGGCTCGACGTCGATCGGCTGGTCGACGACGCCCTGGTGCTCCATCTGCTCCGCGAGGTAGGTCAGGGACTCCATCTCCACGGGCCCCTTCCACACGGGCAGTACCATCTCGGCCGCCACCGCAGGGTCGACGTCCTGCACCTCGGAGAGCGCCTGGCGGAACGCATCGGGATCGTCGGCGATCGCCTTCGCGGTGTCGGCGACGGCTGCCCGGAAGCTCTCGATGACGTCCGCGTTCTCGTCCGCGTACTGGCCGGTCGCCACGAACGAGCCCACCTGCAGGCCCTCCTTGGCCTCGGCGTAGGGATATAGCACCGGCAGGTTGCCCTGCTGCTTGCCGATGGCGAGGAAGGGCTCGATGACCCAAGCCGCGTCGACGTTCCCGCCGGCGAGCGCACCGAGCATGTCCGGGAACCCGATCTCGACGAAGTTGATCCCGCTGGTGTCGACCCCGCGCTCCTCCAGCGCGGCGGTGATCGTGATGTCGCCGATGTTCTCCAGCGTGTTGACCGCGATGGTCTTGCCGGCCAGCCCGGCGGCGTCGGTGATCTCGCCGTCCGGCCGGACGAGCACGGCCGAGAAGTCGTTCTCGGGATCGGTGGTGGCGAAGGTCCCGGACGCGACGATCTGCAGCGGCAGGCCCTCGGCGCCGGCGAGCAGCGCGCTGACGGTGTTGGAGCCGGCGAGGTCGAACTCGCCGCTGACCAGGGCGGGGATGGCCGCGGCACCGCCGGCCGACGTGTCGATCTCCAGGTCGAGCCCGCGGTCCTCGAACGCGCCGATCTGCTTGCCGTACGCGAGGAATCCCGAGGGGATGCCCGCTGTCTCACCGATCCGCACCGTGGCAGTCGCCCCGGCCTCGGTGGCGGTGCCGGAGCCCTGCTCGCCCTCCGGCGTGCCACCCGAGCCGCAGGCCGCCAACGTCGTCATCGCGGCGACCGTCGCTCCGGTCACCATCACACTGCGCCTCATGAACGTCCCTCCTGACGGCGGACCGGCCTGTGGTCCGCGGACTCTCCGTGCCGGGTTCGGGGCCACGCCCGAGCGGGCTCGGTGCCCGGACGGGACCTTCGTCCCTTGCCCGGATGTGGTCACCGTAGGGCCGCCAGGTCGCGGCGGAGATGGCAGAGACGCAGGATTCCTTCATGGCGAACGGTGCCCGTTCTCGACCCGCTCCGGAGCGGCGGCGTGCGCGCAGACGCGCTCGCGGCCGACGCCCGTCCTGGATTGATGGAAGTGGCTGTATCGAGCGGAGGTGGGTGTTCCGCCCTGACGAACAGGTGGTCGTGCAGCGACGGGCGTGAAGCGCCGGTCACCTAGCGTGGTCGCGGCGGCAGACGCGCCGTCACCGAGGACGACGGGAGACTCACGTGGACGTGCTCATCGTGGGCGGTGGGATCGGTGGGCTCACGCTCGCGCTGGAGCTGCACCAGGCCGGTATCCCGTGCAAGGTTCTCGAGGCCGCGGCGCGCCTGGAGCCGATCGGGGCCGGTATCAACCTCCTGCCGCATGCCGTGCGGGTGCTCGACCGGCTCGGTGTGGCAGGCGACCTCGAGGCCGGCTCGATCGCAACAAGGGAGTCGGTCTTCTTCAACCGGTTCGGGCAGCTCGTCTACCGGGAGCCTGCGGGCCGGCTCGCTGGTTACGAGCACCCCCAGCTGTCGATCCACCGCGCCGATGCCCAGCTGACGCTCCTGCGCGTCATGCGTGACCGCCTCGGCGCCGACGCCGTGGTGCTGGGTGCGCGGGCCACCGGCGTGGCCGAGGACGGCGACGGCGCCGTGGTCACCACCGTGGACGCGGCGGGCCGGACCGGCGAGGAGCGAGCCACCGTGGTGGTCGGCTGCGACGGCGTGCACTCGGCGATCCGGGCGCAGTTCTACCCTGACGAGGGTGATCCGCTGTACTCCGGCGTGACCATGTGGCGCGGTGTCACCCCGTGGCAACCGTTCCTCAGCGGCGCGAGCATGGTCCGAGCCGGCTGGCTGACGTCCGGCAAGATGGTGATCTACCCGGTTCGCGACGACATCGACGGCCATGGCACCCAGCTGGTCAACTGGGTCGCCGAGGTGGAGCGGCCGCGGCCGGCGCGTCGTGACTGGAACCGGGAGGGCCGGCTCGAGGACTTCATCGACGTCTTCGACGACTGGCACTTCGACTGGCTCGACGTGCCCGCGCTCATCCGCGGCGCCGAGAAGGTGCTGGAGTACCCCATGGTCGACCAGGACCCGCTGCCGCGCTGGACCTTCGGGCACACCACGCTCCTCGGCGACGCCGCACATCCGATGGTCCCGCGCGGGTCCAACGGAGCCGGCCAGGCCATCCTGGACGCCCATGCCCTGCGCGTGGCGCTCGAGGAGGTCGACGACCCAGCGGACGCGCTCGTGCGCTACGAGAAGGAACGGCTTCCCGCGACGTCCGCGGTGGTCCAGACCAATCGTCGTAATCCGCCGGACACGATCCTCAAGGAGGTCTACGAACGAACGGGTGACAAGCCGTTCACCCGGATCGAGGACGTCATCACGCGGGAGGAGATGGCCACCATCTCGGACAACTACAAGCGGGTGGCGGCGTACGACAAGGATGTCCTGCGTAGTCAGGACTAGCAGGCACGGACGGGCGGAGGGCATGACTGAGCCGGTCATCGGTGGAGCGGGCACCGCGTGGGTCCAGCACGACCCTGACGTGTGGCGGGCGGCGGCCCCGCCCTACAGCCTGGACTCGGTGGACAACGCGCTGAGGCTCATGCATGCGCTCGACGAGCGTGGCGGGCTGCGCGTGGCGGAGGCGGCCGAGCTGCTCGGCGTCGCACGTTCCACCGCGCACCGGCTCCTCGCCACGCTCCGGTTCCGCGGGTTCGCCGTGCAGGACGGCCCGGACCGGTCATACCGGCCAGGGCCGGCGCTCGTGGACGCCGGCATGCGCGCCGTCTCCCGGCTCGACCTGCGCTCGATGGCGCGGCCGCATCTCGCTGCGCTCGCCGAGGAGGTGGGGGAGACCGTCCACCTTGTCCAGCTGGAGGGCAACGGGGCCCGCTTCGTCGACGGCGTGGCGAGCCCGCAGGCGGTGCGCGTCGGGCTTCGGGTGGGCCTGGTGCTGCCCGCGCACGCGACCGCCGGCGGCAAGGCGATCCTCGCCGCGCTGCCGCCGGAGTCCGTGCGAGCGCTGTACCCGCGGGGCGTCCAGGCACTGACCGGGGCGACCCTGCCGACCGTGGACGAGATCGTGCGTCATCTGCAGGACGCGGCCCGCGCCGGTTACGCCACGAACTTCGGCGAGAGCGCCGAGGGTGTCGTGGCGCTCGGTGTCGTCGTGCGGGACCAGCAGCGTCAGCCGGTGGGGGCGATCGCGCTGGCCGCCCCGGCGGAGCGGCTGCCGCGTGCCCGCCTGCCGTTCATCGTCACGCGGATGCAGCGCGCAAGCCTGGCGATCAGCGAGGACTTCCTCGGCGCCGCGCACCAGGGGTGAGCCGGGCTCAGGAGCGCACAGGGTCGTGGGGCGCTCGGCCGCCGCCGGCGAGGAGAGCAGCCATCTCCGGCAGGTTGAAGAACTGCGCGGTGGCGCGGGCGCTCGGGGAGCCGGCGTCGGGATCCGCCCCGGCGTCGAGCAGGAGCTTCGCGATCTCGGGGTCCTGCTTGAAGACGGCACAGGTGAGGGCGTTCTGGCCACGGTCGTTGAGGCGCTCGACGTCGGCGCCGCGGGCGAGCAGGGCCTGCACAGTCGCGGCCTGCTGCCGGTACGCGGCGAGGATGAGCAGCGTGTCGCCCTTGGCGTCGGTGAGGTTCACCGGCACCCCGGCGTCGACGGCGCTGACCAGCTCGGCCGTGCCGCCCTCGCGTGCGTGGTCGAAGAGTCGGTGCGCGAACTCGAGCGCGGCGTCGTCGGGCCCTGGGGTATTCATGGTCAGAGGGTAGGTGCGATCGTGGTTAAGGCGGCGGTCAAGGTGACCCGCCGGGCGGGCCGGGGTGGTGAGGCTCACGCCGTCGGACAGGCGAACGGATTGGCACTCGCGGACGGCGATGCCCTAAAGTAGTCCACGCCCCACGGGGCAAAGTACGGGGCTATGGCGCAGTTGGTAGCGCGCTTCCATGGCATGGAAGAGGTCGAGGGTTCGAATCCCTCTAGCTCCACGTTCGAGGCCCGGATCCGCACGGATCCGGGCCTCACTCGTTCGCCGGGTTCGACGCGTCATCGCCCGGCGGTCGCCGTCAGTCGCCGCTCCAACGGGACCCTCACCCGAGGGCCTGCTCCTGGATGAACTGCGTAGCCGACCTGCCCGCGATCCCGCGCTCGCGGAGCGGGCCGTCATCCCAGCGCGCCTCGACGCGATCCTGGTGCAGGCCGGCCGCGAACACGGACGCGAGCGCGTCGTTCCTCCGCGCGAGGAGGCGCATGCCGAGCCGGGCGGCCACGGCGGGCGTGCGCCGCCGTTTCATCGGGCGGCCGGTGGCCCGTTCGGCGACGGCGATCGCCTGGTTGCGACTGATCGCCTCGGGGCCGCCGAACTCGACCACCTCGGGCGGATCGGGCTCCAGGGCGACGGCGGCCACGAGAGCGGCGACGTCGTCGACCGCCACCGGCCGCCGCCTCGTGTCGCCCCTACCGATGACCGCGGCCTTCCCGCCGGCCACGTCGAACCGGCCCAGCGGTGCAAGGTGGATGTCCTGGTAGGCGTCGGGCCGCACGATCACCGCGCGAAGCTGCGATGCCCGCAGCCGTCGCTCGATGGCCAGCTTGGCGCGTTCCATCGGGCTGCCGAGGCCGGACTCCGCGCCGGCGAACGAGAGGTACACGAACCGCTCCACCCCCGCCCTCGCGGCGGCGCCCACAAGTGCAGCCATTCCGCGTCCGTCGACCTCGACGATCGAGGGATGGCGGGCGCCGGCGAGCCGCCCGGTGATCGCCGTCGCGGTCGCCACAACTGTGGCGACCCCCTCGCAGGCGCCCGGCAAGGTCGCGGGATCTATGAGGTCCCCTTGCACGATCTCCGCGCCCACCGCACGAAGGGGCGCATCGTCGCTCCCGGCCCGCACGAGGCACCGGACCTTCTCGCCGCGATCGCGAAGGAGCCGGACGACGCGCCCGCCCAGCTGGCCGGTCCCACCGACGACAAGAATCATCGGCTCGTCCTCTCTCTTGGCGCGTGCGCGCGGGTCTCTTGGCGAGTGCGCGGGCCAAGTATGCGCCGGTGCCGTGACCTACTGCTGGCCCTGGGCGTTCTGCTCCCCGGCGATGTTGACCAACCAGGAGACACCGAACCGGTCGGTCACCATGCCGAAGGAGTCGCCCCACGGCGCCGTCTCCAGCGGCATCGCGATCTCGCCGCCGTCGGCGAGCTTGTCCCAGTAACCCCGCAGCTCGGTGTCGTCCTCGGGCCCACCGCTGAGCGAGACCGAGTAGTTGTCGCCCGTGTTGAACGGCATGGAGTTTGGGGTGTCCGCGCCCATCAGCGTGTAGCCGCGCTCGGTCTCGAGCTGGGCGTGCATGATCTTGTCCTGCTCGGCCGGGTCCTCGCTGGCCTGGTACTCAGCGAAGGTGCTCATGTTGAGCACGCCGCCGAATACGGACTTGTAGAACTCCATCGCCTGGCGGGCGTTGTCGCGGAACCCGAGGTAGGGGTTCAGACGTGCGGTCATGACATGGCCTCCAACTGGTCGGGCGAGCGTGGATGGTTGCGCATGATGCGCCCCTGAGTATTGAGGACTGCACGGGTCAGCGCGAGGGGTTTGTCGGGAGCATGCGTGCCGACTTTCGGGCCGGGGCCCGGGCTGGCGCTCGCACCGCCCGGCACGGCGTCGGGCCGTACCAGCGCAGCAGCTGCTCCTCAACCACATGGTTGACAACCGGCGGATTGCGACGTACCGTCGTCTACAACCGATGGGTTGATGACGTAAGGGGGGTGTGATGACTGAGGAGCGCCTCTCCCGGGTGTTCGCGGCGTTGGCGGACCCGACGCGGCGCGACATCGTGGCGCGGCTCGCCGTCGGCGACGCCACGGTCGGGCAGCTGGCCGCGCCCTACGACGTCACGGTGCAGGCCGTCTCCAAGCACCTCAAGGTGCTTGAGGACGCCGGCCTGGTCAGCCGCAGCAAGGACGCCCAACGGCGGCCGCGCCACCTCGAGGCAGAGGTGTTCGACCTCATGACGAAGTGGATCGAGCGGTACCGCCGGCAGGCCGAGGAGCGTTTCCAGCGCCTCGACGCCGTGCTGGCCGAGATGGATGACGCTGAGCAGGAACCCACCAACCGGCAAGGAGCAGCATCATGACCGCAACCACGAACCAGACGCGCATCGAGGCGGACCCGCAGCTGCCGGTCGTGCGCATCATCCGGGAGTTCGACGCCGCGCGGGAGCGGGTGTTCCGTGCCTGGGTGGACCGCGACCTCGTCGCCCGCTGGCTCGGTCCGAAGAGGAGCGAGATGCGGATCGACACGTGGGAGGCCCGTACCGGCGGCGGCTACCGCTACGCCGACTTCGAGGACGGCGAGGAGGTCGCCCGCTTCTTCGGGTCGTTCCATGAGGTCCGTGCGCCCGAACGCCTCGTGCAGACCTTCACCTGGGAGGGCATGCCCGACGGAGTCTCGCTGGACATCATGACCTTCGAGGACCTCGGCGACGGACGCACGCGAGTCACCTCGACGTCCGTCGTCGACTCGATCGAGGGACGCGACGCCATCATGGCCAGCGGCATGGAGGTTGGTGTCAACGAGGGCTACGAGAAGCTGGACGCGCTCCTCGCGGAGGCCTGACCGCACCGCCTCCACGACGCTGCGGCGGCCGAGTCTCGCCAGCGCGCAGGCCCGAGCCACCCGACACGGTGCCCCCGGAGCGCCGGACGCCCGCCCATCGTGGGGGGCCCGGTGCTCTGGGAGGAGTACCCAGCCGCGCACCCGGGCGCCGCGGGCGGACCTAAGGAGTCCCGAGCTCGGTGTACTTCGCGTTCGAGCCGCGGGCGAGCTCCACGGGGTACTTCACGGCGTTCTTGGCGATCTTCGCGTGCACCGCGCGGTCGAGGTCGATGCCCAGGGTGTCGGCCAGCTCGACGAGGTAGGTGAAGACGTCCGCGAGCTCGTCGGCGAGCGCCTCATGACCGGCTTCGGTGCGCGCCAGGGCGATCACGTCGTCGTCCGTGCGCCACTGCACCAGCTCGGCCAGCTCACCCACCTCGCCCACCAGCGCGAGCGTGAGGTTGCGCGGGGTGTGGAACTGCTGCCAGTCCCGCTCGTCGGCGAAGGTGCGCAGCCGGGTGAGCACGTCGGAGATGTCCATGGGGCTGGTCTACCGCAGGGGACCTGACAGGCGGTAGCGCGCCCGGGTGCCGGGCCGGTGGGCCAGACCTACCCTGGAGGTGGCAACCGAACCACACCCCCGGCGCGGTCGCCGCTCATCCACGAGATGACCAGGGAGTCGTCATGAGCCTCCTGACCCACCCGGACACCAGTCCCTCCACCAGCCCCCATAGCACCACCTTCCGCGTACCTGGCCCCTTCGACCCCGCCCACGGGCACGAGCAGGTCGTCTACTGTCACGACGCCGCCACCGGGCTGAACGCGATCATCGCGATCCACAGCACCGCCCTCGGGTCCGCGCTCGGCGGCACCCGCTTCTACCCGTACCCCACCGAGGACCACGCCCTCGCCGACGTCCTGCGCCTGTCGCGGGGCATGACCTACAAGAACGCCCTGGCGGGCCTCGACCACGGCGGCGGCAAGGCCGTCATCATCGGCGATCCCACGCACCTCAAGTCCGAGGCGCTGCTGCGGGCCTACGCCCGGTTCATCGAGTCCCTCGGGGGTCGGTACGTCACCGCGTGCGACGTCGGCACCTACGTGGCGGACATGGACTTCATCCACTGCGAGACGAGCCACGTCGTCGGGCGCAGCGAGGTCCACGGCGGCTCCGGCGACTCCTCCGTGCTGACCGCGGTCGGCGTCGTCACCGCCATGCGCGCGTGCGCCACCCACGTGTGGGGGAGCGACTCGCTGCGCGGCCGCACCGTGGGCGTCGCGGGTGTGGGGAAGGTGGGGCACCTGCTCGTCGACCACCTGCTCGACGCCGGCGCGCACGTCGTCGTCACCGACGTCAGCCCGACGGCGATCGACCGGGTCCGCACGACGCACCCGGACGTCGAAGTCGTCGACGGGGCGGACACGCTAGTGCGGTCCGACATCGACATCTACGCACCCTGCGCGCTCGGCGGGGCGCTGGACCGCACCACGGTCGAGACGCTGCGCGCACGTGTGGTGTGCGGCTCGGCCAACAACCAGCTCGCGGACGACGGCGAGGGCGGCCTCGCGGAGCGGCTCCTCGAACGGGGCATCACCTACGCCCCGGACTACCTCGTCAACGCCGGCGGCGTGATCCAGGTCAGCGACGAGGAGGAGGGCTTCGTTCTCGAGCGTGCCCGGCACCGCGTCGAGGGGCTGTTCGACACCACCCTCGCCGTGCTGCGCCGGGCCGCGGAGCAGGGCATCAGCCCCGCCCGGGCGGCGGACCACCTCGCCGAGGAGCGCATCGCCGCGGTGGGCAGCCCGCGGCCGTACCGGTCGTGAGCCCATCGCCGGCGTCGTCAGTGGCTGCCGGCGAGGTCCCGGCAACCCTCGTGCACCAGCTCGAGCGGGGCGAGGTTGACCGTGCCGAGATGACGTGGGCGAGGTTGACCGTGCCGAGACGACGCGGGGGACAATGGCCACCCCGGCGCAGCCCCGCACCCCACCGAAAGGGTCCCTGGTGTCCGAGCAGGTCGGTATCGAGCCCCCCGTCGGCGCACTCCGCGCCGACTGCGCGAGCTGCTTCGGCCTGTGCTGCGTCGCGCTCCCGCTGACCGCCTCCGCAGACTTCGCGTTCGACAAGGCGGCCGGCGAGCCGTGCCGGAACTTGCGGAAGGACTTCCGGTGCGGGATCCACAGCCGTCTGCGGCAGGAGGGCTTCCCAGGCTGCACGGTCTACGACTGCTTCGGCGCCGGCCAGCATGTCTCGCAGGTGACCTTCGGTGGGCGAAGCTGGCGCGAAGACCCCACCACGGCCGAGCAGATGTTCGCCGTCTTCCCGGTCATGCGGCAGCTGCACGAGATGCTCGTGTACCTGACAGAGGCGCTCGCCCTGCCACCGGCCCGCCCGCTCCGAGACGAGCTGTCCCGGGTGCGGCGCGAGATCGAGCTCCTCACCACCGGCTCCCCGGAACAGCTGCTTGCCGTCGACGTCGCGGCGCACCGCACCGCCGTCGGCGCGCTGCTCGGGCGGACCAGCGAGCTCGTGCGCGCCGGCGGCATGGGAGCCAGCCTGCGCGGCGCGGACCGCATCGGCGCCAACCTGCGCGGTGCGGACCTGCGGGGCGCGGACCTGCGCGGGGCCTACCTCATCGGCGCCGACCTGACGGCGGCCGACCTCCGGGTCACCGACCTTCTCGGTGCCGACCTGCGCGGCGCCGTCCTCTCGGGCGCGGACCTGACCGGCAGCATCTTCCTCACCCAGCCGCAGCTGAACGCGGCGAAGGGCGACGACGCGACCCGGCTGCCGCCGTCCTTCACCCGGCCGTCGCACTGGGACGACCGCGGCGACGGCGTTCCGCGTCACCGGCCCGGCCCGCCGACGTCCGGACGTCGCTAACCCGCAGACCAGCGCCCCCCGCGCACGCCATACTGCGGCATGGACTGGCCCTCGCAGGAGTACAACGCACCCCTCGACCGTGCGCACGCCCACGTCCGCGCCTGGCTCGGCACCCTCGCCGATCGGCCCGTGCCGCCCCGGGCCGGCATCGACGAGCTCGTCGCCGCCCTCGGACCCGAGCTCCCCGAGGCACCGACACCCGCCGTCGAGGTGGTCGACCATCTCGCCGCCGTCGCCGACGCGGGGCTGACGGCGATGCCCTCGGGCCGGTTCTTCGGGTTCGTCATCGGGGGCACGCTGCCGGCGGCGCTGGCCGCCGACTGGCTCGTCAGCGCATGGGACCAGAACTCCGGGCTGCGCAAGCTCACTCCCGCGCACTCGGCGCTCGAGGACCTCGCTGCCGCCTGGCTGCGCGAGCTGCTCGAGCTGCCCGCGGAGTCGGCGGTCGGGTTCGTCACCGGTGGGACGATGGCGAACTTCACCTGTCTGGCCGCCGCCCGCGACGAGGTGCTGCGGTGGGCGGGGTGGCCGGTGGCCGAGCGGGGGCTGACCGGCGCACCGCGGCTGCGCGTTGTGGTGGGCGCCGAGCGGCACGACACCGTCGACCTCGCCCTGCGTTACCTGGGCCTGGGGGCGCCGGAGGTGGTCGCCGCCGACGACCAGGGCCGCCTGCGCCCGGACGCGCTCGCGGCGGCCCTGGATGCCGGCCCGGACGGACCGACGATCGTCTGCCTGCAGGCCGGCAACGTGCACTCCGGCGCCTTTGACCCCTTCGCCGAGGCCATCGAGATCGCGCACCGGCACGGGGCGTGGGTGCACGTCGACGGCGCGTTCGGGCTGTGGGCCGCGGCCTCGCCCACCACCCGGCCGCTGCTCGACGGGTACGACCAGGCCGACTCCTGGGCCACCGACGCCCACAAGACCCTCAACGTCCCCTACGACTGCGGGATAGCCGTCGTGCGGGACCGGGCCGCGCTGCGGGCGGCGATGGGCATGCACGCCGCTTACCTCATCGCCGACGACGCCGGCGACCCGCTGGACACCGTCCCCGAGCTGTCCCGCCGCGCCCGCGCGGTGCCGGTCTGGGCGGCGCTGCGGTCCCTGGGCCGCTCGGGCACCAGCGAGCTTGTCGAACGGTTCTGCCGGCACGCGCGTGCGTTCGCCGACGGGCTGGCGGCGATGGACGGCGTTGAGGTGCTCAACGACGTGGTGTTCACCCAGGTGTGCGCCACGTTCGGCGACGACACGCGCACCCGCCGGGTGGTCGAGGGCATGCTGGCGGACGGGACGGCCTGGATGACCGGCTCGCGGTGGCGCGACCAGGACGTGCTGCGCATCTCGGTGAGCAACTGGTCCACGAGCGAGGACGACGTCGAGCGCAGCCTGGCGGCGGTCCGGCGGGTGCTCGAGCGGGTGTGACACCCCTCGTGCCGCAGACCGTCGGGACAGTCGGGGTGGCCACGCTCGCTCTGGCTGTCTCCGCTGCCCTCGTGTTCGGCGTCGGTGACGCGATCGGGTTCATGAGCGCCAGCGCCGAGGCGCTCTTCGTCGTCTCGTGGATTCTCGGCTGGGCGCTCCTGGTCTGGGCGATGATCCTCGGTGGACTCGGCGCGGTTCAGCTCGTGCGCCGGCTCGTCTCTCGACGGAGTCCGGCATGGTCCGAGGTCCTGCTCCTCGTCGCAGGCGCCGCTGTCATCGTCGCGGTGATCTGGACGCACCCGCCGGTGGGAAGCGGCTCGGGTCTGGGATAGCGGCCACGCAGCGGGCCCCGTTCAACCACCGAACGTGATGCTCGATGAGCTGCTCGGCGTCGGCCTCGAACGGGGCGGCGTCCTTAACGTCCTCGTCGCGCACCACGATGCTGAGCGTGCCGCCGTGCGGGTGGCTGACCAGGTAGAGCGTGTCGGTGGTGCCGGCGAGGGGGGACGTAGTCGAGCGGCGGCCAGCCGTCGTCAGCTGCCCCGCGGGAGAGGAGGGGGTCGAACGGGTCGGCCTCGCAGGTCACTCGGAGGACGTACCCGGGTGCGCCTGCCACCTGTACGCGGTCGGTTCCACGGACGACCCCGCCGACTTGGCAGGGCCGGGAGCCGCGCCGGTCACTGCCGGCGCCACGTCCGTGCACACCGCCGCGCCCGGGCGTCTTGACGGCCGACGTGACCCGCGCCATACTCCGTGTAAACGATTACGCAATCGTTTACACGGCACAGAGACCAGCAACGGAGCGGCAACGTCGATGGCGACGATCAAGGACGTGGCACAGCGGGCGCGGGTATCCACCGCGTCCGTCTCTCGCGTGCTGTCCGGGGACGCTCGCACCTCACCCGAGATGCGCGAGCGGGTCCTCGCCGCCGCCCGTGAGCTGCGCTTCCGCCCCAACGCGGTGGCCCGGTCGCTTCGCTCCACGGGCACCCGCACCATCGGGCTGGTGGTCTCGGACCTGCTCAACCCGTTCTTCACGGAGCTGACCCGGGCGGTGGAGGACGCCGCGCGCGCCGCCGGCTACGCCGTCATCGTCGGGAACGCCGACGAGAGCCCGGAGCAGCAGGACCACTACGTGCGCATCCTGCTTGGTCGGCAGGTGGACGGGCTCATCGTCGTGCCCACGGTGGAGACCTCGCCCCTGCTGCACGAGGCGGCCGCCAGCGACCACAACATCGTCCTGGTGGATCGCCCCGCCGAGCGCGTCGACGCCCCGATCGCCCTCGCCGACGGCGCGGCCGCCATCGACCAGCTCGTCGACCACCTGGTGACGACCGGACGGCGTCGCCTGGCGATCCTCGCCGGGCCCGACCTCGCGGGCTCCTCCCGGGAGCGGCTCGCCGCCTTCCGCGCCGCCGTCGCACGGTACGGCCTCGACCTGCCGGAGTCCCGAGTCGTCCACGGCGACTTCCGCGCCGGGTCCGGCCACGACGCTCTCGCCGGGCTGCTGACCGGGGACGACGCGCCGGACGCCGTGTTCGTCGCCAACGGCCCGATGGCTCTCGGGGCGCTGCAGCACTTGGCCGAGGCCGGCGAGCGAGCGCCGCGCGTGCCGGATGACCTCGCGCTCGCCGTGTTCGACGACATGCCGTGGTTCTCCCTGCTGCGCCCGACCCTGACCGCCATCCAGCAGCCCACCGCCGCGCTGGGGGAGCGGGCGCTGGCCATGCTCCTCGCCCGGATCCGCGGCGAGGACGTCCCCGACGAGCGGCTGGAGTGCCGGCTCGTCCTCCGTGAGTCCACCGAACCGAGGAGCGCGCGATGACAGATGACGGCCCACCGACCTCGGCGACGCCCGGCGCGCCGGCACCTGGCGCGCCAGCACCCGACGCGCCGGCACCCGACGCGCCGGCACCCGGCGGGGCGATCGCAGCCGGCCCACCCGGCGCGGAGCTCCTCCGCGTCGAGGGGCTCGGCAAACGGTTCCCCGGGGTGGTCGCCCTGGACGGGATCTCCTTCGACCTGCACGCAGGGGAGGTGCACGTTCTCCTCGGCGAGAACGGCGCCGGGAAGTCCACCCTCATCAAGTGCCTGGCGGGGGTCTACCAGCCGGATGCCGGCGCCATCTACGTCGACGGCGAGCGGACGCACCTGCCCACGACCGCCGCAGCCGAGGCCCACGGCATCGCCACCATCCACCAGGAGTTCAACCTCGTCCCGCAGCTGAGCGTGGCCGAGAACGTGCTCCTCGGGCGGCAGCCGCGCCGCCTCGGCGTCATCGACAAGCGCCGCATGAACGCCGTGGCGCGCAAGGCGCTCGCCCGCGTGGGGCTCAAGGTCGATCCGCGCACCCCGGTGGCCAGCCTCGGCGTAGCCCGTCAGCAGCTGGTGGAGATCGCCAAGGCGCTCAGCCTGGAGGCCCGGGTCCTCATCCTCGACGAGCCGACGGCGGCCCTCACCGACGACGAGGTCGACCGCCTCCTCGGCCTCATGACCGAGCTGCGCGACGCTGGGGTGGGCCTGATCTTCATCTCCCACCACCTCGACGAGATCCGCCGCATCGGCAGCCGCGTCACCGTGCTGCGTGACGGCCGATCGGTCGGTACCGTCCCCGCCACCACCAGCACCGACGACCTCGTGCGCATGATGGTCGGCCGCTCCATCGAGGCCCAGTTCCCGCGTGAGCGGACCAGCGTGGGTGATGAGCTGCTCCGGGTGGAGCATCTGACCCGGCCCGGCACCTTCGAGGACATCACCTTCACGGTCCGTGCGGGCGAGGTCGTGGGCTTGGCGGGGCTCGTCGGCGCCGGGCGCACCGAGGTGCTCCGCGCCGTCTTCGGGGCCGACCCGTACAGCTCCGGCACGGTCACCGTGCGCGGCAAGCCGTTCCCACGCCACAACGTCCACGCCGCCATCGGCGCGGGGCTCGGCCTGGTGCCCGAGGACCGCAAGGCCCAGGGGCTCATGCTCGGCGCCAGCGTGACCGAGAACGTCGGCCTCGTCTCGCTGCCCAAGGCCACCCGCGCCGGCGTGGTGAACCGCGGCTGGCTGCGGGACCTGGCCGTCCGCACCGTCAAGGACCTGAGCATCCGCACGCCGTCGGTCGCCGCCCTGGTGCGCAACCTCTCGGGGGGCAACCAGCAGAAGGTCGTCATGGGCAAGTGGCTCGCCGCCGACCCGGCCGTCCTCCTGCTCGACGAGCCCACCCGCGGCGTCGACGTCGGGGCGAAGGTCGAGATCTACCAGCTCATCAACAAGCTCACCGCGTCCGGGCGGGGGGTGCTCATGGTCTCCTCCGAGCTTCCGGAGGTCCTGGGCATCTGCGACCGGATCCTCGTCATGGCCCAAGGTCGCCTCGTCGGCGAGCTCACCCACGAAGAAGCCACCCAGGACGCCGTCATGTCCCTGGCCGTCACCGAAGTGGAGTCCACCCGTGTCCACTGACACCCCCACCCGTCAGGCCCGCGCCGGGGCGCTGGGCACCCGCGCCCAGGTGCTGCTGAGCCAGAACGGCGCACTGGTCGCGCTCATCGTGCTGGGCGCCGTCATGGCGTTCCTCAGCCCCGTCTTCCTCAGCACCCAGAACATGCTCAACATCGGCGTGCAGGCCGCAGTGGTGGCGATCCTCGCCTTCGGGCAGACCTTCGTCATCGTGGCCGCCGGCATCGACCTCTCGGTCGGCTCGGTCGCCGCTCTGGCGGGCATCGTCACTGGCTACACGGCCAGCACCATGGGCATCAACCCGATCATCGCGATCCTCGCCGGCCTGATCACCGGCGTTGCGGCCGGCTTCATCAGCGGCGCGCTGGTCGCCTACGGCAAGCTGCCGGCGTTCATCGCCACCCTGGCCATGCTCTCGATCGCCCGCGGGCTCGCGCTCGTGCTCTCCGGCGGCGTGCCGCTGGCCCAACCGCCCGCCGTCGCCTGGTTGGGGCAGACCATCGGCGGCTGGCTGCCGGTCCCGGTGGTCATCATGATCGTCTTCGGCGTGCTGGCGGCGTTCATCCTGAACCGGACCTACACGGGCCGGGCGATGTACGCGATCGGCGGCAACGAGGAGGCGGCACGGCTGTCGGGGATCAACGTCAAGCGGCAGCAGCTCATCATCTTCTCCCTGGCCGGGTTCTACTCCGCCGTCGCCGGGCTGGTGCTCGCCGGGCGTCTCGCCTCCGGTCAGCCCCAGGCCGCGTCCGGCTACGAGCTCGACGCGATCGCCGCCGTCGTCATCGGCGGTGCGAGCCTCGCCGGGGGGCAGGGCCGCGCCTTCGGTACCTTCGTCGGCGCGCTCGTGCTCGCCGTGATCCGCAACGGCCTGAACCTGCTGAACGTCTCCTCGTTCTGGCAGCAGGTGGCCATCGGCGTGGTCATCGCCCTCGCCGTCCTCACCGACACCCTCCGCCGTCGTCGCGTCTGACGACGGCGCCTCCTTCATCCCCAACCCCCCCACGCGGCCGGAACGCCCCGGCCGCACCAGAAAGGAACACCCGCAATGCACAAGCGCATCGCACGGTTCGCCGCCTTCGCGGCGGCGGCCACCCTCACCCTGGCCGCCTGCGGCGGCCAGGACTCCAACAACCCGACCGGTGACGAGGCCACGTCTGGCGGTGGTGGGGCCTCCGGTGCCACCATCGGCCTGGCGCTGTCGACCTTGAACAACCCGTTCTTCGTCTCCCTGCGCGACGGCGCCCAGGCGGCGGCCGACGAGGCCGGGGCCAAGCTGACAGTCACCGACGCCCGTGACGACGCCACCCAGCAGGCCGACCAGGTGGCCAACTTCCAGACCCAGCAGCTCGACGCCGTCATCATCAACCCCGTCGACTCCGACGCCGCCGGGCCGATCGTCTCGCCGCTGGTCTCGGGGAACGTTCCCGTCGTCGCCGTGGACCGCGCGGTCAACGGCGCCGAGGTGAACGCCTTCGTGGCGTCGGACAACGTCGAGGGCGGCAAGCAGGCCGCCGACGCGCTCGCCGCGGCCATCGGTGAGAAGGGCCAGATCATCGTGCTGCAGGGTGTGGCCGGCACCTCCGCCTCCCGCGAGCGTGGGCAGGGCTTCACCGAGGGGATCGCCGCCTACCCGGACATCAAGGTGGTCGCTACTCAGCCGGCCGACTTCGACCGCGCCCAGGGCCTCGACGTCGCCACCAACCTCATGCAGGCCAACCCCGACGTCGTCGGCATCTTCGCCGAGAACGACGAGATGGCCCTCGGTGCCATCCAGGCCCTCGGCGACCGGGCCGGCAAGGACGTCTTCGTCGTCGGCTTCGACGGCACCGACGACGCACAGACCGCCATCAAGGCCGGCACGATGCAGGCCTCGATCGCCCAGCAGCCGGAGGAGCTCGGCAAGAGCGCCGTCGAGACGGCGCTGAAGCTCATCAACGGCGAGGACGTCGAGGCGACGATCTCCGTGCCGGTGGTGGTCCTGACCAAGGACAACCTCTAGGCCGAACCTTTGCGCGCCGAGATGTCACCCGCCCCCTGCGGCGAGATGTCATCTGCTCCGCGAGATGTCATCTCCTCCGCCAGATGTCGGCCGGCTCGGCCGGCATCTGGCGGGCGGCGAGGTCTCGGCGCGCATCCGGGTTACACCAAGGAGAAGAGAACACCGTGGCAGGCAGCAAGATCGTGGTCGTGGGCTCGGCCAACGCCGACCTCGTGCTCGACATCGACCACCGGCCCACAGCCGGGGAGACCGTGCTCGGTTCCGACCTCGTCGTCACCCCCGGCGGCAAGGGCGCGAACCAGGCCGTGGCGGCGGGCCGGCTCGGCGGTGACGTCGCCTTCGTCGGCTGCGTCGGCGAGGACGCCTACGGTGACATGCTGCGGCGCTCCCTCGCCGACGCCGGCGTCGACGTCACCCACCTTCGCGCGGTGGACGCACCGAGCGGCAACGCCATCATCCTCATCACGCCCGACGGCGAGAACTCGATCATCGTCTCGCCGGCCGCCAACCGGCACGTGAGCGTCGAGGCGGTCGAGAAGGTCCGGCCGGCCTGGGAGGAAGCGGCGGTGGTGGTGCTCCAGCTCGAGATCCCGCTGGAGACCGTCGCCCACGTGGCCACCGAAGCGGCGTCGGCCGGGGCCCGGGTGATCGTCAACGCCGCACCCGCGGCCGCACTGCCTCCCGAGGTGCTCGCCGTCGCGAACCCGCTGGTGGTCAACGAGTCCGAGGCGGACCTCCTCCTCGGCCAGGCTCCCGAGACGACGGCGGCACCCGAGACGACGGCGCGCGCCCTGCTAGACCTGGGGGCCCGCTCGGTCGTGCTCACCCTCGGCGGCGACGGCGCGGCCTACGCCGAGCGGGACGCGTCCGTCGGGCACGTGCCTGCCCGGGAGGTCACCGCGGTAGACACCACCGGGGCGGGCGACGCGTTCGTCGGGGCGCTCGCCGTCGAGCTCGCTGACGGCGCCGACCTGCGCTCCGCCGTCGAGCTGGCCACAGACGTCGCGGGAATCGCGGTCGGTCGCCGCGGCGCCCAGGCGTCCTACCCCGACCGGTCGGAGGTGGCCCGATGAAGCGGCGCGGCATCCTCAACGACGCCCTGGCCGGGGCCATCGCCCGGCTCGGCCACACGGACCTGGTGGTCGTGGGGGACTGCGGACTGCCCCGCCCGCCGGGCGTGCCGGTCGTGGACCTCGCCGTGACCTTCGGCGTGCCGACGTTTGCCCAGGTCGTGGATCTGCTCGCAGACGAGCTCGTCGTGGAGCAGGCCACCATGGCCAGCGAGACTCGCGAGGCCAACCCGGCCGCCCTGCGGCTGGTCACTGAGCACTTCGGAGACCCCCGCCGGGTGCGTCACGAGGACCTCAAAGCCCTCTCAGGGACGGCGCGGCTGTTCGTCCGGACCGGTGAGGCGTCGCCCTACGCCAACGTGGTGCTGCGGTGCGGGGTGCCGTTCTGACCGACGCGGCGTTGCACCGCGGAGACGCCGCGGAAGGAGCGGCGCCGGGCAGACCGTGCCCCGGTCAGAGGAGGCAGTACCACGCCTCGTCGGTGTCCTCCGGTACGTCGAAGGGCCGCAACGTCGCCGGCGCCACCGTCACCCCGTAGCTCACGGTCTCGATGCCGCGCCAGGCGTTGTACGCGGCCGCCTGCGCCGCGGACCGTGCGCCGCTCGCCGCGAAGCCCCGCGGGACCCCCTGCTCCACGAGCGCGGTGAACACCGCAGTCCCGTAGGCGGCGAGGTCCACCACCGGGTCGGTGGGCACGGCGGCGTCCCGCACCACAGGAGCGGACCTCGCCTGATAGGCCGCGCCCCGTGCCGCCAGCCGGGCACCGTCGGCGGCCCAGCCGCGGGAGAGGTCCTCGCCGCGCAGTGCGGCGAAGACCGCGGCGCCGTGCGCGGCAGGTGCCAGGGTCCGGGCGAGCGCGACGTCGGCTGCGGCGTCGGGCGCGGCGCAGGAGGTGCGCGGCGTATCCGTCTCGACCTGGGGCATCGTCGTCTCGCCGGTGCCCTCGAGGTCCGTGGTGGTGGCGTGCGCGCCGGTAACCGATACCAGGATCCCGGCGGCGGCCAGCACCGCCATCGTGGCTGAGCGTTTCATCGTGGCCTTCTCTCGGTCGGGCCGGGCGGCCTGACGGGGTGGGTTCTCCGCCGTCGCTCCGGTGCCTCGATCGAGAGCCTGCAAGACGGTGCTCTAGGACTCCTCTCCGTGGGCCGCTCTAGGCCGCTCTACGCCGGGTTCGAGCGCCCGCTCTCGCGGCAGGCGCAGGTGCCCCTGGCCCACGAGAATCCCCACGATCACCAGCAGCGCCCCGAGCGGCTGGTTGAGCGTGAAGGTCTCACCCAGCACGACGACGCCGAGCACCACCCCGACCACCGGCGTCAGGTAGGTCACGGTGGAGGCGAGCGTGGCGCCCCAGGCGCGCACCACGTCGAAGTTCCAGATGTAGGCGACGCCGGTGCTCAGCGCGCCGAGCGCGACGACGGAGGCCACGATGGCGCCGTCCAGGGCAACCGGGTCGGTCGCGACGAACGGTGCGAGCAGGACCATGATCAGCGCGGCGATGCCGATCTGGGTGGCCGAGACCGTCACGGCGTCGTAGCCAGAGCCCGCCAGGTACCGGCGCATGTAGACGTAGCCAGCGCCGTAGCACGTGGTGGCGCCGAGGGCCGCGAGCTGACCGAGCAGGAAGTGGTCCCCGCCCGGCTCGGTGACCAGCGTCCACGGCGCGGCGATGACGACGACGCCGGCCGCCGCCAGCGCGAGGGCGGCCGCGCGCACCGCCGTCAGCCGCTCCTGCGGCAGGGCGACGAGCGAGATGAGGAGCGTCATGACAGGGGTCGTGGCGTTGTAGATGCTCGACAGCCCCGACGGGATGTGCTGTCCCGCCCACGCGAAGAGCAGGAACGGCACCACGCACAGCACCAGGGCGAGGACCGTGAGGTGGCCCAGCGTGCGCCGCTCGCGCGGCCAGCGCCGCCCGGTGAGGAGCATGATCGTCGTGAGCACGGCGGCGCCGACGACCAGCCGCCCCAGGGCCAGCTGGGCGGGGGAGATGCCCTCGACCGCGACCCGGATGAAGAGGAAGCTTGATCCCCACATCAGCGCCACCGCGGCGAACTTCGCCGCCGTGTGCGGGCCACCCTGGGCCATGGAGCCTCCTGTCTGCCGTCGACGATCGTCGCCTGCCGGCGGCCATCCTTGCCGGTTCAAACGGTGCCGGGCAAGGCGCCCGCAAACCCACGCCACGAGCGGCGGACGACGACGGCTGAAATTGCTGGCGTCTCCGGGGCCGGCCTGGGACGATCCGGGCATGAACCGGTCCAGCGCCCCACCCGCCGGCGCCGCCGGCGACGACGACCTCGGCGCCTTCCTCACCGCCTTCAACCGCCTCGCCGAGCTCGCCTCGAGTCACGTCCACGAATACCGCGCCGGCACCCGCGAGCCGCTCGTGCCGGTCCTCGAGGAGCACCTGGGCGTCGACCCGTGCAGCCTGCCGGTCCTGACCGAGATCCTCAGCCCATTCCGCGCCGCGGACGCCGACGTCGCCCTGGAGCACGTCATCGCCGCCCACGGCGGTGGCACGCTCATCGGGATCGGCGGGGGAGACCAGCGCTGGCACTCCGGCCTGTCCGAGATCCTTCAGTCGGCCGGGCACTACGGGCAGTTCCCGGTGGGCCCGGTGGACTACCACACCGTGCCAGTGGGGCCCGACGCCGAGCGGGCGTGCGTGAGCTTCGGGCTGCACCTGTTCATGTTCGACGACGGCACGCACGGCCGCCGACCCGTCGCGGTGCTGCAGCGTGCGGCCAAGCCGAACTACGGCGGGATGCCGCAGCTCGAGGTGATCGCGCCGGCGGACGGCCTCGCCGCCGCCGTCCTCGCCGAGGTCCGGGAGGCGATGAACGCGCGCAGCGTGCTGCGCGGACAGGTGGTCACGTTCGCCGCCTCGCAGTTCGAGCCCGGCACGGGTGGTGTGACGTTCGTGCGGCGTCCGGACGTCGGTGCAGCGGACGTCGTTCTCCCGGCCGGCTTGCTCGGGCGGGTGGAGCGGCACGTGCTCGGTATTGCGCGGCACCGCGCCGCGCTCGTGGCGGCCGGTCAGCACCTCAAGCGCGGGGTGCTGCTCTACGGTCCGCCCGGCACGGGCAAGACGCACACCGTGCGTTACCTCGTGGGCGCGGCGCAGGACGCGACGGTCATCCTGCTCTCCGGCATGTCCCTGCAGCTGGTCTCGCAGGCGGCGGACGCGGCGCGGGCGCTCCAGCCGGCGATCGTGGTGCTCGAGGACTGCGACCTGGTCGCTGAGGAGCGCAGCCACCGCACCTCATCCCCGCTGCTCTTCGAGGTGCTCGACGCCCTCGACGGGCTCGCTCCCGACGCCGACGTCGTCTTCCTCCTGACCACCAACCGCGCCGACATCCTCGAGCCGGCCCTCGCCCAGCGGCCGGGGCGGGTGGACCTCGCGGTGGAGATCCCGCTGCCGGACGCCGAGGCCCGGCGCGCCCTGCTGACGCTGTACGCCGGGGACCTGCCGTTCTCGGCGGCGGTCTTGGACGAGGTCGCCGCGACCGCGGCGGGCACCACCGCCTCGTTCGTCAAGGAGCTGGTGCGCCGCGCCGTGCTGCGCGCCGTCGAGCGAGGGGAGGCCGGGACCGTGGGGGACGAGGACCTGCGCAGCTCCGTGGCCGAGATGATGGCCGACGGCGGGGCGCTGACCCGGGTGCTGCTCGGTGGCGCGCCGGAGGGGCCGGCCGGTAGTTCGACCGCTGGCGGCGGCGGGTTCGGGTGGACCGCGGTGCCCGGGCTCGCCCCAAGGTAGCCGGCGGGCTAACACGACCGCCGCGCCGGGTCGCGGCGGAGGCGGCGACCCGGATGGCGCCACGAAGTCCCCCCAAATCGCCGGGACAGAGCAGGCGCCACCTGCGATGTTGTGCGCGAAAGCGGAGTTTGTGACGCGATCGCGGTCGAGAGGTCAGCGGGCGCCGGCGCCGACCCTCGCGGGCGCGGGCGACTCCTCCCGCGCCGACGAGCCCGGCGCGGAACCCGTGCCGCTCGGGCGTGCGGGCTTCGGCCGATGCGCCACCCACATCGCCATGGCGACCAGGGTCAACGCCCCGACGAAGTTCCCTACCAGGGCCGGGATCTGGTTCCACAGCCACCAGTCGCCGAAGCCGATCGGGGCGCCGATCAGCATGGCACCCGGAATCACGAAGAGGTTGACCACGCCGTGCTCGAAACCCAGCGCGAAGAACGTCATCACCGGCAGCCACATCGCGGCGATCTTGCCGCCGGTGGACGTGGAGGTCAGCCCCATCACCACACCGGTGCCGACCAGCCAGTTGCACAGCACGCCCTTGACAAGGACGAGCACGATGCCGGCGCCGCCGAGCACCCGGTAGTCGAGGGTCTTGTGCACCGCGAGGTCCACCAGCGCCTGGGCCACCGGGGCCTCCGGCGTCGTCCACATCTGGGTGGCGACGGCGGCGAACAGTACCCCGTAGAGCAGGCCCCCGATCAGGTGGCCGACGATCACCCACCAGAACGCGCGCAGCATCTCCACAACCGTCGCGCGGCGCTCGAGGACGGCGAGCGGCACGACGGCGAAGGAGCCGGTGACCATCTCGAAGCCGAGCAGCAGCACGATGACGAACCCGACCGGGAAGAGCAGCGCCCCGACCACCGGCACACCGGTCTGCACCGACGCGGTCAGCGCGAGCGTGGTGGCCACACCGAGGAACATGCCGCCGACGGTGCCGCGCAGCACCAGCTGCCCCCGACCAAGATGGGCCTTCTTGGCGCCCATCGCGACCATGGAGTCGACGATCTCGGGGGGCTGGACGTTGGACATGCCTCTCCTCGGCCTGGGTGTCGGGACGGCCCCACCGTAGGCCCGCCTCCCGCGCCCGCAGCCGGGACCATGGCCCGGTTTTGGCTGTGCCATCTGCCACGTCGGGGCCGGCTGCGCAAACCCACGTCGTGCCGCTGCGCACGCCCTGCGTCGCGGGCCGCGGCGCGCCGAGCACCTCAGCCGGCAGCCCGGCCGAGCTCCTCCCGAAGCCTGGCCCGCAGGTCCGCCGGCGTGACGCCGAGCCGCCGCAGGGTCCGGGCGGTGGGGGTCTTGTCGTCGGGGATGAGGCCGAGGACGAGGTGCTCGGCACCGATGTAGCCGTGCCCCAGCGCGAGCGCCTGCCGCAAGGACTGCTCCAGCCCCTTGCGGGCGCTCGCGGTGAACGGAATGTGACCTCCCGACTTGCGCCGCAGGAACCCGCGACGGCGGTGCCGCGGCTGATCCAGCGCCCCGCGCCCGAAGGCGGACTCCGCCTGGCGGCGGACAGCCTCGAGGTCGATGCCGATACTGGCGAGCGCGTCCGCGTCGGCGTGCCCGAGGACGGCCAGCTCGTGCTCGAGGGCGGCCCGGTCCACGCCGAGGTCCCGCAGCACCCGGGCCGGGACGCCGTCGTCCGCGGCGAGGACGCCCAGGAGGACGTGCTCGCCGCCGATGTGGTCGTGACCCAGCCGTCGGGCCTGCACCTGGGCCTGCACGACGGCGGTGCGCGCCTCGTCGGTGAACCGCTCGAACATCACTGCCTCCCGCTCGTGCCGGGGACGATCCGCCCGGCGTGCTTCTTGTGGACCGCCTGCTTGGAGACCCCGATGACCGCGGCGATCTCCGCCCAGGACCAGCCGTGCTCCCGGGCGTTGCGCACCTGCAGGTCCTCGAGCTGTTCGACCAGCCGGCGCAGCGCCGCAACGGCGCGTAGGCCCACGTCCGGGTCGTTGCTCGTACCACCGGCGACGAGGTCGCTCTCCTTGCTCACGGTCGTCAGCCTAGGTTGACAAAGTAACATCGTCAACCTTTGTTGCCGATCCTGGAACCGCGTGGAGGCGCCCGGGCGCTGAAGGCCGCTGAAGGCCAAGCACGCCGCCATGTGGGCGCTCGGCGACTACGCCTCCGTGGCCAGCGAGGTCATCCCGAACCTGGGCCGTTCGCTGGTCGCGGCCGCGGGGGGTGCAACCCGGCACCGGGTGCTCGACGTCGCGACCGGTACCGGCTACGCGCCGGCCATCTGCGCCGCGCGTGACGGCGCTGACGTCGTGGCGCTCCCATGGCTTGTGAGGCCGGCCGGACGATGCGCGGGCTTGCGCGAGCGTTCGACCCCGTTCGGCGTCACAGTAGAAGCACCACGGTGACCGGGGAGCGATCATGCGAGCGAATCTTGGAGACCACATCGTCCTGGCGGCGGGGCGCGTCGGGGAGGCGGTCCGCGACGGCGAGATTCTCGAGGTGAAGGGCGTGGACGGCGCACCGCCCTACAAGGTGCGCTGGAGCGACGGGCGGGAGGGGATCGTCTTTCCCGGACCGGACGCCGAGCTGCGAGGGGCCGACGCGGCGGCGGGCGGCGGTGCCGCAGGGCGGTCCACGACCGAGCCGATCCACGAGTGGCAGGTGCGGGTGTCCATCTTCGAGTCCGGTGACGAGACGACCGCCAAGGTCGCCCTCATCTCCGACTCGATCTTCGGTCTCAACGCGAGCGGCGGCAGCCGGCGTCACGAGGGTGACCCGACCGTGCGGCGGATCGGTGACGAGATCGCCGTCGCGCGGGCGCTGCGTCATCTGGCGGACCAGATGCTGGCCATGGCCGGGCACGACGTCGAGGGCGCCACCGGTGAGCCGGGCGTCCACATCCGCCCGGAGTGACCCACAAGTTGCGCGCGAGATGTCATCTTCTCCGTGAGATGTCATGACATCTCACGGAGAAGATGACATCTCACGAGATGGGGTGAAGGCGGCCGTCCACGTCGCCGCGCACCCACGCGCGAACGACGTCGTTGAACAGCTCGACGGCCTCGATACTCCACGCGTGGTGCATGCCCGGCGCGACCCGGCACACCGCCTGCGGGACGGCACGGCGCAGCTCGGGGAAGGAGCGGCGAACCCAGGCCGATTCCTTCTCGCCCGCGATGGCCAGCAGCCGGCCCTGGTAGGCCGCCAGCCCGGCTGGCACGCCGCCCGCGAAGACCTCGCGCATCATGCGCACCGCGTTGTCCTTGGTGACGCTCAGGCCGTGCTCGACGAATAGCTCCCGGTCCTCCGCCGGCAGGCCGAAGGCGCGGGACTGAAGCTGCCAGAACCACCGCTTGTCCCACAGACCTAGCTGGAGCTCGCTGAGGAAGCGGGTCACCCCGTGGATGCCGGTGAGCGGGACGCCGGTGATCATCGCCGAGTCGACCACCTCGGGATGCCGGGCGAGCAGGTGAGCCGTCACGACACCGCCGAGGGAGAGGCCGACGACGTGGGCTCGGCCGTCGATGGCGCGTTCGGCGATCGTGGTGGCGACATCGTCCGCCGTCGCCGCGAGGGACGTCCACCGCTCGCCGGCGCGGGCGCCGAAGCCGGGCAGATGCGGGGTGAGCACGTGGTGCTCGGCCAGGCCCTTCACCTGCGGGTCCCACATCCAGTTCGCCACGTTGCCGCCGTGCAGCAGCACGATCGTGGCCTCGGCCCGGCCGGCGCCGGCGTGCTCGACGGGGTAGGTCCGGGGCCGGTCGGTGGCGTTGGTGGTCATGGCAGGTCCCTTTCGACGGCGTCGAGCCACTCGAGCTCGGCGCGCGCGTGGGCGAGGCCGTTCTCGAGGGTGGCCGTCCGCAGGTAGGTGGCACGGTGGGTGGTGGGTGGAGCGGACCGCATGGCGGTCAGTGCGGCGAGGAGCTGTGTGGTCTGCGCGCGGCGCTGCGTGAGGAGGGTCCCCACCTCGGCCCGGTCGAGCTCGCCTGCGAAGAAGAGTCGGGCGAGGAAGGGGTCCCGGTCGGCGTGCAGCGGCAGGGGAGAGGCGAGCCACTCCCGGAGGGCAGCGCGCCCGGCGTCGGTGATGCGGTGCTCCTGACGGTCGGGCCGGCCCTGCTGCGGGATCACCTCGACGGTCGCGTACCCGTCCGTCACCAGGGTGGCGAGCGCCCGGTAGACCTGGGCCTTGTCGGCGGCCCAGAAGTGCCTGATGCTCGAGTCGACGTGCTTCTTCACGTCGTAGCCGGTCATCGGTGCCAGGGTGAGAAGGCCGAGGATCAAACGGGTGAGGACCACGCGGGTTAGTAGACAAGACACCTAGTCGACTTGTCAACCATAAGGGTCGGTCCTGTGTCAGTCCGCGCCCGACGGCGGAGCCTCGTGCTCCCTCCGAGTCGCCGCGTACCAGGTCTCGCCGACCGGTTCGCCGGCCATGTTCCAGCTCCACGAGACGGTGGGTGTGACGCGCAGGAACACACCCGGGCCGACCATGCCCACCCGCTCGACCGGGCCGTCGGCCACCCCGTACACACGGATGCTGCGGGCGACGAACGGGTCGAAGGAGACCATGTCGTCGACGATGATCGCGACGTTGGTCCGGCCGGCCGCCACGTTGCGGAACTTGCGCGTCGTGAGCACCGAGCCGCCGACCCCGCCCACCCAGAAGAAGGTGCCGTCGAACTCGAGGGCGACCGGGACGACGTCGGGCTGGTCGTCCACGCCCATCGTCGCGATCCGGCCGAACGGCTGGGATCGCAGGTAGGCGACCTCATCCTCTCTGAACATGTCCTCCAGCATCGCACGCCCGATCTCGACGAACGGTGCCCCGCCGCCGCGCGGTCCGGGAGAGGCCTCGGCGCGCGCGACGGGACCGCGTGGGTCATCCTGGAAAACCCCCACGGCGGGCGCGGTGGCCCGCCGACGACCTCGAGGAGTTGCGATGACCACGAAGGTGGAGAAGTCGATCCTGGTGAACGTGCCGGCGGCGATGGCGTACAACCAGTGGACCCAGTTCGAGGACTTCCCGCAGTTCATGGGCGGGGTCAAGAGCGTGACCCAGCTCAGTGACGACCGCCTGGAGTGGGTGGCCGAGATCGCCGGCGTCAAGCGCCGGTGGGAGGCCCGAATCCTTGAGCAGGTGCCGGACAGGAAGGTGGCCTGGGCCGCGACGGAGGGGGCCACCAACGCCGGTGCCGTCACCTTCGAAGACGTCGGTGGCGGGCAGACGGCCGTCCACCTCACGCTGGAGTACGAGCCCGAGGGGCTGGTCGAGAAGGTGGGCGACGCCCTCAACATCGTCGAGAAGCAGGCCGAGGGCGACCTCGGGCGGTTCAAGGCCTTCATCGAGTCCGAGGGGTACGCGACCGGCGCGTGGCGCGGCTCCGTCAACGAGGGCGCCGGCGTCGGTACACCGGGCGTCGAGGCTGCGGCCGGGACCGAGGGCGACAAGGGCAAGGCCGGCATCTCCGGCAAGGCCGCCGCGCTCGGCGTCGGTGCCGTCGCAGCCGGCGTGGCCGCCGCTGCGGCGCTGAGCGGGTCCAAGGACGACGAGGACGACGTCGCCGACACGACCATCACGCCGGTCGAGCCGGTCGTCCCGGTCACGCCTGTCGTGCCGGTCACGCCGGTCGAGCCGGTTCCCGGGACTCGGGCGGCCGAGCCCTACATGACCGACGAGGACAAGAACGTCTGACACCCTCCACGGGGCGGGCGCGGAATACCCCGCGCCCGCCCCGGTTGTCCTCTCCGTACCGGACGGCGGTCGATTTAGGGACGGACAGACATGGCGGACACGACGGCGGGGGATAGCTCGCGCAAGCGGATCGGGTTTCTCTCGTTCGGGCACTACCAGGCCGCCGCGGGCTCACACACCCGCTCCGCGGCCGACGCCCTGCTGCAGACGATCGAGCTCGCCGTCGCCGCGGAGGAGCTGGGTGTCGACGGCGCTTACGTGCGGGTGCACCACTTCGCCCGGCAGCTCGCGTCGCCGATCCCGCTGCTCGCCGCCATCGGGGCCCGCACATCACGCATCGAGATCGGCACCGGCGTGATCGACATGCGGTACGAGAACCCGCTCTACATGGCCGAGAGCGCCGCCGCCGCCGACCTGATCGCAGGCGGCCGCCTGCAGCTGGGGATCAGCCGCGGCTCGCCGGAGCAGGTGATCGAGGGCTACCGGTACTTCGGCTATCATCCCGCCGAAGGGCAGAGCGACGCCGACATGGCCAGGCAACACACCGACGTCCTCCTTCGCGCCGTCGAGGGGGCGCGGTTCGCCGAACCGAACCCGCGGCCGATGTTCCCCAACCCGCCCGGGCCGCTCGGGATCGAGCCACAGTCGCCAGGGCTGCGCGACCGGCTCTGGTGGGGCTCCGGCACCCGCGCCACCGCCCGGTGGACCGCCGAGCAGGGCATGAACCTCATGAGCTCGACCCTGCTCACCGAGGACACCGGGGTGCCGTTCGACGAGCTCCAGGCCGAGCAGATCGAGGTCTTCCGGCAGGCGTGGCGGGAGGCGGGCTGGCAGCGCGAGCCACGCGTGTCGGTGTCCCGCAGCGTCATCCCGCTCACCACCGACCTGGACCGCGCCTACTTCGGCGGGCGCGAGGACGAGCGGCACGACCAGGTGGGGATCCTCGAGGGGGTCCGGGCCAGGTTCGGCAAGAGCTACACGGGGGAGCCAGACGTTCTCGCCGAGGAGCTGGCGCAGGACGCCGCCGTGCAGGCCGCCGACACGGTGCTGCTCACCGTGCCGAACCAGCTCGGCGTCGACTACAACCTCCACCTGCTCGAGAGCATCGCCGCGCACGTGGCCCCCGCGATCGGGTGGTCGCCTGCACTGGAGGGGAAGTGAGGGTCCTGCTTGCCGGTGCGACCGGCGTGATCGGCCGACCGCTCGTCGAGCGGCTGCACGCGGCCGGGCACGATGTTGTCGGGCTCACGCGGTCCGAGGCCGGGGCCCAGCGGCTCCGGGACGCCGGGGCGAAGGCTGTCGTCGCCGACATCCTCGACCACGACCGACTGCTGCGGGCGCTCGACGGCGTGCGCGCGGACGCCGTCGTCCACGAGGGCACGGCGCTGGCGCGGATGCCGATGGCTCACCGCGACCTGTACCCCACCGACCGCCTGCGCACCCGCGGCACAGCCAACCTCCTCCAGGCGGCTCGGCAGGTCGGCGCTGGGCGGTTCGTGACCCAGTCCTTCCTGTACGTCTACGGCTTCGTCGACCACGGCGCGGAGCCGCTCACCGAGGACGCGCCGCTCGGCGCCGCCGGGGGCGGCAGCTTCGACGTCCACGTCGCCGCCATGCGGGCCAACGAGGAGCACGTCCTCACCGCGCGCGGGCTCGACGGCATCGCCCTGCGCTACGCGTTCTTCTACGGCTCCGAGCCCGGCACGTTCGGCCTGCTCGACATGGCCACGAAGCGCCGGCTGCCGGCACCGGCGCGCGGGACCGCACTGTCCGCCGTCCACGTCGAGGACGCCGCCGCCGCGACCGTGGCCGCCCTCGAGCGCGGCCGCCCGGGCCACGCGTACAACGTCGCCGACGACCACCCGCTGACCTGGACCGAGTACCTCGACGCCTATGCCGCGGCAGCCGGCGCGCCGCCGCCGTGGCGGCTGCCGAACGCCGCGTTCTCCCTCGTCTCGCCCTACCTCGGGGCACTGATGACGCGCGCGAGCATCCGGCTGGACAACACCCTGGCGAAACGGGATCTGGGCTGGTCGCCCGCCTACCCGGACATCCACCAGGGCCTGGCCGCCGTCACCGAGGACTGGCGGCGGGCCCGTGCGCAGGGTGACGCCCAGGCCCGTGCGCAGGCGCGACCCGGCTTGGGCCGGACCTAGGGAGGGGGGCAGTGGACGGGGAGTACGCGCCGAGCACGTCTGCGCGGTCCCGCAAGCAGGTCGCGGAGTTCGAGGCCTCGGGCGGCACGCGGGCGAACACCATGCGCGGCTACCCCATCGTCGTGGTGACGATGCTGGGGGCGCGCAGTGGGAAGGTCCGCAAGGTCCCCCTCATGCGGGTCGAGCACGACGGTCGCTTCCTCGCGGTCGCCTCGCTGGGCGGGGCGCCGCGGCACCCGGAGTGGTACCACAACCTGCGCGCGCACCCGCATGCCCGGGTCCAGGACGGGGCCGACGTCGTCGCTACCACGGCCCGCGAGCTCGACGGCGAGGAGCGGGCGCTCTGGTGGGAGCGGGCGGTGGCTGCGTTTCCGGACTACGCCGCATACCAGCGGCGCACCGCTCGGCAGATCCCGGTGATCTTGCTCGAGCCGGACGGGGGCTGACGCCGCACCGACCCCCGACCCCGCCGAGACGTCAAGTTCTCCGTGAGATGTCATCTGCTCCGCGAGGCGTCAGGTTCTCGGCTGAATCATCGCGATCAGCGCGGCGAGACGTCGACCAGCTCGATCCGCACCCGCGCGGTGTCCCCGGGCGCGAGCTGCTCCGCCCGCCGCACGGCCTTCTTGATCGGCAGCACGTAGGTGCGCTTGGCCTTGCTCGGGAAGATCGAGGTGCGCCACACGGTGCCGCCGACCGCGACCTCGACCCGCACGGACCCGAAGCCGCGGGTGAAGGGCCCGGCGAGCTCGAGGACGTCGTCCGCGACGTCGGGAGGCAGGTCGACGAACGTCCAGCTGTCGGCCTGCCGGGCGTCCCAGATCCACAGCTTGGCGTCGAACTCATACGTCACGCGGGCATGCTCCCCGCCCGGCCTCGACGGGTCAATGTGCGACGGCGGGCGGCCCTCAGCCGGCCGGCACCGCCGGGGCGGCGGGCCCGTCACCGGTGACCCGGCGGTCGTGCAGCGCGACGATCAGCGAGATCAGCAGGCACACGGACACGGCTCCGAACGCGGCGGCGAACGCCGTCGACCAGTTGCCGGCACCGACGACACCGAAGAAGACCGCCGTGATCATCGCGTTGCCGACGGCGGTGCCGATGCGCTCCGCCGTCGACTTCACCCCGCCGGCAGTGCCGCCGTAGGCGGTGGGGACGTTCTCCAGGGCGAGGGTCTGGTTCGCCGAGCCGAGCGCGCCCTGGCCGACGCCGGCGAAGGTCAGCGTCAGGGCCAGCCACCAGAAGCTGATGCCGAACGCCTCGATCAGCAGCACGACGCCCACGCTGAGCACGACGCCGAGAATGACGCAGCCCAGCGCGCCGGCGACGATCGTGCGCCCGCGGGAGAGCGCGCGACGCCCGGCCCAGATGGCGGCGAAGGCGGAGACGATCGCGTTCGGCAAGCCGACGAGGCCGGTCTCGAGCGCGCTGGCCCCCAGGCCGTTCTGCATGTACAGCGCGACCACCACGAAGATCGAGGTCGAGCCGAGGAAGAACGTGCCGGCCACGGCCGTCCCGTTGGAGAACGAGGGGAACGCGAACAGCGAGAGGTCCACCATCGGCGCCCGCCCGCGTGCCTTGTACCTGCGCTCCCAGAGGATCCACAGGACCAGCAGCCCGACGCCGGCCGCGAGCAGCAGCCAGACGAGGCTGCCGCCGTCGGACATGAACGGCAGCATCACGCACAGCACGGCGACCGCGAGGAGCGTGGCCCCGACGGGGTCGAGGTCGACCTTCTGTCGCACGACAGCGGTCGCGCCGTCCGCCGTCGTCCGCGCCCGGCGGGCGAGCTTCGCCGTCTTCCGGGCGGCGCGACGGACCCGTTCCTTGCCGAACGGGAACCAGCACAGGGCGAGGATGCAGCCGAGAAGACCGAGGGGGAAGTTGATGAGGAACGTGGTGCGCCAGCCGGCCTCAGGACCGAACGTGTCGATGATGACGCCCGCCAGGATCGGGCCGACCGCCACGGAGACGGCGACCACGGTGCCGAAGAGGCCGAAGGCCTTCGCGCGCTCCATGCCGCGCCAGTACTGCTGGATCATCCCCATGGTCTGCGGGTTGTACAGGCCCGCGCCGATGCCCTGGGCGAGGCGGGAGATGTTGAGGAACTCCGGGGTCGGCGCCAGGCCGCAGGCGAGCGAGGCGAGGGAGAACACCAGGAGGCCGATCACGAAGAACGTGCCGCGGCCCAGGACGTCCCCGACGCGGCCGGCCGGCACGAGCGTGATCCCGAAGGTCAGCGCGTAGCCGGACAGCACCCACTGCAGGTCGGAGTCCGTGGCGCCGAGGGTGTGCGAGATCGTCGGCAGCGCGACGTTGATCGAGGAGACCGCGACGAGCGCCATCGCGATGGGAATGAGCAGGACGACGAGGATGCGGCTGCGCTTGAAGACGCGGTCGGTCCCGTCCACGCGGATCAGGTTGGGGTCGTCGCTCACGACCCGGTTGTACGCCATCGACCGGTCCAGTTCTAGTCCTGGCAACGCTTTACGGACCGGATGAGACGAGAGTCGCATCCGCGGTCGCGGTCGCTGGACACCGAAGAGATGGGGGCTGTTGGTCGCGGGCGGCCTCCAACTAGGGTCCCTGCATGACTACGAGGAGGATCGCCACCCTCACCGGCTGGTTGATGGTGGTCACCTTCGTGACCTCGATCCCCGCGGCCTTCCTCTACGCCCCCATGCGGGAGAATCCCGCTTCCATCACCGGAGCCGGCGCCGACCCCACCGCGAGCGTGGCGCTGGCCGCTCTGCTCGAGCTGATCCTCATCGTCGCGAACGTCGGCACCGCGGTGGTGCCGTACGTGGTCTTCAAGCGCTACAGCCAGGGCCTCGCCCTGAGCTACGTCGCCGCTCGCCTCATCGAGGCCATGTTCATCGCTATCGGGATCATCGCCGCTCTCGCGTTCGTGTTCATGCGCCAGGAAGGCACGGCCACCGATCCAGGAATTGGCGAGGCTCTCGTCGCCATCTACTGGCAGGCCTTCCTGATCGGGCCGGGCATCTTCGCCGGCGTCGCGAACGGCATGATCCTGGGCTACCTGATGTTCCGGTCCGGGCTGGTGCCTCGAGGCCTGGCGGTGCTCGGACTCATCGGCGGTCCACTGCTCGTCGTCACGGCCGTCGCCATCATGTTCGACGTCATCGAACCCGGATCCCCGCTGCGGACCCTCGCGGTCGCGCCGGAGTTCGTCTGGGAGCTGTCGTTCGGCATCTACCTCATCGTCAAGGGGTTCAAGCCGTCTCCGGTTCTCGCTGGGATAGACGCAGCGCCCGGCGCCCGAGGCGCGAGGTCGTAGACCTTCGGCGCCGCGTGCCCGGGCGAACTGACGCGTGGAATCATGAGGCGACGGTGCGTCGTCGAGGTGTCACCAGGTGCTGGCGCCGCGCAGCACCGCGTCCGAGCCTCCGTCGACGAAGACGACCTGGCCGCACAGGTGGGTGTTCTCCTCACCCGTCAGCCACGCGATCAGGTTGCCGACCACCTCGGGCTTGGCGATGCCGTTGAGCGGCATGGGTACCGTCTTGAGGAGCTCTGTCTTGGCCTCCTCGGTGGCGATCAGGTCCGTGGTCATGGGGGTCTCGATGATCCCGGGGGCGACGGCGTTCAGCGGGATACCGGCACCGGCCCACGCCGGCTCCGGGGCGCGGCTGCGCAGCCACAGGGAGAGGGCGCGCTTGGTGGTGCCGTAGATCTGCGGGGCGCGCTCGTCGGCGGCGAGCTCGGCCGCGCGGGCGACGGCGCTCTCCTCGTCCGCGCCGTCGAGCAGGAGGGACAGCAGCTGCTCGTCCGGCGGGAAGATGGACGCCATCGAGACGACGGCGAGAGCGCGCGGGGCGTGGGAACCGGCGAGCAAGGGCCGCAGCCCCTCGAGCGTCGAGACGGCGCCGTAGTAGTTGACGCGGACCGTGTCCGTGGTGGGCGAGGACAAGCCGGCGCAGGCGACGATCGCGTCGATGCGTCCGTCGGTGCGAGCGGTGACCTGCTCCACCATGGCGGTCCGCCCGGCGGTGGTGGACAGGTCGGCGTCGATGTCCGAACCCCGCAGGTCCACACCCAGGACGCGGTGGCCGCGCCCGGAGAGGATCTCGGCGGTCACGAGCCCGATGCCGGAGGCGGCGCCGGTGACGACGTAGGTACTCATGAGGACCCTTTCGGTAGGGATGGGGTCGAGCACCTCAAAAGTATGTGCGACCGGCGGTATCGGTATCGGACCATGGACCTACCAGCTCGGCGGCCACTCGGCGTCTCTTGTCATCGGACCGCGCGCTCGGCGAAGATGACGCCATGCCGACACTCCTGCAGGTCGACTTCCCGACCGACGGGCCCTGGGGAGAGCAGATGGCCGCCGCCTACGCCGAGCTGGCCGACCTCATCAGCCGGACCCCGGGACTGCGCTGGAAGATCTGGACCGAGCGCGAGGAGGACGGGATCTCGGGCGGCGTCTATCTGTTCGACGACGAACCCTCCGCCCGCGCGTACCTCGCCGAGCACACGGCCAGGTTGAGCTCCTTCGGGATCAGCGACATCCGTGCTCTGGTGCTCGACGTCAACCACGCCCTGACAGCTACGACCCGCGGGCCGTTGTCGGCCTGAGCTGGTGGGCAGGTCCGCCGCACGAGCGGTGACCGACTGTCGGTGAGCCTCGGCGGAGAGCAGGGTGCGCGAACGGCGGGCGCCCATATCTGGACGGGGTGCGGTCCCCGCTCTCGCATTCGGCGCCGATTCTCGTTGACCCGCTCACGGGTGGCGCCATGTGAGCCGGGTGATGTCAAACGCAGCCCGCAGCGGAAAGTTGACGGCGGCCGTGGGTGGAGCGAACTCGGCCAGAAGTCCCGGAAGGAAGTCACTCAGTTCCGGCGGGATCCGGCCGAATATTGAGGACACTGGCACGGCCGTGCGGGATCGCCCTGAGGCCGGCAGTGCCGCCTCAGACATCACCGTTACTGCCCCTGGATCGTCGACGTGAAAAACTCGCCTCACCACATGCCCTTCGACCACCCAGAGAGCCCACCGGCCCCGCACGTCGCGCGCCCGCCTCATGGACGGCCGGTCAGACCGTCTCGACCACGCCGACCCGCCGGTCGGCCGAAGGCACCGCGACCAGCCCGGCCCTGGCTCGTTCCCGCCGTCGTCTTCGGCGCCCTGGCTCTGCTTGGTCTCGTGATCGATGGCCTCTCCGGCGCCTTCCTGATGCTCGGGCTCGGCGCCATCGTGGTCGGGCTGCTCGCCGTGGTGACCGGTCGGTGGCCGCGCTGGGTTCGTGGTCGCAAGGGCGGCGCGGCCGCCCTTGCTGCGGCCTTCGTCCTGACCCTGGCCGGCGGCGCCACGGCCGCCCCGGCGGGAGAGTCCGATTTGGCGCGCCCTGCGGAGGGCGCCTCGGCGACGGCGGAACCCGCCCCGACCCAGACGCGGACGACGCCGTCGCCCACGCCGTCGCCTGCCCCGACACCCATCCCGACGCCGAGCCCGTCTCCGACGGCGGAACCGGCGGCGCCGGACGCTGCGGTGGGCACCGCGCTGGCCGCCGTCGGTGACCTCGAGGTAAAGGGCCGGGCCCCGAAGACCGGCTACGACCGCGACCTGTTCGCCTACCGCCAGTACGACCAGGACCGCAACGGCTGCGACATCCGCAACGACATCCTCCGTCGCGACCTCACCGGGATCTCCATCCAGCCGGGCACCAACGGTTGCGTGGTGCAGACCGGCACCCTCGACGACCCGTACAGCGGCACCGCGATCGCCTTCACCCGTGGGACCGGCACGTCCAACGCTGTCCAGATCGACCACGTCGTGGCGCTCAGCGACGCCTGGCAGAAAGGCGCGCAGTCCTGGGATGCGGCGACGATGCGCGAGTTCGGCAACGACCCGCTCAACCTCCTTGCCGTTGACGGTGGGCTCAACGCCCAGAAGGGCGACGGCGACACCGCCACCTGGCTGCCGCCCAGCGGGGCGTTCCGGTGCGCCTACGTCGCGCGGCAGGTCGCGGTGAAGTCCGAGTACGACCTCTGGGTCACCGGGGCCGAGCGCGATGCGATGGTGCGTGTGCTTTCCGCCTGCCCGGAAGAGCTTCTGCCCGAGCGGACCAACGTGCCGCTGATGCCCGGCGCCGAGCGCGCGTCGGCGCCGGCGGCGCCTGCGCCTGCTCCTAGTCCTGCCCCAGTTCCGGCACCTGCTCCTGCACCCGCTCCGGCCCCTGCGCCCGCGGGTGGCGCCACGGACCCGCGGTTCGGCACCTGTAAGGAGGCCAAGTCGAACGGCTTCGGCCCGTACGTCTCCGGCGTCGACCCCGAGTACGGCTGGTACCGCGACGGCGACAGCGACGGCATCGTCTGCGAGCGCTGACGCCGAGCTCATTCCCCGTCGGGATCGAGCCGTGGGCCGCCGGGCGGAGCCGATCGAGGAAGGAGCGCGGCCTTTCACGCCGTGGCTCGAGGGCTGGCACTCAGAACGGACGGAGCTCCTCCACCAGCTGGTGCATGACGACGTCGAGCACCGGGAGCAGCTGTGGCAGGAGCTCGTAGCGGTGGTCCTCAACAGCCACCGGCCGACGCGAGCCTCACGAGGTCCGCGTGGACGAGCATCGACGTCATCCAGGTCCGGCACGATCGAAAGGCCCTGTCTGCCGCCAGGGGGTCAGTTTTCACCTGCCGTTGACAGGCCCGGCCTGCCGTCCGGACCGAAGCCCGAAGGCGGCACCGGGCTGGCTTCGCGCGGCGTCGCTAGGGCCGGTCCTGCGCTTCTTGTGCTTCTTGGGCATCGCTCTCCTCGGTGGTCGGGCCGACGGGGGTGAAACCGCGATTGAGGATGGCAGGCCAGACCCGCGACGAGTGCCGCTTGCGCACAGCGGGCCTGCCTGTCCCGCTCCTCGAGCTCATAGCCGTGACAGGGCTCCGAACCGCTGGGCCAACGGCGGCTTCTCTGAGACCTGATCCGGTGATGCGGTGATGCGCTGATGTTAGAATGTGTCGCGTGCGCACCACGCTTGATTTAGACGATGCCGTTCTCGCTGCGGTGCGAGCGAAGGCTCGGTCCGAGAACATCTCCTTGGGCCGCGCGGCCTCCGACCTTGTCCGCCAGGGGCTCGCTGCCGGGCGTATCGCGCACCGCGCGGGATTCCCCGTGTTCCAGTCGCCGCCCTCCGGGCACGTCATTACCGACGACCTCGTCGATAGGTTCCGCGACGATGCCGGGCGCTGAGACCACGCGCTTGCTGGACGTGAACGTCCTCGTCGCACTGACGAACCCCACGCACATCCGGCACGAGAGCGCACACCGATGGTTGGCCCGACTTCCAGACTCCGTGCGCTGGGCCACCACACCGATGACCGAGGCCAGCTTCATCAGGCTGATGACGAACCCGGCGGTCGCTGGTCAGGATGTGACGGCCAGCGCCGCCCTAGACGTCCTCGCCCAGATGCGCGACGTTCCCGATCACGTATTTGTGCCGGACGACTCCAGCCTCGCAGTGCCACACATCGACCTGACGGCCCTGGTCGGACATCAGCAGGTGACCGACTTTCACCTCGTCAACCTCGCGGCTGCCACGGGAGCGGTACTGGCCACGTTCGATACGCGGATCGCATCCGCGTTGGCACCGACGGACCGCCACCATGTCGAGACCATCGATGGCGAGACCGCGGCGTACTGACCACGAAACGGCCATCACCGCGTGAGCGACAAGTCGCACCCGCTTCCTGCCGGTGGCAGGCGCGGGAGGGGCGGGACCGGCTCCGCACCCTAGTCCGCAACCGCGCCGTGCCGCCCCGGCCGGTCAGCCAGGCGGCAAGGTCGGCGAGCGGTCCGCGGACCACGAACTCCTCGTCGTCCGGCACTTCGGCCAGCACTCGCCAGGTGTAGTCCGCTTCGTCGGCGACAACCGCGAGCCTGGACATCTCGCCCCGACGATCGAATATGCGCAGGACATTCTCGGCGAGCAACTCGAGCAGGCTCGGCGATGACCGCAGACACCGGGAGCTATTTCCTGCTCTGAGCCGACAGCTGTTCGCCCCAGTACAGCGGCCGCGGCAAAGATGGCGCGGGCACCCGTCACCGCCCGTAGTGGTATCGACAGGCCGCTATGCGGATCTCCTCGCCGACCGTCTTGTAGACCAGCCGGTGCTCGTCGGTGATCCTCCGCGACCAGTAACCCTGAAACCCGTGCTTCAGGGGCTCGGGCTTACCGAGGCCCTCGTTGCCGTTTCTGGCGATGTCCTTGATGACCAGGTTGATTCGCTTGAGGACCCTTCGGTCCTCTGACTGCCACCAGATGTAGTCGGCCCAGGCCAGCTCGTCCCAGACGAGCCTCATTCCTCGATGTCCCGGACGATGCCGGCGCCTCCCTCAAGCCTCTCGATCGAGGTCAGCAGGCGTCGTGCGTTCTCGGGACTGCGGAGGAGGTAGGCGGTCTCCTTGAGCGACTCGTAGTCGTCGAGGGAGACGATGACCACGGGATCGTGACCCGCTCGTGTAATGACCACTTCCTCGCGGTTGTCCACGACGGAGTTGAGCGTCTCCGCATACTTCGCACGGGACTCCGAGTAGGACATCGTGCGCATGAGCCCATTCTCCCTCCGCCAACGTACGTAAAAGTGTACGTCGCCGCTCGGGTGTCGAGCAACGGCCGGCAATGCGGCTGCGGTCATTGACGCGAGGGGGCTGCGGCGGCGGGTGGCGTCAGACCCGTCAGCCGTGCTTGTCCCGTCCCTGATAAGTTCAGTTGTCTTCTCGAGTGGCCCTTGCTGAGCGGGCACGGATCCGGCGGGGGCCGGGACCGAGCTGTCGGGAGGTCGACATGGACGTCGAGATCGGGATCTCCGCGCCGCCGTCGGCGGTGTGGAACGTGCTGGCGCACCCCACGCGGTGGCCGCCGTGGACGGCCTCGATGACGTCGGTCGAGCCACTCGGACAGCCGGAGCTGGGGCCGGGCGCCCGGGTGCGCATCCGTCAGCCGCGGCTGCCTGCCCTGGAGTGGCAGGTCATCGCGTGGCAGCCCGGGAGCTCCTTCACGTGGGCGGCGAAGTCCGGCGGAGTGACGACGGTGGCCACGCACACAGTCCTGCCCGCCGGTGCGGACCGGAGCAGGCTGGTGCTTGGCGTGAGTCAACACGGGCTCCTCGCCCCGCTCGTCAGGGCGGCCACCGGTCGGCTCACGCGCCGCTATCTCGAGATGGAGGCGGCCGGGCACAAGGCCGCGGCCGAGGCCGGCCCCATTGCGTGAGCAGGCCCGCCGTCGTCCGAGCAGGAAACTGCACGCAGCCCGACTGCCGACCGCCGCCCAGCCGGAGGACTGGCACCGACTTCGTTGCAGCGAGCGCGGCGAGTTCGAGCACCCGGACGGATACCGTCTGCCCATGTCCGCCGAGAACCTCGCCGAGCAGTTCCGCGCCCTGCACCGTCCCGGCTCGCCGCTGCTGATGCCCAATGCATGGGACACCGGGTCCGCGAAGATCCTCGCCGAGCTGGGGTTCGCGGCCATCGCGTCGACGAGCAGCGGCTTCGCCGCGACGTTAGGACGGCACGACGGCGACATCACCCGGGAGGAAGCGCTGGCCAATGCGGCGGACCTGGTGCGCGCGGTCGGTGTGCCGGTGTCGGTGGACCTGGAGAACGGGTACGCCGACGCCCCGGCCGACGTTGCCGAGACGGTGAGCGCCGCGCGGGAGCTCGGGGTCGCGGGGTGCTCGATCGAGGACTACACCCGCCGCCGTGAGGAGCCGATCTACGACGCCGGACTGGCGCGCGAGCGGATCCAGGCGGCCGCCGCGGCGGCCGGGTCGCTGGTGCTGACGGCACGGTGCGAGAACTACCTGCACGGCCGGCCGGACCTGCACGACACCCTCGCGCGCCTGCAGGGCTCTCAGGAGGCGGGCGCCGACGTGCTGTACGCACCAGGGCTGACCGACCTCGGCCAGATCCGCACCGTCTGCGCGGAGGTCGACCGGCCGGTCAACGTGCTGCTGGTCAGGGGCGGGCCGACACCGGCGGAGCTGGCCGACGCGGGCGTCGCCCGCATCTCGGTCGGCGGCACCTTCGCCTGGAACGCGCTCAGCGGGCTCATCCAGGCGGCGCGGGAACTCCTCGCCGGCGACACCGCGTTCCTCGCCCGCGCGCTCCCTGCACGAAAGGTCATCGACTCGGCGTTCGGCTGAGGGCGGGGACGCGGCGTCTGGGACGTGCCCTGGCGCCTGTCCGGGCGGGTGCTACATCGCCCCGACGAGGGCGGCGTGGTCGGTGCGCGCGAGGAATCGCGTGATGGTCTCGCGGGTGCGGGTCAGGCAGTCGATGCGGGCGTTGAGCTGGTTGAGCTCGGCCACGAGCAGCTCTGCGACGTCGCGGGTGCACGTGGCGGCGAGCTCGGGGGAGCTGTCGCCCTCGAGCTCGAGGAGCACGCCGACGAGGCGGGTCGGCACCCCCGACCGGATGAGCAGGGCGATGCGGTCCACCAGCTCGACGTCGTCTTCCGTGTAGGAGCGGTACCCGTTCCCCGACCGGCCGGGCGCCAGCAGCCCCTGCTCCTCGTAGTACCGCAGCAGCCGGGTCGCCACACCGGTCCGGCTGGAGAGTTCGCCGATCTTCATCGATCGCCTCCGCTTGAGGGCTTGACCTTCACACTGATGTCAAAGTTTAGTGTCCCGTGCCATGGATTCCTCGTGCACCTACGCGGAACTCGATCTGGCCGTGGCAGCCCGCCCGGCCATGCCCTGGCCCAGCCTCCTCATCCTCGCCGCGGTGACGTTCGTCGTCGTCGCCGGCGAGCTGCTGCCCACGGCGATGATGCCGTTCATGGCGGCGGACCTGCGTGTGCCGGTCCCGCAGGTCGGGCTCCTGGTCTCGCTGTGGGCTGTCGTCGTCGTGGTCGCCAGCTTCCCGCTCGTCCGGCTCATGGCCGGCCGGGACCGCCGCCGGACGGTCGCCGTCGGCCTCGTGGTGTTCGGCGGCGCGAGCCTGCTCACCGCGCTGTCGCCGAACTTCACCGCCGCGCTCGGGTCGCGGGTGGTCGCCGCGGCCGCGTGCGGGCTGCTGTGGGCCACGATGAACGCGCACACCGCGGCCATCGTCCCGGAGCACCGGCTCGGCCGTGCCGTCGCCGTCGTCCTCGGCGGGGGCACTCTCGGGACCGTCGTCGCGGTGCCGGCCGCCAACGCCGCCGCCGAGCTGTGGGACTGGCGCGCCGTCTTCGTCGTCCTAGCGGCGCTGAGCCTCGTAGGGGCGGCCGCCGTGGTGCTCGCCGTCGTGCCCGGCAGGCCGGACGGTCCGGCGGAGGCGGCGACGCCAGGGACGCCCGCCCGTGTGGCCGGGTCCCCGGTCCGCGTCGTCGTGGGTATCACGGCCGCCAGCGCCACGCTCGCGGCCGGGCACCTCGCGGCGTTCACGTTCGTCACCGCACTCTTCGCGACGTCGACGGTGGACACCGGTGCGTTGCTCGTGGTGTTCGGGGTGACGTCGGGCCTGGCGGTGGTCGTCGTCGGGCGGTTCGCGGACCTGCGGCCCCGGCAGGTGTTCCTCGCGGACGCGGCGCTGCTCGCCGCGACGCTCCTCACGCTGGCGGTGGTGGGCGCCTCGGCGGGCGGCGACGTGGTCATCGTGGCGATCTGGGGCCTGGCCAGCGGGGCCGCCTTTCCGCTCGCGCAGACCGTCATCATGGGCGCCGCTGGTCCGGCTCTGCGGTCGGTGGCCGGGACGATCATCCCCGTCATGTTCAATCTCGGCATCGCCCTGGGGACGGCGGCCGGCAGCGGCGTGGTGGACCGCCTCGGGGTGCCGGCGCTGCCGTGGCTCGCGGGCGGCGTCGCCCTGCTCGGCACGGCGGTGCTCATCGGGGCGCTCCGGGGGCCGTCAGGTCTCGTCCGGCGCTCGCTACGAACCGGCATGACGGGTGACGCGAGTTGAGTTGAGTGACCTCGCCGTCCCGCAACGGAGAGATGACGACGAGGTCCGGCGGACGGCTGGCCTTCTCCTGGAGGCGCGCCCGTTTGGCTTCCGACAGGGCCGGCGAGACCCAGTGGGTGCGATGTGCCAGCTCGATCTCGGGTTTGCCGCTGACGGAGAACCGCAGGGCCCTGCGGTCGCGGGGGCGTGCCACATAGGCCGTCTCGCTTGGCTGGAGCCCCTGCCCTCGGGCCCCACGCTGCACCGTCGTCATCGCGGTCGAGGCCTTGCCCAGGCCCGTCTGCACCTCCCCTTCGAGATGGGGCACGCGTCCCTGCCGCCAGCGGTCCCGGTGCACGGGCGCCAGCAAGCCCAGGCTGACGAGCACGTCGACGGGCGCGACGTAGCCGTGCTCCCGCAACGCCGCCTCGGCGGCGCGGGCGACTCGCTCCGCGATGGACGCCATGCCGCTGCCTATCGTCGCGCCACGAGGTCCGGCACCGCCGCGGCACCCAGGGCGGTCACCGCCACCTCGCCGCCCCGCTCAACCGTGAACCCGTAGGCGTCGGTGGTGGTCACCACGTCGGTGACCTCGACGACGCGGAGATCGGCGAGCGCCTGGCAGATGCTGCGGACGTCGCGGTCGAGGAGATCGCGGTGCCGGCGCAGGCCCTCCTCGTCAAGGTCGTCGAGGACGAACGACGCCTCGACCAGCTGCCACAGCCGCTCCTGCAGGTCGACGAGCGGAACCGGCCGGCCGACGACCAGCAGGTTGGCCACCAGGCCGGGGACCTGGCCGTCGAGGAGCTCCTTCCAGTAGGGGTCCATCCAGGTCGAGTGGGCGTAGCGGTGCTGGAGGACGCCGAGGTCGAGCAGTCCCGTGAACGCGGCGCGCCAGTCGGCGAGCGGGTCGCGCCCAAGCTGCGTACCGCGCTTCGTCGCCGATACGGTGCCCTTCTGCACCTTGACGAACCCCGCCCGGCGGGCGAGGCGGAAGGTGAGGTCGATCCCGCGGAGCTCCACCGTGCTCCTGGTCTTGAACACGCGGTCGCCGATGCGCTGATCGAGGCGGTCGCCGGTGCCGAGCAGACCGATCAGTTCCGCGCCCGCCGCCATCGTCAGGTTGCCGGTGGCGGTGAGCCTGCGTCCGTCGCCCGCCCATCGGGTGAACGCCCGGAGGCGGTCGAGAAGCGCGACTCCCTCGGCCGCCGCGTTCAACGCGGGTTGCGTGGCGGCGGGCACCTCGACCGCGGCGAGGTGGGACGGGTGCGGGAAGCCCGGCAGGAGCAACGCCGCGGGGGCCCGATCGGCGTCGAAATCCTGGCGGGTCGCGTCGAGGTCGAACCGCTCCGGAGTCCAGTCGCCCAGCCACGTGCGCACGTCTTCGTCGTCCTCGGCGGCACGGAGCACGTCGACGCATTGCGCGTAGCCAGAGACGCCTCCGCAGTCCTCGGGCGGGAAGGCGCGGGCACCACCGACCAGGCGGCGGTGGAAGCCCTCGTCGACTCCACGACGGCCTCGCACCGGACGGCGTTGCCGCCAGTGGTCGCCAAAGTCGTACACGTAGCGCAGCTCAGGCCCGTCCGCGCCGAGGACCTCCCTCAGCGGCACCGTCGAGGCGTCCCGTACCGGCACGTCGCCCTCGTCGTCCGGCACCCCGGCCAGCGGCACCCCCGACGTGGACGAGAACTCGAAGAGGTGGCGGTCCTCCCACCCGCACGCATCCTGGATCGCCCAGTGCAGGTCCGCGAGGGTCGCCTCGCTGTCGATGAGGAAGCGCCGCCACGGGGGAGTGGGCACGTCCTCCAGCGTCACGGTGAGGTCGTAGTAGTGGGGCACCTGACGCAGGATAGGTCGACAAGCGCGTGGCCACGAGGAGCGCCGTCGAACCTCGTCGGCCAGGACGCCGCGGCGCGGTGCACGGCATGGATTGGGCGTCTCTCTGCTACGCCCGGCCAGACGCATCGTGGGCTTCCGTCGTGTGCGGCCCTCCTGCCAGGGTGGCCCGATGGGAACCGAGCACTTCGACGCCACGGCGGCGGACTGGGACCGCGACGAGCAGAAAGTCGCCCGGGCACACGAGGTCGCGCAGGCTGTGGCGGCCGCGGTGTCGCTGAGCGCGCGCACGCGGGTGCTCGACTACGGCGCCGGCACAGGCCTGGTGACCCAGGCGCTCGCCGGGCGGATCGGCCCCGCGACCCTTGCGGACAGCTCGTCGGGGATGCGCGACGTCATCCTGGAGAAGATCGGGAGCGGTGCGCTTCCCGCCGCGCGGGTGTGGGACCTGGATCTCGAGGCCCAGCCGCCGCCGGACGAGCGGTTCGACCTCATCGTCACCTCCCTCGTGCTGCACCACATCAAGGCGCTGCCGCGGGTGCTCTCGCGCTTCACCGAGCTCCTGGCCCCCGGCGGCTACCTCTGCATCGCCGACCTGGACCGCGAGGACGGCTCCTTCCACGGACACGACTTCGACGGCCACCACGGCTTCGACCGTGCCGAGCTCAGCGTGCAGCTCGAGGACGCCGGTCTGGTCGACGTCTCGGTCAGGGACTGCACCGAGTACGTCCGCGACGGCGTCACGTACTCGGTGTTCCTGGCCGTCGCCCGTCGACCGGCCTGACGCGGGTCTACGGCACTCGCGACGGCTGCACCGCTCGGTCCCGAGGTGGTCTACCGGACTCACAGCCGCCCGCGTGATGACTTCGGGCACGAGCGTGCCGCGCGGACATCAATGCCCCAGGCGACGACGCACACGGCGCCGGCCGGAGGTTGTGGACCGCCCGTTCCGGGGACACCGCACCGCCGCGTGGGGAGGATCGCACGCATGAACGTCTCCGCGTCCGAAAACCGAGGCGCGCGGCGCCGTGACCTCCGCGATCTGGCGGTCCACCGCAGCGCGGATACGGGCACGGACCGGCTCCGCGTCATGACCGGCGGTGGCACGGAGATCGGCTGGTACGACCTCACCACCCGGGAGACACACCCCCTCAACACCGACCTGCTCCCCACGGTCCTCAGTGAAGTCGGTAAGTGGCTCGATCGGTTCGAGCAGCGCAGCGCGCCACCTGGGGAGGACCGGACCGAGCTCACAGCGCCCCCGCGCTCGGCCGCCGCACCCGCGGTAGCGACGGCGCCGAATGGCTCCAAGCTCTCGATCGCGCAGCTTCGGGCCAGGGCGCTCGCCCGTGACCGTCCGTGCTTGGGCACTTCGGAGCCCGGGTCTGCCACGCCGGGAGAACTGGCCTCTCCGATCGCACCGGCGCCCCGACCGGCGGACGTCGACCTCGCCGGGCGCCGTCCCGGGGCCATGGCCCGTGCCCAGGCCGAGGCCAGGCGCCGAGAGGCGCCCGTGCGCACCTTCATCGCGCGGCTGTTCGACTTGAGGACAGAGGAACGCGCTTGGCGAGTCGGTGCGGTGGGGGAGGAGCTCGTTGCGGCGCAGCTCGCCAAGCTCTGCGCCCGGGACCGGCGGTGGACCTACCTCAACGCGGTGCCGATCGGCACGAACGGCGCCGACATCGACCACGTCCTCATCGGGCCTGGCGGAGTGTTCACCCTCAACGCCAAGCACCACCCGGGCGCGAAGATCTGGGTCCGCGGACAGACCTTCATGGTGAACGGCAAGAAGGTGCCGTACGTCCGCAACAGCCTGTTCGAGGCCGAGCGGACCTCGCGGTTGCTCAGCAGGGCGACCAAGCTCGCCGTTCCGGTCACCCCGGTCATCGTGCTGGTCCGACATGAGCGGCTCACGCGGCGGAACCCGACAGGCGACGTCGTCCTGCTCGAGCGCCGGCAGATACCGAAGTGGTTCTCTCGCGTGCCAGACACCCTGCCGGACGAGACCCGGGAGGCGGTCCTCGGCGCCGCACGGCGATCGACCACGTGGACGGGCCGGTAGCTCAGTTACGCCGGCAGTGGAAGGACGCGGATCGGCCCGACGGTGAAGGTGAGAATCCGGCGGCCGCGGCCGCAGCCGTATGCGACGCCAGGGCCAGGCTGTAGCCGCGGCCGTGCCGCCGAGCGGGCGTGGGGACCTTGGTCGCTTTCATCTCGCCCGTCCGGGCGCGATCGTGGTGCTGCGAGCACCTGCGGGGTGAGCGGTATGACACAGACACGGGACGCGGACGGGAAGCCACCGCTGCCGGACCGGACGAGGCGGCTGGCCGTCGCCTCCCGGACCGCCGTGCCCGTCGTGCGCTCGGCCGCCGGACATCTCTGGCCCGTTGCCGGGCTGCTCGTCCTCGCCGCCGGCCCGCTCCTGGGCGAGCTGCGCGCCGGGGCCGCAGGGCGTCGCACCACCTGGAACCCCGCCAGCGGACTGAGGAGGCCGCCATGAAGATCGCCTACTACCACGCGTCGAAGTTCGGGAACGGTGCCGCCGTCGCGAAGGAGTTCGAGCGTGCGATGACTGCCAAGGGCGTCGCCGTCGACGTTCACCACATCAGGGAGGCTGACCCCAGAGCCCTTCCGGCGGCCGACCTGTACGTCTTCAGCTCGCCCGGGCGCATGGGCCGGCCCCTCGGCCGGGCGCGGCGCTTCCTCCAGCACGTGGAGCTGCCCGCCGGCACCCGGTACGCCCTCCTGACCACCGAGGGCGCACCCCAGCCGGACAAGAAGACGGGCGAGATGCGCACTGCGGAGGAGATCGCCCGGTGGCAGAAGGTCCGGCCGATCATGACCGAGCTGCTCGACGCCAAGGGGATGACGAAGGTCGCCGAGGGCTGCGTGTACGTCACCGGGATGAAGGGACCGCTGGAGGACGGGTGGCAGGCGAAGGTCGACACCTTCGTCGACACGCTCGCCACCGCCTCGGCGCCCTGAACGCCACGAGACGAACCTGAGGAAGCGGCCGTGTCGGGCGGTCGCTTCCTCATCAGCGCACGGCCCGGTCCAGCCCAGGCCCAGCCGGTGTCGCGACACGGTCTGGCGAGCGGTGGGACGTCTCCGCCTCTGCCCTGGACGACTGAGGACCTCCAGGCCCTCTGGGTACCGTCGACCGGGTAACGCCGCAGTAACACTCGCGCCCTACGTTCGGGACATCGCCGCGGCGGGCTCGGCCGATCCCAGGCGGGCAGTCCGCGCGGGCTGCCCTTGCCCCGGCCGAAGGAGCCCGAGATGGTTGCCTGGTCCCTTGCCCTCTCGGCCTCACCGGTCCCCGGCACGGTCGTCTTCGACGAGCCGGGCAACGCCGTCTGCTACGCCACGGCCTCGGGCGACGTGCGCGCGCTGCGCCTCTACGACGGTCGGGACGTCGTCCTGGCGCGCGGCTTCACCGACGTGCGGGGAGTCGCGTTCACGACCGACGGACTCGGTCTCTTCGTCGCCGAGCCGTCGGCCGTGCTGCTGGTCCCGCGCGACGGCGGACTCCGCGCCGAGGCACAGACCGTGCACACCCCGGCCGCGGAGATCGTGGCCGTGGCGAACGGACAAGACCCAGCCACCCTGCTCATGCTCACCACTGACGGGCGCCTGCACAGCGTCGATCCGGCCACCGGGGCCGGCGCCGAGCTCTCCGACGCGTTCGACCATCCGCTCGCACTGACCCCCGGCCCCGAGCCGGGCACCGTCGTCGTCCTAGAGGACACCTCGCCGGGGCGCCGGCTCCGCGTGCTCGACCTGGGCACGGGCACCGCCCGGCCGCCGCAGCCCGTCGCGGCCGGGGCGGGCGCCGTCGTCGCCGCGGCGGCTACGTACCCGGCGGTGCTGGCGGTGGACACGGTCACTGGGACCTCCGAGATCATCGGGCTGGGCGGGCAACCGCCGACGGCGGGGCCCGACTTCGGGGCGCGCGTGATCGGGGCCGCGCGCTGGCACTCCGTCCTCGTGGCGCTCACCGCGGACGCGGCAGAGGCCCGCGACTGGGGGCTGCCGCCGTCGAGCATCGAGCTGCGCGTGCCGCTGGCGCCCGCCTGGCTCTCCGGCTACGTCCGGTGCGAGGCCGAGCTCGGCGCGGCGGGCCTGCAGCCGGCCGACGTCGAACTCACCGTCGAGGAGGGAGCCGATGCCGGCTTCGTCTCCGCCGGCCTCGAGCCCGACCAGGGCGACGGCGTTCACCGGTTCGTCGTCGGCGCGGCTCGCCAACCCGGAGAGTTCACCCTGGTGTGCCGCCTCCGCTCCGACGGCCAGGTGCTCGCCACCGCCCGCTTCCGCGTGGTCGCGCACTGGCCCGACGACGACACCGGCCCCGGCGTCGCGCTGACGGGCAAGCAGGAGGTGTTCGTCAAGGGCTCGTGGGGGGCGGTGCCGCCGGCCCGCAGAACCTCAACACCGTGCCCGCGCCCCGGCTCTGGCGCGTGCTCATGGTGCCGCTGCAGCTCAAGGGCTCCCGCTTCACGGCGCCGGAGCTGACGACGTCGCGGGCGGGCTGGCGTGAGGTGCTGGTCGGCGGCCCTCCGCCCGCCCCGCCAGAGAACGTGCGCGCCTACTACCGCGAGGCGTCCATCTTCAGCGACGCCGGGCCCGGCCGGGGGACGGACATCGACCTGGTGACGGGCGCCGTCCTCGACCCGGTGTCCGTCGACATCGGGTGGTCCGACGCGCTGGAGCCGAAGGAGAAGACCGACACGTGGGCGGGCTGGAACCCGAAGCCGTCGTTCTGGGAGGAGTGCGCCAACGCCGTCTCCGCGGCGCTGGCCGACAACGGCACCGGCAGGACGGTCCTGCCCATGAGCGACGTCGTGGTCTTCCTCGTGCGCACCGAGTCGTCCAACGCCGTCGCCATCGGCGGGAAGCTCTTCCCGGCCAAGTACATCTGGCCCCAGGCCTGGCGGGCGCAGTTCTGGTGGAAGACCGACTTCTCCACCTCGTTCGAGCGGATGCCGGTGATTTTCATGCCGGACACCCTGCCCGCCTCGATGCCCGCCGACCGCCGGTTCAGCTTCGTCACGGCCACCGCGCACGAGCTGGGGCACACGCTGGGGCTGGAGGACCTGTACAACCGCGGCGACTACCCCGCCGAGATCGACGCGCGGGACGTGGCCAACCTCGACCTCATGAGCAGCGACTCCACCCTGCCGCACTTCTCCCTGCCCACGAAGATGCGCATGGGCTGGATCCCGCCCGGCTGGGTGCGGTCCTTCGACTTCGGCGCCAACCCCGCCGGCGGACCGGTGACGCTGCAGGCGGTCGGGTCGATCCCGCCCACCGGTCCCACCGGCGGCCGGCTGGCCGGGCTGGAGATCCGCATCCAGGACAAGTGGAACTACTACTTCGAGTACCGGCGCACCATCGCGGGCGCCGGACACATCGGCGACCAGCAGCTGACCGCGACCGACGGCGGCCCCCAGCTCGTCGTCGGCACCGACGTCAAGCCCGACGGCAAGGCCGAGCCGGCCCGCCCCGTGGTGCTGCGTCTCGCCGCCGACGCCGACGGCGAGGGGCCGGTCCTGGACGCCGCGGGGGAGGACTACGAGGAGACGGACACGACCAACATCGCCCGGCTCCACGACTTCCGGCTGGTGTTCAACCAGTTCGACCCGGCCGATCCGAACTCCGCCCGGGTCGACGTCCAATACGTGCGGGCGCACCGGCCCGAGCTGCGGATCGCACCGGCCCCCGGCCGTGGCAACTGGAAGAGCCCGGACATCGACCTGCGCGGCCCGGCCGGGGAGAACCGCGTGGCCAAGGGACTGCGCCACAAGATCGTCGCCCGCGTGCACAACGCCGGCTCCAAGCAGGCCGACAACGTGCGCGTGAGCTTCGAGTGGCTGCCCTTCACGGTCAGCCCCGGCACCTGGAACGCCCTCGGCGCGGCGCCGCTGCAGCCCGTCCCGCCGGGCGGCGTCGTCGCGTTCGAGATGGACTGGGACGTGCCCGCCAAGCTGCAGGTGGCGGACGTCGAGGTCGAGCACTTCTGCGTCAAGGTCACCGTCGACCGGTACGTCGACCCCCTGGACCCCAACCAGAGCGAGATCGTCATCCACAACAACTGGGCCCAGTCCAACTTCGACACCAAGGGCCTGACCCACGGCTCGCCCGCGGAGCGGCGCTGGTCCGGGCTGGCGGTGACCAACCCGGTGTACTCCTCGGCGCTCTACTTCGTGGTGCCGGAGCAGGACAGCGCGCACGTGCGCGCGTACGTCGGCCACGCGTGGCTGCGCCTGGCCCGGGACGGCAGCCGCGTGGTGCCCGTCGCGACCGAGAGCCTGGCGGGCGACCCCGTCCACGGGTCGGCCTTCGCGCTCGCCTTCCGTGAGGGCGAGTTCGAGCGGCCGGTCCGGTCCTCGTTCAACGCCTTCGTCGCACCGCCCGACCCGCGGAGGTGCACGGCGCCGTCCGTGGTGTGGGGTGCCGGGCTCGCGCTGCGGCCCGGCCTGCGCACCTGGATCGACGACCTGGTCCGCGACGGCGAGGCAGTCCGCGGGCCTATCCGCGCCAGCGAGGACGGCGTCCCGCACGCCGTCGACCGCGGTGACGTCGCCGTCGTGCTCTGGTTCGAGAGCAGGCCGGGTGAGCAGCACGTGGTCACCGGCGAGGTGGACGACGGCGCCTTCGTGGCGGTGGTCCCGGGGCACATCCTCGGCCACCTCGACGAGGACCGGCTCTGGGGCGAGGCGATCTTCCTGGGCACCCCGCGCTACGCCCAGTGTCGCTCGGGGCCGCGGCCGCTCTCCTGAATGCCGAGGAACTGGGCTGTTCGCTCGTCACCGCCGATGCGCGCATCGCCCGAGCGTCCGGCCCGCGCTGCGAAGTGACCGTTCTGCCCGAGGAACGTGGTGTCGTCGGCTGACGGCCACGACGCGGCTGCGCCGGCGGTCAGCGGGCGCCGTTCCGACGGCCGCCCAAATCCGACGGGACTTTGGTCGCTTGGAAACCGTCCGGCTGAGCGCGAGCGTGGAGCCACAACGAAGTGAGCGGCATGACCTACGCATCGGAGCTCGACCGGACGGCCGCGGAGCGGGGACGATTGAGGCCCCTGCTCCTGGCCTCGGGAATCGCCGCGCCCGTCGTGTACGTGGCCGCCGACGTCCTCGCCGCGGCTCGCTGGGACGGGTACCGCTACGTCGACCAGGCGTTGAGCGAGCTTATGGCCATCGGGTCCCCGGTCCGGTGGCTTGTCGTCCCGCCGTTCCTGGTCTTCGACGGGCTTGCCGTCGCCTTCGGTGTGGGCATCCTCGCCGCCGCTGGCGCGGGCGCCGCCGCGATGCTCTGGCGCGGGCGCCGCCGCGATGCTCTGGCTGCTGGTGCTCGCCGCCGTGCTCATCGCCGCCAGCCGCGCACCGGGCCCAGGGGGCCCCGCAGTACCTGTCAAACCAACGGCCCAAAGGAGGCCCGCCTTGAAGATTCCCTTCTACTACGCATCGATGTTCGGGAACGGTACTGCCGGAGCGGATGTCGAGCATGCGTTGATTGCCAAGGGCGTCGCCGTCGACGTCCACCACATCCGGGACGCCGACCCCACGGCCCTGCCACCGGCCGACCTGCACGTGTTCAGCTCACCCGGGCGCATGGGCCGGCCCCTCGGGCGCGCGCGGCGCTTCCTCAAGCACGCGAAGCTGCCCACCGGTGCCCGGTATGCCCTCCTGACCACCGCGGGCGCACCCCGGCCGGACAAGAAGGCCGGCGAGATGCCCACCGCGGAAGAGATCGCCCGGTGGCAGTCCGGCCGATCCTGACGGAGCTGCTCGACGCCAAGGGGCTGACGAAGGTCGCTGGGGGTCTGCGTTTTCGTCACGGGTATGAAAGGACCGTTGGAGGACGGCTGGCAGGCCAAGGTCGACAACACCTCGCGGATTCGCTCGCCGCCAGCTCCACACCCTGAATCGGGAACGCCCGACGGCGCCGTGCGTGACGCCGTCGGGTCCAGGCGGAGCGAGCCGGTCGCCGGACGGTGGCCGCCGGTGCAGGCACCGGCGCGGATGCGACCGCCGAAGCGACCGCGGACGCACCGCGGACGTTCGCGGCTGGGGACGCGATCCCGGTCACGCTCACCCTCGCCGCGTCGGACGACGGAGGGCGCCAGTCCCCGTACTTCGCCGGGTACCGGCCCGAGGTCACCTTCGACTCCGGGGACCTGACTCTCACCTGCTGGTTCGGCGTGGCCGACGACGAGGAGAGAACTTCCAGCCGGGTCAGACGCACGACACGCCTCAGCGCCGTCGCGGGAAGATGCGGGCGAGATCCGCCAGGGCGGGGTACCGGCGCAGTGTCGCCACGGCCCGGGCCTCGAGCACGCCGTTGTCGACGACGGCGGCGCGCGACCGGGGCTTGTGCGCCACGACCCCGGTGATCCGGCCCGGCGCCACGCGCAGGTCCGTGACGGCCTGCTGGCCGACGCGGGCACTCGCGGGCACGCCGGCGCGGACGAGGTCGGTGCCCTCGATGGTCACCTGGTAGCCCCCGCGCCACCGGCGCTGGACCGTGCAGCGATGGATCACCGGCTGTGCGCGCCGGGCCCTTGCGCTGTCGCGCCGCCGCTGCCAGCGGTTGGGACCGATGCTCATCCGCTGCTCCTCATGCCCGGAACTCCACGTCGTCCACGAGCACGCGGCCGGTCGGGCGCAGCACGAGCCGGAGCCGCACGCTCCGGATGGTGCCCAGGTCGAGTGCCTGATTGACGGCGGTGAACGCGTCGAGGGGCAGCCGCACGGTCCGGAACACCGTCCACGGCTCCTCCACCGGCGCGGCGTAGGGCGCCACCCCGGCGCTGCCCACCCGGACGGACGCCGTCTCGGCACCGTCGTCCAGCGTCGCCACCAGGTCGAGGTCGATCCCGGCGGGGTTGTGGGTCGCGTCCGGCTCGCCGGCCGCGTCCTGGTCGTAGTGCTGCGCGAGCTGGAGTGAGAGGACGTCGGTCGGCTGGAGGGAGCGGGGTGGGAAGCTCACCGTGTACTCCAGGTCGGGCTGGAGCCACGCGAGGTCGGTGCTGCGGGTGTCGTGCACCGAGCGGGCGAGAACCCCGACGTGCTCGGTGTCGTCCCAGAGGTCGAGCCCGGCACCGGACGCCAGCGAGGCGCCGCCCGCCCGGTTCGCCGTCCGGTCGATCGGCGTCTCCTCGGGCACGCCGTCCTGGTCGTCGCCGTCGCCGAAGTCGTCCACCAGATCGGTGCCGTGCGAACGGTGCAGCGGGTAGATCTCGAGGTGGGCCACCGTCCGGGGGGTGACCAGCCCGTGGAGGTAGCCCTCGTAGTCGCGCCGGCCGAAGAGCGTGTCCTGGAAGAAGGCGTTGACGTAGCAGCGCGCCACCTCGGCGTGCTCGTCCAGCGTGAGGGCGCCGTCGACGTCGGCCTGCCAGGGTGGCCCGCCGAGGACGGGGCTGTTCCACCAGTTGGGGTTCCAGCCCTGGTGGATGGCGCCGTAGACCCACACGAAGCTGCGCGGCCGCCACGCCCGGTCGTAGATCCGGAAGCCGTTGAACGGGGGTTCGGCGCCCTGGACCCGGCCGGGGTTCTCCAGGAGAAGGTCGAGGGAGCCGTGGAGCTGCAGGTACTTCGCCCTCGTAAGCGTCACGTCGGGCCGCCAGTGGGTGGGGGCCAGGCTCACCACGCCGCGAATGCCCCACGGCGTCTGCGGCGCGGTGTTGAGTGCCTGGGCGACGACGACGCCCTCGCCGCCCATCGAGTGCCCGACCAGACCGATCCGGTCCCGGTTGAAGTACTCGCCGACGTCGTCGTCGGCGAACAGCTTGTCGAGCGCCGCGAGGATGATCGCGCCGCGTGCCCACTGCTGGGTGCTCTGCATCTTGATCGTCTCTTCGTTGACCCGTTTGAGGTCGAGGCTGAAGACGAACATCCCCCAGCGCACCAGATGCTCCGCGAGGTAGGCGTAGCCCAGGTGGCTCTGGTCCTCCTCGTCGGCGTAGTGGAGCCCGTGCGCGATCAGCACGAGCGGGCGCGGGCGGGCGAAGTCGGGCAGCTCGCCGTTCTCGTCGACGGGGTGGTAGAGCCGGCCGCGGATCGGGTGGTCGTACCCGCCGTCTGTGGTCCCCTCGGTGGTGGCGTGCTCGGGGATCCAGACAGTGCCGTAGTCGAGGTCCCGGGTGCCCACTCCGCGGTTGGTGCGCGCGGCGCCCGGGTACTCCAAGACCTCGGTGCGCGGGCCTGTAGCGGTCCGGTTGCAGAGGCGCACGTGGGCGTCCACGAGCCCGGTGGCGGCGCTGATGCCGATCCGCGCGAGGGGCTCGCCGGCATACCCTTCGCCGAGGAGGGCGCCCGCCGAGTAGACCGACACCAACGCCCCCGGGGTGACGCCGCTGACCCAGACCGTGGTGTCTCCCACGGCCACCGGGCCCACGATCCGTGGTTCGTGGAGCTTCTCCGGGACGGCCTGGACCGTGACCGGATCGGACAGTGGGCCGGCGACGCCGCCCACCCACTGGCGGGCGGTGACGCGAGCCCCGACCACCAGCGCGGGTGCCGCGGTCACCTCGACGCTGACGTCCAGGCCCGCCCACCCCAGGCCGCACGGGATGCCGTCCAGGAAGACCCGGACCACCGCGCCCGGGTACAGACCCGCCACCTGGACGGCGCCGGCGCACTCGTACAGCGGCGGCAGGAGGACCGGGGCGGTCACGCTGGCGGGGGCGGGCAGCACGGTCGCCCAGTCGGAGACCTCCACATGTCCGCACAGGTGCTGCTCGACGGCGACCTGCTGGCCGGCTACGAGGGGGGCGTTGAGGGCGATCTCCGGTTCCTGGGAGGCTGGCCGCGGCCCGAACCGCTGCTCGGGCGAGGCGTCGTCGTCGCGCACCAGGATGACAAGGTCGCTGCCCACGATCTGGTTGGTCACCCGGATGAGCTGGTCGCCCTCGACGAGCGCCTCCTGGACGGCGGGCTTGATCCGCTCGTCGGGCGGGACGACGTCGACCCATCGGCCGGCCGGACCGAGCATCTTGCACGCGTCGCCGTCCCAGTACTGCTCGGCGCGCACCCGCTCGCCCGGGACGAGGGGGTGCAGCACGTTGACGTCGACGTCGGTCCAGCAGTTGCAGATCCAGCCGAGGTAGGTGCCCGAGTCCGTGCCCACCTGGGTCTTGGCGCCGCGCCGGAGGTTTCGGAGGGGGACCACGCGCTGGCAGCCGAAGAGTGGCGCGTCCACCCCGGGTGCGGGCAGCGGTCCGTCCGGCAGAAGGATGGCACCGCTCGACGGCCCGGCGGCGCCGCACACGCTCATGCGAGCCGTGAGGGCGGGCCCGGGATCCTCGCGCGACCCGCGCAGCTCTGCCTGGACGCAGGCCTCGCCGTGCCGGTCGGCGGTCGCCGTGCCGGCCACGTTGCCCGCCTGGCGCACCTCGACCTCGCACCCCGGCACCAGCCCGCGGAGGTGGACGCACTGGCTGCAGGCTCTCACCTCGGCGGGGAAGAGGGGCGCCGACGTGGGTGGGGCGGCGGCGTCCTCGACGATCACCGCGGGGGAGGGTGGGGTGGGGCCGCTGCCGTCGTCCTGCGTGGCGGTGAGCACCGCGTCGGCGGTAAGCGGTGGCACGTCGAACGTGTGCCCGCCGCCGGCGGCGGTGGCGGTGAAGGTGTCGCCGTCGACGGTGAGGACCACCTGGGCTCCGGTGGTCAGCCCGTTGACGTGCACGTGCCGTGCGCAGCGCGCGACGCGTTCGAGGACTGTCGGGGTCAGTGCTGCCATGCCGATCGCCTCCAAGGCTGCACACCGACAGGCGCCAGCCTTCGCCGCCCGGCGTTACTGCGCCGTTACGGACCGTCGGCATCCTGCGGTCGGTCCCGACGGCCGCGCGCCGGCCCTGCTCCCTCGCACCTCTTCCCCGTCCGCACTGGCCGGGCCGTTCGCGTTGCGAGGACCTTGGTCACTTGGCCCATGCCCCCTCGCGCGTGACGGTGGTGATACGAGCGGGCGCGCTGAGACGCCGCGACACGCGGCCGGTCACGCCCGCCGGCGGCCGGAGGAGGGCTCGCCATGAAGATCGCCTACTACCACGCGTCGAAGTTCGGGAACGGTGCCGCGGTCGCGGCGGAGTTCAGGACAGCCATGGCGGCCAAGGGGGTCGCCGTCGACGTCCACCACATCCGGGAGGCCGACCCCACGGCCCTGGAGCCGGCGGACCTGTACGTGTTCAGCTCACCGGGGCGCTGGGCCGGCCCCTCGGACGCGCGCGGCGCTTCCTCAAGCACGCCGCGCTGCCCGCCGGGGCCCGATACGCCCTGCTGACCACCGAGGGCGCACCCCGGCCGGACAAGAACACCGGCGAGATGCCCACCGCGGAGGAGACCGCCCGGTGGCAGAAGGTCCGGCCGATCATGACGGAGCTCCTCGACGCCAAGAGCCTGACGAAGGTCGCCGAGGGCTGCGTGTACGTCACCGGGATGAAGGGACCGCTCGAGGACGGCTGGCGGGCCAAGGTCGACTCCTTCGCGGACTCGCTCGCCGCCTCCTCGGCGCGCTGAACGTACATTCCCGACGGCGGTGCGCCGGGGCTAGCGTGAGCACGTGGCAACCCTGCAGGACGTGTCCAGGCTGGCCGGGCGCCTGCCCGAGGTGACCGAGGAGATCTCGCCGCGCGGTCACCGGGCCTGGTCCGTGGCGGGCAAGGCGTTCGTGTGGGAGCGGCGCTGGCACAAGGTGGACATCCGTCGGTTCGGCGACACGGTCCCGCCGGAGGGCCCGATCGTCGCGGTCCGCGTCGAGGACCTCGGCGAGAAGGAGGCGGTGCTCGGGGCGCGTCACGAGGGGTTCTTCACGATCCCGCACTTCGACGGCTACCCGGCCGTGCTCATCGCGCTGCCGGCCGTCGCGCAGTCGGCATTGCGGGAGGCGATCACCGACGGCTGGCTCGCGTGCGCGCCCCCGCGGCTCTCCGAGCGATACCTCGACCGCTGAAGCGGTCTCCTCGACCACTCCCCGCCGCTCCGTCCTCGATGCCCCCGCCGGTACCTAGGATCGGCTTCTTGCCGCCCGAGGTCGCGAGCCAGATGAAGGGGCCCGAGGACTTCGACGACTTGATGTCGGAGGAGATCGCCGAGCTGTTCGGGACGGAGCGGTGAGGGGATACCTCCTCGACACCCATGTGTTGCTCTGGGCAGCTGTCGGTTCGCCGCGTCTCCCGGCGGAGCAGATGGTCCTGCTGACCGTCGACCGCAAGGTGCTCCGCTACGGCGAGCATGTCAGGAAGGCGTGAGCCAATCGTTCCCGCTCCACCGACGGTGAGCCTCGAGCCCGCGACCAGATCGCCAGTCTGGTCGCGGGATCAGGCGAGTGGGAGCCGCGCCAGCTCCGCGCGCGACGCCACCCCGAGCTTGCCGAACACGTTACGCAGGTGGAAGTCGATGGTCCGGGGACTGAGGAAGAGCTGCGCGGCCACGTCGCGGTTGGTCAGGCCCTCGCTGACCAGCTTGGCCACCTGCCGCTCCTGGGGTGTCAGCTCCGCCGCGGGCACCCTCGCTCCCTCCCGCCGCCGCGCGGTCTCACCGGACGCCCGTAGCTCGGCCGCGGCCCGGTCGCGCCACGGCGTGGCGCCGAGGTCGTCGAAGACCTCGATCGCGGCTCGCAGGTGCACGCGGGCGTCCACCCGGCGCCGTGCGCGGCGCAGGAACTCGCCGTGAGCGAGCTCGGTGCGGGCCCGGTCGAACGTGCGCGGTGAGTCCGCGTGGAGGGCGTGCGCCCGGGCGAAGAGTCGCTCGGCGTCCGGGCTCTCCGCCAGGAGCGCGCGGCCGTGCGCCGCGGCGGCCGCCGGCCATGACTGCCCGGTCGCGGCGGCGAAGTCCTCCAGCTCGCTCACCCAGGAGGCCGCCGTCTCCGGGTGACCCGCCCGTACCGCCGCCTCGACGCGGTCGACGGCGGCCAGCCGCTGGACCACGCCCTGCCGGACCAGCTCCAGGTGGTGCAGCGCCGCGTCGGGCCGGGCCGCGGCGTCGACGGCCTTGGCCCAGCGCAGAACGTCGTCGATCACCGCCCCGAGGATGCCGGTGGGGTGCGCCGCCACCGTCGCCTCGGCGCGGGCGAGCCGCTCCGCGAAGCTCTCCTGGCCGCGCAGCGCCGCGAGCAGGACCAGCCAGGACTGCGACATCGCGCCGAGCCCCGGCTGTCCGAGGGAGGCCGCGACGTCCAACGCCTCGATGGCCGCAGCCTCGGCCTCGCGCCACCGCCCCGTGGCGACGTCCGCGAAGATCCGCCGGTTCAGGGCGTAGAGCACCATCACCATCGCGCCGCTGCCGCGCGCCCGGGCCAGCAGCATCTCGTGGTGCCGGCGGACGCCGTCGTCGTCGCCCAGGTGCAGCGCTCCGATCCCCAGGTTGGGCAGCAGGTCCTGGTCCTCGTCGGAGAGCGTCTCCGTCAGCGAGGACGCCGCCCTCAGCAGTGGTGCCGCAGCGGACCAGTCGCCGGCACGGACGTGGGCGAGGCCCAGCAGCAGGTCCGCGAAGCACCTGGTGCGGGCCGTGTCCGCCGCCTCGGCGAAGGCCAGCGGGACGGGGTCCACACCGACGCCGGAGTCCCCGCCGAAGGACGCCACCGCGGCACCGAACATGGCCATCTCGCGCGCGCGGTCGACGTCGTGCTGAGCCACCGCGGCCGCGCCCTCCATGATCATCCGGTGCGCGTGCGCCAGTGAGCCGGTGTTCCACTCGATGCGCGCCCGGAGGCGGATCATGTCCGCCCGCAGGCCTGGTTCGTCCGCGCCGGGGATCGCCGTGTCCACCAGCCGGCGCGCCCAGGAGGGCCGGCCGGCCAGCCAGGCCACCCGGGCCGCCGCATAGAGCCGGAGCGTGCGAGCCTCGGTGTCGCGGGTCAGCTCCGCCGCGCGCTCCCACGCGGCGGCGGCCGCCTCCAGCCCGCCCCGGCTGCGGGCGCGCCGGGCCGCGGCGTCCAGCTCCTCGACCACCGATTCATCAGGTTCGTCGGCGGCGGCCGCGCGGTGCCACGCCCGCCTGTCGGCCTGCTCGGGGCCGGTCAGCACCGCCGCCAGTGCGCTGTGCGTCTGCCGCCGCTGCCGGCTGGTCGCCGCGGAGTACACCGCCGAGCGCACCAGTGGGTGGCGCAGCTCCAGCTGCCCGCTGACCACCCGCAGCAGCCCCGAGCGCTCGACCTCGTCCTGGGCGTCCGCGGTGGCCCCGAGCGCGCGCGCCGCCTGCTGGACGACGGCGAGGCGGCCCGAGTCGTCCGCCGCCGCGACCAGAAGGAAGGTGCGGGCGCCGTCCGGCAGGCGGCGGTAGCGGTCGAGGAAGGCCCGCTCGACGCCGGCGGTCAGCGGCAGCTCCGCCGGGAGCGGCTCGAGTCCGGCGAGCTGCGCCGTCGAGAGCGCCGCAGCCAGCTCGACCAGGGCGAGGGGGTTGCCGCCGGTGGATCGCACCAGGCGGTCCCGGACCCCTGCGGGCACCGGCGCGCCGGACCGCCCGGCCAGCAGGTCCGCGGCAGCGGCCTCGTCGATCCCGGTGAGCTCCAGCTGCGGGAGGTCGCCGGCGTCAAAGGTCCGCTCGTCGCCGTCCCGGGCGCCGAACAGCGCCGCGATTTTCTCGTCCTGCAGGCGCCTGGCGACGAACAGCAGTGCCGCGGCCGAGGCGTCGTCGAGCCAGTGGGCGTCGTCGACGACGGCGAGCACCGGTGTGTCCTCGGCCGCCGCGGAGACCAGGCTGAGCGCGGCGAGGAAGACGAGGAAGCGGTCGGCGCCGGCGTCGTCCGCCTCCCCGAACGCCGCGCGCAGGGCCCGGGACTGCGGGCCGGGCAGACGGTCCGTCAGGTGCAGGACCGGGCGCAGGAGGCGGTGCAGGGCCGCGAACGCCAGCGGCGACTCGGACTCGATGCCGCGGGTATGCAGCAGGGTCATGCCTGGTGCGTCGTTGGCCGCGGTGGCCAGGAGGGCGGTCTTGCCCACGCCGGGCAGCCCGTGCAGCACGAGGGCGCCGCCGGCGCCGGCGCGTGCGGAGTGCAGCAGCGCCACGACGGCGGCGCGCTCGGAGTCCCGGCCCGCCAGCACCGGGACAAGGTAGCGCCCGGCACGCCGTCGCACGGCGCGTTGCCCGGGCGGCTCGGGTCGCACGCACCCGGCCCCTCCGGCGAACCCGGCAACCGACCCGGTGATTCCACCGGCGCGAACCCAGCGGCCCCGGCGGGAACCTCGTGGTGTCCCACCCGAGAGGAAACTCACCGGCACCGTCACTGTCACCACCGCAGGCGCGACCTCCTCCAGGAGGCCGCGACCGCCCGCAAGCACCCACCCGCCGGCTCGCCTGCCGGCGTCGACGCACCGCCACCACCGACTGGAAGGCACGTCCATGACCACCTTGACCCCCACCCGCACCGCCGTGGCCGCCGAGGCCCGCGCCGTCGTCAAGATATACGGCCACGGCGCCACCGAGGTCCGCGCCCTCGACGGAGCCGACCTGCGCATCCCCGCCGGCCAGTTCACTGCCGTCATGGGGCCGTCCGGCTCCGGCAAGTCCACCCTCATGCATGTCCTGGCCGGCCTCGACACCGCGGACGCGGGCCAGGTGCTGCTGGGCGAGACCGACCTGACCGCGCTGGACGAGGACGCCCGCACATTGCTGCGACGCAGCCGCATCGGCTTCGTCTTCCAGAGCTTCAACCTCGTCCCCTCCCTGACGGCCGCGGAGAACATCGCCCTGCCGCTCACCCTCGCGGGTCGCAAGCCGGACCCGGCGTGGATGGCCCGGCTCGTCGACGTGGTCGGCCTCGCCGACCGCCTGACCCACCGCCCCACCGAGCTCTCCGGCGGGCAGCAACAGCGCGTCGCCGTCGCCCGGGCTCTGATCGCCCGGCCGGACATCGTCTTCGCCGACGAGCCCACCGGCAACCTCGACTCCCGCGCCGGCGACGCCGTCCTCGGCTTCCTGCGCCACGCCGCCCGCGAGCTGGGCCAGACCGTCGTCATGGTCACCCACGACCCGAGCGCCGCCGCCTACGCCGACCGCGTGGTCTTCCTCGCCGACGGCCGCGTCGTCGACGAGCTTCCCACCCCCACCCGCGCCGCCGTCCTCGCCACGATGGCCCGCCTCACCGCGGCGGGGGAGTGAGCACCATGTGGCACCTCACCCTGCGGCACATCGCCACCCACCGGTCCCGCTTCGCGCTGACCCTGCTCGCCGTGGTCCTCGGCGTCACGTTCGTCAGCGGCAGCCTCGTCCTGACCGACACTTCACAGAAGCTCTTCGAGGACCAGTTCCGTACCGCTTCCGCCGGGGTGGACCTCACCATCCGCGACGCCGCCGCCTTCGACTCCGCCATGGGTGTCGAGGTCGAGCGCGACCCGCTGCCCGCCGACCTCCTCGGCCGCGTCCTCGCCGTCGACGGCGTGGCCGACGCCGCCGCCTCGGCCGCCGGGCAGGGCCTCCTCGAGGTCGACGGCGAGCCGCTCGTCCCGGCCGGGGCCTCGGTGCTCTCCTCCTGGTCGCCGGCGCCGTTCGGCGCCTTCGAGATCCGCGAGGGCACGGAGCCGACGGCGGACGGCCAGGTGGTCCTCGACGTCGCCACCGCCGCGACGTACGGCATCGCCGTCGGCGACGAGGTCACCGTCCGGGCGGACGCCGTCGAGACCCTGACGGTCGTGGGCCTCGCCGGCTTCGGCGCCGAGGACGGCCTCGCCGACACCACCATGGCGCTCGTCGCTCTGCCCACCGCCCAGCGACTGCTCGACCTCGGCGACCAGGTGAGCCAGGTCCAGGCGATCGCCGCCGACGGCGTTCCACCCACCGACCTCCAGACCGCCGTGGGCGACGAGCTCGGCGCTGACTACGACATCGCCACCTCGCAGGACACCGTGGCCGCCGGCGCCGCGGCGGCCGCCTCGAAGCTCGCGATGATCCGGGTGATGCTGCTGTCGATGGCCGGGGCCGCCCTGCTGGTCGGCGGCTTCCTCATCGCCAACACCTTCACCATCGTCATCTCCCAGCGCTCGCGCGAGCTCGCTCTGCTGCGCGCGGCCGGCGCCACCGCCTGGCAGCTGCGCCGCTCGGTGCTGGGAGAGGCGCTCGTCGTCGGCACCGCCGGTTCGGTGCTCGGCACCGGTCTCGGGATCCTCGCCGGGTACGGGCTGCGCGGCGTCGCCCGCGCGTTCGGGGTGGCGCTGCCCGACGGCGGCCTGGTGGTCGCGCCGCGCACGCTGCTGATCTCCCTGGCCATTGGCGTCGTCGTGACCGTGCTCTCCGCCGTCGGGCCGGCCCGCAAGGCCGCGCGCGTCGCGCCCATCGAGGCGATGCGCGAGAGCGGCGCCGTGCCGCCGTCGCGCCGGCGGACGGTGGCTGGCTGGGCCGTGGCCGGCATCGCCACGGTCGCCGTCGGGTCCGCGCTCGTCGGGGCCTCCGTCATGGTGGTGGCCACCGGCGCCCTCGCCGCGCTCGTGGCGCTGACGCTCCTCGGCCCCGTGCTCGCCCCGCGGCTGGCCCGGCTCGTGGGCCGTCCGCTCGACGCCGCCGGCATGACGGGTCGCTTGGCCCGCGAGTCCGCCGCCCGGGCGCCGCGCCGCACCGCCGCCACCACGACGGCACTGGCGATCGGCCTGACGCTCATCACCTTCATGACCATCCTCGGGCAGTCGGTGAAGGCCACGACGGCTGGCACCTACGAGGAGGTCATCACCGCCGACCTCGTCATCGAGAGCACTCGGGCCGAGATGCTCGGCGGGCTGTCCCACGACGTCCACCACGCCGTCGAGGACCTGCCCGAGGTCGCCGTCGTCTCCCGCATGCGGTACGGGCACTGGAAGGACGCCGGCGCGACCAGCGCCCTGACTGCGATCGAACCCGCCACCCTCGGTGAGGTCGCGAACGTGGACCTGGTCGCGGGTTCCCTGGACGCCCTGGCCGACGGGGGCATCGTCCTCGGCGGCGCCAAGGCCGCCGAACGCGGGCTCGAGGTGGGTGACACCCTCACCCTGACATTCGCCCGCACCGGGGACACGGACCTCGAGGTCGTCGGGCTCGTGGACGACGGCGACGCCCAGGCCCTCGCCACCGGGTACCTCATCTCGATGGAGACCTACGCCGAGCACTTCACCGAGGACGTCGATGCCTCCCTGCTGGTGAAGCTGAGGGACGGGGTTGCCGCCGAGGCGGGCAAGGAGGCCGTGGTCGACGCGCTCTCCGCATTCCCGACCGCGGACGTGCGTGACATGGCCGCCGCCGTGGCGGCGCGGGCCGGCGCGGTCGACCAGATCCTGGGGATGGTGACGGTGCTCCTGCTGCTCGCCGTCGCGATCGCCCTGCTGGGCGTCACCAACACCCTGGCGCTGTCGATCGTCGAGCGGACCCGGGAGATCGGGCTGCTGCGGGCGATCGGCATGACCCGCAACCAGGTCCGCTGGATGGTGCGCTGGGAGGCGGTGCTCGTGGCCGCGCTCGCGGTGGTGATCGGCGTCGGCCTCGGCGCCGGCTTGGGGTCCGCCACCGTGCGGGCGCTGTCCGGCGCCGAGCCGGTACCGGTGGCCTGGCCTGTGGACAGGCTGCTGCTCGTGGTGGTGCTCGCTACCGCCGCGGGCCTGCTCGCCGGGATGCTGCCGGCGCGGCGGGTGGCGCGGATGGACGTGCTGTCGGCAATGTCAGCCCAGTAGGACGGGCGGCTCGTGCCCGTGCCGAGGAGCCGGCGCCTCCCGAACGGATGTCGGCTCGCCCGTGCCACAGCAGAATCGTCCTACCGAAGAAGGGGGTGGGCGGTCATGGCGGATCCCGCCACACCAGGTGCGCAGCTGCCGCCGGCGATGGTCGTCGTGGACGGCGACGCGGCGGCCAGGCACGTGACAGAGCAGGCGTTGGCACGTCGGTTCGGGCCGGACTACCTCATCCGCGGTGCCGCCTCGGCCCCGGAAGCCCTGGACCTGCTCGCGGACCTCGTCGACCGCGGGCAGGACGTCGCCCTGGTTGCCGCCGACCTGCACCTGCCCGGCGGCGGGGTGGAGCTCCTCGAGCGCACGCACGCCCTCTGCCCGGGCGCCGGGCGCGTGCTGCTCTTCGCGATGGACCGCTTCCACACCCGCATCCCGTTCACCGAGCTGGCGACCCTGCAGCGGGCCGTGGCCCTCGGACGCATCGACCTGTCGGTGGCGAAGGGCTGGGTCGATCCGGAGGAGTGGCTCTACCCGCAGGTGCAGGAGTGGCTCAGCGGCTGGGTGAAGGCCCACCGGCCGCACTTCGTCATCTACCGCGTGGTCGGCGAGCGGTGGTCGCCGCGCACGCACCACCTCCTCGACCTGCTCACCCGCAACGGCGTCCCGTTCGACTTCCACCCGTCGAGCTCACCGGAGGGCCGGCGCCTCATCGACGCGCACCGCCTCGACCTCGGCCGGTTGCCCGCTGCGGTCCACCAGAGCGGGACGGTGCTCGCTGACCCAGGCCCCGCCGAGCTCGCGAGCTCGCACGGCATGCGCACCACACCGTCCGCCGAGTCCTACGACCTCGCCGTGCTCGGCGCAGGACCGGCCGGCCTCGCGGCGGCCGTGCATGGCGCCTCGGAAGGGCTGCGGACGGTCGTCATCGAGCCGCAGGCCATCGGCGGCCAAGCCGGCACCAGCTCGCTGATCCGCAACTACCTCGGTTTCCCTCGCGGGATCGGGGGCGGGCCGCTCGCCCACCGGGCGTGGGAGCAGGCGATCCTCTTCGGCGCGGAGCTCGTCTTCTCCCAGCCGGCGGCCAACGTGAGCGCCCTCGGGGACCACCGCGTCGTCACCCTCGCCGACGGCGGCACGTTGCGCGCGCGGGCAGTGATCGTCGCGACCGGGGTGACCTACCGGCGGCTCGCCGTCCCCGCGCTCGAGCGTCTCGTGGGTGCCGGCGTCTACTACGGCGCCGCGGGCGTCGCGGCGCCCGCGGTCGCCGAGGAGCAGGTGTACGTGGTCGGCGGGGCCAACTCCGCCGGCCAGGCGGCCCTGCACCTCGCCCGTTACGCCGCCCGGGTCACGCTGCTCGTGCGCGGGCGGTCACTCACCGCGAGCATGTCGGAATACCTCGTCACCCACATCGCGGCGACGGCGAACATCGACGTGCGCCTGGGCACCCGGGTGACCGGCGGCTCGGGCAGGGGCCGGCTGGAGTCGCTCACCCTCGAAGACACCGGGACCGGGCACTCGGCGACGGTCCCGGCGGCCGCCCTGTTCGTCCTCATCGGGGCCGAGCCGCACACCGGCTGGCTCGCGGGCGCCGTCGGGCTGGACGAGCGTGGGTACGTGCTCACCGGGGCGGAGGTCCCGGCCCCGGCCTGGCCGCTCAGCCGTGCGCCCCTGCCGTTCGAGACCAGCCTGCCGGGTGTCCTGGCCGCCGGGGACGTGCGGCACGGGTCCGTCAAGCGCGTCGCCGGCGCGGTCGGCGAGGGGTCGGTCGCCGTCGGGTCCGTGCACCAGTACCTGGCCGAGCTGGCAGGGGAGGCGGTCGAGGCGTAGGCCGGGAACGGAGTCAGCCAGCGACTGGCTTCCACGCGAGAGTCGCCGAAGCCTCGCGTCTCCACCGGTGCGGGCGCGATGCTGTGCGGGTGAGCATCGACGACGTGCTTGCCGCGGCACGAGCGGGCATGAAGCGGCTGGAGCCACTGGAGGTAGTCGCGGCGGTCGCTAATGGAGCGCTGCTGGTCGACACGCGCACCGCGCCCCAGCGAGGTGAGCAAGGTGAGCTCCCGGGGGCGCTCGTGATCGACCGCACCGTGCTGGAGTGGCGCCTGGACCCCGCTTGCCCCTGGCGGATCCCCGAAGCTACCGGCTACGACCTGCAGATCGTGGTGGCGTGCCGCCAGGGGTACAGCTCGAGCCTCGCGGCCGCCTCGCTGCGTCAGATGGGCCTGCGCCGAGCCACGGACCTCGTCGGCGGGGTGCAGGCGTGGCGTGCCGCCGGCCTGCCGGTGCACCGGGGCCCGGCGGACGTCCGTACCTGAGCTGCCCCCACGGTGCTCCCGCGCGGGCGAGGTGTGGTCGCCCGACCGGGAGACGTGGCATCAGGCGAGGGTGTCGACGGGCGACCGCGCCTGATCCGCCGCGAGGTGGAACGTCTGAGCAAACCGGTCAAGCAAGGCGGGATCGCCGTCGATTACGTGCACGATGCCCCGCCCGACCGCCTCGGCGGGGGAGAGTTGGCCTGCGATCACCGACCGGATGCCAGGGCCCGTTGCGAAGGTGACCCCGGCGCCCGGGTGCGGCGCCGGCGTGACCTGCAGGACGCCGTCGGCCACCTCGAGCGCGAGGACGTTGTTGCCGATATGCACCTCGTAGGTGGTGGGCTGCTGATCGGCCGCCGCCTCGGGACGGAAGGCCGTGCGGAAGGCGATGGTCATCGAGTCGGCGGTGACGACGTCGGCGGGGTCGGGCTCGCCCATCGCCTTGAAGCCCCAGCGGCCGAGGGCCAGGACAACGTCCTCCAGCTCGCGCCCGAAGGGGGTGAGCTCGTACACGAGGCCGTGGGCCAGCGGGACGCGGTGGATCACCCCGCCGGCCTGCAGGTCCTTGAGCCGCGTGGAGAGGATGTTCGTGGGGATGCGCGGCAGCCCCCGCTGAAGGTCGGTGTAGCGGCGCGGACCCACGAGCAGGTCGCGGACGATGAGCAGGGCCCACCGTTCCCCGACCAGCTCGAGGGCCGCGACGACGCCGCAGTACTGCCCATAGCTGCGTGGGGCCATGCGTCAGGCGCCCGCCTCCTGCTGGCCCTGCTGGGCCATGAACGCCTCGGGGCCCTGCTCCGCGGCGACCGGGTCCATCCACAGCGCGCTGAAGTTGTTGCCGTCGGGGTCCTCGAAGTCGCGGGCGTACATGAACCCGTAGTCCTGGGCCTCGCGGAGCTCGGTGCCGCCGGAAGCGAGGGCCTTCTCGAGGAGAGCGTCGACCTCTGCGCGGCTCTCCCGGCTCAGCGCGACCTCGACCTGTGCGGAGGTGTGGGGGTCGGCGATCGCCTTGTCGGTGAACGTCGCGAAGAACTCGCGGGTCAGGATCATCAGGTACAGGTGCTCGTCGATGATGACGCAGGCGGCGTTGTGGTCGGTGAAGTTGTCGTTGATGCGCCAGCCGAGCCCCGTGTAGAACGCCTTCGCCCGTTCCAGGTCCGCGGTGGGCAGGTTGACGAAGATCTCCGTGGCCATGGTGCCCTCTCCTTCGAGTACCGGTACCCGCTGGTGCGGGCAGGTCCACACTTGCAAAAAGCAAGTGACCCTGTCAAGAGTCTTCGGGTGCTCATCTGGCGCCGCGACGACGTGCTGTGCCCCGATGCCCAGAACGACGAGCGGTCCGGGTCGCAAGGACCCGGACCGCTTGTGCGCTACCTCGGAGGTCTGCTTCTCGTCGACCGCCCGATCGTGGGCTGTGCCGGTGCTGAAATCAGCATCATCGGCCGTTCATGATTCGCGAGCCGTCAGACGGCGGGGTAGCGATGTTCGTCTTCGTCACCTCTACGCATCACCTACCAGGTCCGGTCGGCACCGTTCGACCCTTCGCCGAGGCGGCGTGTGCACTCGCGCCACTCCTGCGGGGACTCCCGGTCTAGGCCTTCACAGTACCTATCGCTCGTGCGCCGCGGTAGGTCCAAAGCCCCTTTCTTTGGGGTCAACCAGGACCGGGATTCAGGCGGCCGCGGCCGCCAATTCCTGACCTCGACGAACGGCCCGCTTCCGCGGTCTGCAGGGCCGCGAAGGTCAGCCGAGCAGCAGCAGCACGCCGGTCGCCAGCAGCCACAACGACCAGCCGACGTACGCGAGCGGCACGAGCTTGCCCGCGAACGCCCAGCCCTCCGGCTCGAACGGGCCGACGAACTCGGCGGCGCCGACGACGAAGGTCACGGCCAGCACCAGCCCGGCGATCCCGGTCGCCGCGGGGAGCACATCCGACTGGAGTGCGGTGACGGCGACGAAGGCCGTCCACAGGCCGGTGAAGAGGTAGCCGAGGTGCTCGCCGACGGCGACGCCGAGGTAGCGGTTCAGGGTCTGGAACACGACGTCGACCGCCTCGCGGGTGGCGGGCGTCGAGGCGGGGTCAGCGGCGAGCCGTGCGAGGTGCGGCACGGCGAACGCCCAGCGGACGAGCCCCAGGAACTGCACCAGCGCGGCCAGCACACCGGACGCCGTCGCGAGGGAGAGGATCGCCGGCTCGGCGTCGGCGAGCGTCACCGACAGCAGCACCGCGGTCGGCGCGAGCAGGACGGCGGTCATGGTGAACGCCCACCACGTGAGCACCAGCCGGCTGCCGCCGGCGGCGAACCGTTCGAGCACCTCGGCCGTGGGACGCCGGAGGATGTCCGGGTAGTCGAAGCTCCGGGCCAACGCCGCGAAGAGGACGTTGTAGGCGATCGGCAGCACGATCAGCAGGACGCCGGTGACGATGCGGGTCATGGTGCGCGTCACCGTACGCCTCTTCGGCGCTCCCGAGTCTGGTGTGCGCGACCCGCCGATCGGCTCTGTCGGCCGCTCACCGAGCGGCGTAGCGTGGTGCCGTCCGGCGTCCCTGGGGAGGGCGAGATGGGCAAGCTACGTGGTGCGGGCGTTGCTGCAGCGGTGGCCGGCGCCGTGATGGTCTCACTGGCCGCCTCCGGCGCCTGGGCAGCGCCGCCCGCACGACCGGTCACCACCGAGCTCCGCTCGTTCCAGGCGGCGGTCAACATCGGCCCGGACAACCCACTGCTGCCCGACGACGGCGGTCCCGGGTACGTCGGATCGGTGTCCGTCCTCGAGGTGCTCGGCGGCGCGACCTCGGTGAACGTGTTCCTCTCGCGAGGGTCGGAGGACGAGTGCCCGGACGGCGGCCCGGTGTCGAGCTCGACGATCACCACCGGTGGTGACGCGACGCTGCCCGGCCCGGTGACGCTCGACATCAACCGTCGCCTCCGCACGGCGCACGCAGACGCCGTCGTCGACCTCCAGATGGTCACGACCGAGGGCTGCGGCACGCCCGAGGTGTCCACGCCCGTGCCGGCACAGCATGTCTCCATCGACGTCACCGGCACGTCCGTGCGGTTCCGCACCGGGGTGACGGGCTCGGTGTCCTCCGGTGCCGATGTGTCCCGCTCAAGCAGCGTCGACCTCTCGCGAGACGGCTTCGGCTCCGCCACGGTGGGCGAGGTGGGCGCGGTCGAGGAGAGCGCCGCGTTCCTCCGCTATGCCGAGCAACGCACCTTCACCCGGGGCACGCCGCCGACGGAGCCACCGGCCAACGTCGCGCCGGCCGGCGGGACGGGCGCGGAAGGCCGATTCACCTTGGTCGAGGGACCCGAGGGGGAGATCGGGACGGTCACCCACGACGTCATCCTCACCGCGACGGTGAGCGCCCCGCCGGAGCGCGCGGAGACGATCACGGCCGACGTCATCGAAACGACCGTCGTCGCCTGCCCGGACGGCCGGACCCTTGAGGAGGAGGTCACGCTCCGAGGCGACGGGCCCGGCACGGTGGACATCCCCGGTGACCTGGCCCGTGCCAGCGCGCACGGCACCCTCGACCTCGCACGGACGAGGGTCGATGCCTGCACGGGCGAGGAGACGAGCGCGGTCGTCCCGACGCCGGTGGCCCTCGCCCTGGACGGGACCGGGCCGGCCGTGCGCGTGGAGGACACCCGCTTCCAGGTGGTGCCCCGCCAGGGGCGGACGTTCACGCGCAACGCGTACACCGCGCGGGATGCCGCCGGTCAGTTGACGGTGGGCGACATGACCGGCGACGCCCAGCTCGCGTCGATATCCCAGGCGGCGCTGACGGTCAGCGAGTGATGGGACCAGGCCAGCCAGCAGCGAGACCTTCCTCGTGGCGGCCTCATCGCCGCGATGCGCGGCGAGGCACGGGGTCTTGTTCCTCCCTGGCACTGGACGCCGGATCGAAAGTTTGTTCGAATAGTCCGGTGCGGTGGGAGACACGTGAGCTGACGGGCACGGACCCCGGGGCGTTGCTGCCGCTGGCCGGGCTGGTCCGCAGCACGCAGACCCCCGAGTTCGCCGGGGTGACGTTCCACGAGGTGCTGTGCAAGAGCGCGCTCAACCGGGTCCCGGCGGCGTCGGCGATGCCCTTCAGCTGGACCATCAACCCCACGCGCGGGTGCCTGCACCGGTGCACCTACTGCTTCGCCCGCCGCACGCACGAGTACCTCGACCTCGACGCCGGTCGGGACTTCGACACCCAGATCATCGTCAAGACCAACGTGGTCGACGTGCTGCGCACGGAGCTCGCCCGGCCGTCTTGGGCGCGCGAGCACGTCGCGCTGGGCACGAACTCCGACCCCTACATGCGCGCCGAGGGCCGCTACCGGCTCATGCCGGGGATCATCACCGCGCTCGCAGAGTCCGGCACGCCGTTCTCCATCCTCACCAAGGGGCCGCTGCTCAAGCGTGACCTGCCGCTGCTGCTGGAGGCGGCGCGCACGGTGCCCGTCTCCGTCGCGGTGTCCCTCGCTCTGCTCGACCCCGACCTGCAGCACCGCGTCGAGCCGGGCACGCCGACACCCGCGGCACGCCTCGACCTCATCCGAGCCGTGAGCGCCGCCGGGTTGGAGTGCTCCGTGCTGGCCATGCCGATCCTGCCGTGGCTCACCGACTCCGAGGAGCAGCTCGACGCCCTCTATTCCGCCCTGGCCGACGCCGGCGCCGCCGACGTCACCACCGGTGCGTTGCACCTGCGACCAGGTGCGCGGGAATGGTTCCTCGCCTGGCTGGACCGTGAGTATCCCGAGCTCCTTCCGCAGTACCGACGGCTGTACGGCCGCGGGTCGTACGCGACGGCCGACTACCGCGCCTGGCTCGGGGAGCGCTCGGGCCGGGCGCGCCGCCGGCACGGCTTCGACAAGCGGCCACCGCGACGCTGGGCGCGCCAGCCGGCGGCCCCGACGCCGCCCGCGGAAGCCGCCGAGCCGGCCCAGCTCGCCTTGTTCTGACCGCGAGCCCCCCACTCAAGGCCGTGCCCCGCGCAGGGGGCGGTGCGGGCCACGGCACGCGTTGCTGGTTCAAACGCGCTGGTGGCTACACCCGGCTGAACCTGACGCTGTCGGTGCCCTCCGACGTCGTGCCGCTGGTGCTGCCGTCGGTGGTGCCTGGGTCCGTGGTTCCCTGGTCGGTGCTGCCGCCGGTGGCGGCGTCGTCCGGGCCGGCGAAGCCACGGGGGCGGTGCCCCCCGCCGGGCCCGCCGCGGAACGACCCCTCCTCGACCTGCTGGGTGATCCGGTCCTCGAGTTCTGCCGTCATCTGGTCGGCCTGGTCCTGGGTGAGGTCATCCTCGGCCACCTCCTCCGCGATGTGGGCGGTGGCCGCCTGGACGAGCGCGTCGACCAGGTCAGCGGTGTCCACGCCCTGCGCCTTGGCGACCTCGGCGAGCGTGCTGCCGTCGGCCAGTGCCGTGCGGAGCTCGTCGGCGCTCAGGTCGAGGGCCTCGGCGGCCGCGTCGAAGGAGACCCCGCCGACGTCGTGGTGGCCGCCGCCGTGCTGGCCCCACGTGTCCGACTCGTTGAGCGTCTCGGCGACCTTGTCCGCCTCGTCCTGGCTGAGGGTGCCGTCGTCGACCAGGTCCGCCAGGGCCTGCTTCAGCCGGGCGAGGCGGTCGACCAGGAAGGCGGTGTCCTCGTCGGAGGTGGTGGTGTCGGCGGACTCTGCGGCGCTCGCGGGCAGGAGGCTGATGCCGGCGAGTCCGAGACTCACGGCGGCGACGCCCGCGGCGGCGGTGAGTGTGGTGCGCTTCATGGTGCTGTCCTTCGCATCGACCGGGTGCGGTCGGCCCGGGGTGGTCCGCGGGCACCACGGTGGGCGGCAGACCTGCGCGAAGGCTGGGGTACACCTGGGACCACGCAAAGAATGCGGACGCTCGCGTCGGCACCTCGAGGAGGCTCAGTCGGGCCCGACATTCGTGACCACCCACTGCGCCAGGGGCCGGATCTGCCGCCACATCTCCCGCACGTGGTCCAATGCGGCCGGCGTGGGCAGCCATGGTGGGGTGCCGACGTTGGTGACGGCCATGAGCTCCTTGCGCCGCAGGAGGTCGATGCGGGGGTGGTCGGCGGGGTAGCCGCGCGGCCGGGTCTTCAGCGCTGCGCCGTCGAGCATGTACCCCTGCTCGACCAGCGCATCGGCGATCGCCGGCAGGATGTCACCGTCGTCGGCGTCGATCGCCTTCCGGAACCGGTCGGTCTGGGCGGGGGAGTGGGTGCGGAACCCGCCGCCGACGATCAGGCCGTCGGCGTCGAGGCCCACGTAGTACCCGAACCCCGGTGCTGGCCCGGCGATGGCGCCCTGGTGGAGCTTGTACGGCGACTTGTCCGGGCTGAAGCGAAGGTCCCGGTACGGCCGGAAGACGGTCGCGGGCCCGAACTCGGGCTCGAGCACTGCGACGAGCGCGCGCATGGGGTCCCGCACGTCGCGCTCCCACCGCTCCTTGTTCGCGGCCCAGAACTCACGGTCGTTGTTGCGCTCGAGCTCGTCGTAGAACTGCGGCCCCCACAGCGGGAACCCGGTGAACTCCGCCATGACGTCATCATGCTCGCCGGCGGCGGCGCGTGCCGGTCCCCTGTGGACGTCCTCACGGACGTCGTCCGCAACCGGACACGCCGGGGCGGGGCCGCTTTCGGCCCGGGACGGTCGGAAATGTGCTCAGATGGGACCCGCCAGCAGACCCGCAGAAGCGGGCACCCCACTTGGAGGCGATGGTCAATGCCGACGGTCCGCGAGCTTCTCAACCCCGTGGGGCTGCATCCGGCCCCGGGATTCAGCCATGTCTCGGTTGCACCAGCCGGCCGGGTCGCCTACATCGCCGGCCAGACCGCGCTCGGTCCCGACTTCGGACTCATCGGTCCTGGCGACCTCGCCGAGCAGACCCGGGCTGCGATGCGGAACGTCGAGATCGCCCTCGAGGCCGTGGGCGCATCCTGGGGCGACGTCATGCGACGGACGATCTACACGTTGCAGCCGACGGAGTACGAGACGATCACCCGCGCGATCGAGGAGGTCCAGGGCAGCGCCGAGCACCCCGCGCAGACGATCCTCGGGGTGACCGGTCTCGCCGTCGACGGGCTGCTCATCGAGATCGAGGTGACCGCTCACCTGTTCTGAGTGCTGCGTATACCTGTCCTGCTTCGCCTCGTACGCCTCTTGCCGAGTGCCACGTGCACCGAGACGTTTGGTGTTTTCGCGGCGGCCGAAGCCATACTTGCCCCGCGCCGGCTCGCGAAGCTGTGACCGGACGGGCTGGGAGGACGCATGGCGAGCTGCTGTGGACCGGGACGTGGTGCCGGTGCACCTGATGGGGACGTCGTCGCCGTTGACGCCATCATGGGCGTGCGGTCGGCAGCCCCTGGTGGTCCCCGGGCCGAGCGCGGGCTCCCGGGCGGCAGGTTCGCCATGGGTGACCACCACGGCGAGGGCTACCAGCAGGACGGGGAGACCCCTGTCCACGACGTCGTCCTCCGGCCCTTCTCGATCGACGTCCACCACGTGACGAACGCCGGTTTCGCCCGCTTCGTCGAGGCCACCGGCTACGTCACCGACTCCGAGAAGTTCGGCTGGTCCGCCGTCTTCCACTCCGCCGTGCGCGCGCTCGAGAGCGACATCCTCGGGCGGGCGACCGGCACTCCCTGGTGGCTGGTCGTGCGGGGCGCCACGTGGGCGCGGCCCGCGGGCCTTCTCTCGTCCTGGGAGGACGTGCCGGACCACCCGGTGGTCCAGGTGTCCTGGAACGACGCCGCCGCATACTGCAGGTGGGCCGGGCGGCGCCTGCCCACGGAGGCGGAGTGGGAGTACGCCGCTCGCGGTGGCCTGGAGGGTGGGCGCTTTCCGTGGGGTGACGAGCTGCTTGACGAGGCGGGCACGCACCGATGCAACATCTGGCAGGGCGAGTTTCCGGGCCGGAACACGCTCGAGGACGGATTCCTCACGACGAATCCGGTGGGCACGTTCGGGGCGAACGGCTACGGGCTGCACGACATGGTGGGAAACGCGTGGGAGTGGTGCGCCGACTGGTTCTCCCCTCGCTACTACACCCACTCACCGGGACAGGATCCGCGCGGCCCGGCCGCGGGGTCGGTGCGGGTCATGCGCGGAGGGTCCTACCTCTGCCACGACTCCTACTGCTATCGATATCGCGTCGCCGCCCGGAGCTCCAACACGCCGGACACGGCCACCGGCAACCTCGGCTTCCGCACCGTCACGTCGTAGCGAAGGCGGCCTCGTAGCCTGAAATAGCGCGCCGCGACCTCCATCTCGCTGGCGTTCCGGGACTGACGACGAGTGCCGGCGGCCGGAGCCCGGAACCGGTGTCGAGGGGGCCCTCACGAGGGCCAGGTGCCCGCCGTCCTCGTGTGCCCAGCGAGGGCTTTTGCACGGTTCTGTAACGAATTCACCTTAAGTCTTGACATGTGATCACATGTCACGGAATGCTCGGCGGCGATCCACCCGCCGACGCCGCAGCACCGCCGCTGCGTGCCGCTGATAGCTGGGAGTCCTCCATGAAGAAGCCGTTCGCCGTTGTTGCGGTCGCTGTCGCCGCAACCCTTTCCCTGGCTGCCTGTAACGCTGCCGAGGGCGGTGCCGCAGGCAATGGCACCACCGTCGAGACAGGGTCCGCCGCTGAGACAGAGTCCGCGGCTGGTGCCGCTCCCGTGACCGCTCTCAACGTGATGATCATGCCGGTCGCCGACGCCGCGCCGATCTATCTCGCCCAGGACCAGGGGCTCTTCCAGGAGCGCTCCGTCGAGGTCGAGACCACGTTCGTCCAGAACGGTGCCGCGGCGGTGGCCGAGCTCATGAGCGGAGCCGGCCACATCGCCTACACCTCGCCCGTCGTCGTCCTGAACGCCCAGACCAAGGACGTCCCCCTCGTCCTGGTGTGCGGGTCGAACGCCGAGTCGCTCAACCCCGACGAGCAGCTCGTCGCACTCGTCGCCAAGGGCGGGTCCGGTCTTGACTCAGGCGCCGACTTCAGCGGGACGACCATCGCCGTCAACGCCCTGAAGGCGGCGAACGAGCTTACCACCAGGGTCGAGATCGAGAACATGGGCGGCGACCCCGCGGCGGTGACCTTCACCGCGCTCAACCCGGCCGACATGGTGGGTGCGGTCGAGCGGGGCCAGGTCGACGCCGCCGTCGTCACCGAGCCGTTCCTCACCCCCGCGCTGGAGTCCGGGATGGAGATCGTCGCCTCGATCCAGGCGCCGTACGGCGAGGACGGCACCGCATCTGCCTACATGGCCACCCGTGACTACGTCGAGGAGAACCCCGACGCCGTGGCGGGCTTCTGTGATGCGGTCGGCGAGGCGTCGGAGTTCGCGAACGCCAACGCCGACGCGGTCCGTGAGGCCATCGCCACCTACACCGAGATCCCGGAGGAGGCCCTCGCCGGGATGCGGCTGCCCACCTACTCGACGAACCTCAAGCGCGAGACCCTGGACGCGCTCGCCGACGCGATGGTGGCCCAGGGCTTCGTCGAGGCCCGTCCCGACGTCGACGCCGTGCTCTGGGAGCGCTGAGGCTCTTGACCTCCAACGTGACCACTGCCGAGGCGGCGACCATGTCGCCGCCCGGCAGGGGCCGCCCCTCGCGCCGGCGAATCGGCTCGGGCCGGTTCGCCGGCGTCCGGGGAGCTCAGCCCCTGGTCGGGATCGTGCTCTTCCTGGCGCTGGTCGAGGTCGTCCGGGCGGTGAGTGAGCCTGTCCGTGCGGGTGTGCCCTCGATGCCGGCGGTGTTGGGACATCTCGGCACCCAGCTCGTCGACACGGTGTTCTGGACCGCCGTCGGCAACACCATGACGGCGTGGGGCGTCGGACTCCTGCTCGCAGTCGTGATCGCGGTCCCGCTCGCCGTCCTGGTGGCCCTGAGCAGTGCCGCCTACACGGCCACGTCGATGACGGCCGAGGTGCTACGGCCGATCCCGCCGGTGGCCGTCATCCCGCTGGCGGTGCTGCTGCTCGGCAGCGGCGTCGCCCTTGCCACGCTGCTGGCCTTCATCGGCGCCTTCTGGCCCATCTACCTCCAGACCACGTACGGCGTGCGTTCCGTCGATCCCGTCATGCTGCGCACCGCGCGTGTCTACGGGCTCAACCGTCGTGAGCGGATCCTCAACGTCGTGCTGCCGGCGGCCACCCCCTTCGTCGCCACCGGGCTGCGCCTGAGTGCGGCGGCGGCGCTGATCCTCGCCGTCACCGGCGGGATCGTGACGGGGTCCCCGGGACTCGGCGCCCGGATCACCGAGCTTCAGTCCGGTGGTGCCGTGGCCGAGATGTATGCGCTCGTGGTCGCGACCGGGTTGGTCGGCGTCCTCGTCAACCGGATCTTCCACATGCTGGAGGCCCCGACACTGCAGTGGCACCCGTCGAGGAGGCGCGAGGCCGCATGAGCACGACCATCAAGGCACTCCTGGCCCGCACGTGGCTGCTCGCGGGGCTCGTGGCGCTGTGGTGGGTGCTCAGCACGGCACGGCCGTCGCTGTACTTCCCCGCGCTGCCCGACATCCTCGACCGGTTCGTGGAGACGTGGACCGGACCGACGTTCCTGCAGCACGCGTTCCCCAGTCTGGTCCGCTTCAGCGTCGGGTATCTGCTGGCGTGCGCGGTCGGCATCGGGCTGGGCACCGTCATCGGCCGGGGCCCTGGCCTCGTGCAGCGCATGCCGAGCTGGCTGATCGTCTTCTTCCAGGCGTTGCCGCCCGTGGCGCTGATCCCGGGGGCCCTCATCCTCGTGGGCCCGGGCGACGCGATGAAGATCGGGCTGATCACGCTGGGGGCGGTCTTCCCGATCCTCTTCAACACCATCGAGGGGGTGCGAGGGGTGGAGCCCCAGCTGGAGGCGATGGCTCGGGTGTACCGGTTCAACGCCGTCGAGCGGCTGGTTTTCGTCATCCTGCCCGCCGCCGGACCGCAGATCTTCGCCGGGATGCGCACCGCGCTGGCCATCGGCCTCATCGTGATGGTCTCGAGCGAGATGGTGGCCGCCACCAACGGCATCGGCTACTACGTGCTCCAGGCCCAGCAGACGTTCGCCATCCCCGAGATGTGGGGCGGGATCATCCTGCTCGCCATCGTCGGTTACGTGGTGAACCTCGGATTCGTGCTCGTGCAGGACAAGGTCCTCATGTGGCGAGGGGAAAGCAATGACTAAGCAGACCATGACCGACACCGCACCGGCCGCGCAGCATGCCGACCGGTCCGTCCTCGAGCTCACCGAGGTAGGAAAGACGTACGGGAGCGGGCGTGACGCCGTCGAGGCCATCCGCTCGGTGAGCTTCGACGTCCGCGCCGGAGAGATGATCGCCATCGTCGGCCCCTCGGGGGCCGGCAAGACCACGCTGCTCAACTGCATCGTCGGGCTCCTTCCGGCCACCAAGGGCGCCGTGCTCTTCGAGGGTCAGAAGGTCAAGGGACCGCCCGAGGCGATGGCGGTCGTCTTCCAGGACTACTCGCGCTCCCTGCTGCCGTGGCGCTCGGTGCGCAGCAACGTCGAGCTGCCCATCCGCAAGAAGCACAAGGACCGGGCCACGGTGCACGCCAAGGCCGACGAGGCGCTCGCCGCCGTGGGCCTGAGCCACGTCGACCGGAAGTACCCGTGGCAGCTCTCCGGCGGGATGCAGCAGCGGGTGGCCATCGCACGGGCCCTGGCGTACGAGCCGGACATCTTGATCATGGACGAGCCGTTCGCCTCGCTCGACGCCATCGTGCGCGCCGAGCTGGAGGACCTTGTCCTGACGATCGTCCGGGAGCTCAACATGACGGCGCTCATCGTCACCCACGACATCGACGAGGCGGTCTACCTCGCCGACCGCGTCTTCGTGCTGACCAAGTCGCCCACGGAGATAGCCGAGGAGATCGCGGTGCCGTTGGCCAAACCGAGGCACCAGGTGAGCACCAAGGGCGACCCCCGGTTCGCCCAGCTGCGCTCGCACATCTACTCCCTCATCACGGAGATCGCCGCGCGCTGAGCGTTCCCGCTGGTCACAAGCAGCGCCCCGGTGCCATGGCACCGGGGCGCTGCTTCGAGTCGAGCCGGCTCAAGAGGTGCGCGTCGCCGCTTCCGACGTGCGGGTGTAGACGAGCTCACGCGTGCCGAACATGTCGAGGTCGAACGGGCAGGAGTCGTCACCGAGCTCCCAGTCGATGAGCGCGTTGAGCTTGTCCAGGAGGGTCGCGACCAGGCCGCGGTCGAATTCCACCCGAGTCGGGTCGGCCAGGTTGACCAGCTCGCCAGGATCCTTCCAGAGGTCGTGGAGGCTGAGGTCCGACCGGCTGAGCAGGTCGTCGACGTCGCGTGGCGTCTCGTAGTCCTCGGGGCTGAACCAGCGCACCAGCTTGTACCGCCCGTCCACCACCGCGCGGTAGAACGTCCGCAGCGAGAAGTCGGGGGCGCCGTACTTCTCGCCGGCCTCGAGGAGCGAGGCGTCCCGGCGGTCGTGCGGCAGGTCGACCATGGAGCGCAGTGCGCCGCTGACGGACCACTCGGCATCGAGCATGAAGAGCCCGTCCCAGCACAGCAGGGCGCCGGCACCGGGTTCATCGATCGAACCCCGCGGGCCGGGGACGTCCGGGTCGTGGAGCACCTCCGCCAGGCTGCGACCGCGGAGCTGTGGGTAGCGGCGGGCAATGTCCTCCTGGCTCAGGCCCGCGAGTTCCAGGACGGTGGGGGCGAGGTCCAGGTGGGAACCGACCGCGCGAGTCCGGGTGCCTGCCGGCCCACCCGGCACGGCGACGGACATGTTCACGACGGCGGCCTCCTCGTAGTGGATGCCGCCCTTCTGTGCGAGGCGGTGGGCGCCGTTCATCTCCCCGTGGTCGGAGGTGAGGATGACGACCGTGTTGTCCCACAGGCCCTGCCGCTCGATCTCGTCGAGAACCTTGCCGAACTCCTGGTCGACGAGTCGCAGGCAGTTCAGGAGGTAGTTGCGGCGCTGGAGCCACAGGTCGGGCCGGTCGTCGGGGACTGCGCCGTAGTTCCACTCGATGTTGTTGCGGTAGGAGGTGACCCCGGGCGGCTGGCCGGAGAGGTCGTCGTCGAAGTTCGGTGGGTACGTGACGTCCCACTCCTCGAAGATCCCGAGGGTCTGGGGGAGATGGACCGCGCGCTTCATCGTGCCGTTCTCCCGTGGGGGGATGAACGGCTCGGTGCGCATGTACATCACGTCGTGCGGGTTGACCATCGAGGAGATCAGGAACCACGGCTGGTCCTTGGGAGCCCGGTGCCGCAACCAGTCGACCGTCTCGAAGGCGACGGTGCCGTCGAGCATCGCGCCCTGGAGCGGTGTACCGAACATCTCGCCCCAGGCCTGGAAGTCGGCGAAGCCGTACCGTTCGAGCGCGTCCTCGGACATCGGCACGTCGGAGAGGTGCCACTTGCCCTTGAACGCGGTGTAGTAGCCCTGCTCGCGCAGCATGTGCCCGATGGTGGGGACGTCCGGCGAGAGCTCGTGGATCCAGGAGAAGTTGAGGTTGTCCCACAGGCCCGTGTTCTTGGCATGGACGCCGGTCCACATCGCTGCACGCGAGGCCGTGCACATCGGCACCGTGCAGTACTGCTTCTCGAAGGTGACCCCGCGTTCCTCCATCCGTTCCATCGCAGGCAGCCGGAGATTCGCCGGCAGCTCCATGTGCGCGTCCCACTGGTCCATACACATGATGATGAAGTTGGGGCGCCGGCCCCCGGGCATGCGATCGTCGGATGCCATTGGCACAATCCTTCTTCGTCTGTCACCGTGGCGGCACGGCGCCTACTCCAGACACCAGTGCACGGCGAGGTTTCACCCGAGACTCGCCGGTATGTGATCAAATGTCAAGAGTGCCCCCGCCGTCCCGACGGGGCTGAACGTGCTTGGGTTTGCACGAACACGGACCCGGCTGGAATGAGGAGAGCTTGTCCGTCGACGACCGCCGGTTTCCGCGTCGGGTCTACCGTGCCGGCGCTGAGCCGGACGTCCGGTTCTCGTTGGCCAACGAGCGGACGTATCTGGCGTGGGTCCGGACCTCGCTGGCGCTGCTTGCCGTCGGAGTCGCTCTGGAAGCGCTCCAGCTGCCGATCGAGCGCTCGTTCGGCCTTGCGGCGTCACTGATCTTCATCGGTCTCGGTGCGGTCACGCCGGTTCAGGCGTGGTTCGGTTGGATGCGGGTCGAGCGGGCGCTGCGAGAAGCACGCCCGCTGCCGGCTCCGGCCATGGCAGGTCCGCTCGGGGTGGGGGTCTTCATCGGAGGTGCCGTGCTGCTGATCGGTGTGCTGGTCAAGTGACACAGCCCGGGGCCGAACTGTTCGATCCAGGACTGCAGCCCGAGCGGACGGCGCTGGCGTGGCGTCGGACCGCCCTGGCGCTCGCCCTCGGGCCTCTGCTCGCTGCTCGACTGTTCGCGCCACAGCTCGGCGCGCTGACACTCGCGGCCGTGCTCGTCGGGGCGGCGCTCGGCGCCTCGATAGCGGTCGTGGCGACGGCCCGTTACCGGACCGTCCATCGAGTCCTGGTGGGGGAGGGAGAGAGGCGCGCGTTGCCCGGAGCCGCGCTTCTCCTTGTCACGGCCGCCGTCACGTTCATCGCCGGCATCGGCGCACTCGCCTTCGTCATCTCACGGCTCTAGCGAGCGACCCGGCGGTCCTACGAGGTTCTTGCCGGCCTCATGCGACACGGGGCTTCTGGGATGGGCATGACAGCAGCCCGGGGGCCCCACCGGCGATGGCGGGCTCATCGACGGCATGCCTGCCACCCGTCGGTAACGGGAGACGACTGTGACCGCGGGCGGATTCTCGTGGTGGTCGTGCCTGGCTGAGTGCACCGTTCCCGGAAGATCGTGAGACCCTCGGCTGCCGGTGTCGACGTACCAGCAGCCGAGGGGCCACGATCTTGACGCATCGGCCGCGATCCTCAGCAGTCGCCCACAGTTCCCCTAGGAGCGTGGGAAACAGCGGGGTCCTGAATGCCGCCCGGGTGAACTACCCGATCAGGCGTTGAGTGCCACCTCATCCGCCTCGTCAGGCCGACGCCAGAACATGCTCCTCGGCGAAGCCGCTCAGCATGTTGACGTCCATCAGGAACGTCGGGTTCCCATTCTCGTCCAGGAACTGCGATGGCCCCTTCGCGAACATGATTTGAATGACCTCTTCGTTGAAGAAGAGCGGGCTGTGGGTGGCCCCGTCCGGTTCGAGGACGTAGTCGCCGGTCTTGAAGTGACCTGCCTGCTCATGATGTCCGGCGCCCTTGATGATGTAGATCTCGGAGTTGCCGATGTGCTGGTGCGGGGGCAGAACCGAGCCTTTCTCGGAGCGGATCATGATCGTCCACTCCTCCGACGCGCGGTCGAGACGCAGGACCTTGATGCCGACCCCCGGCGCCAGGGTGCGCCACTCCATGGCATCGGTGTCGATGACGAGCCCGCCGTCTTTGTCGATCTTCATCTTCGCTCCGTGAGGTGAGGGCACGTTCTCGCGTGCCTGTTCCGTTCTTGCCGGGACTTTTCAGTGCGTGTTTGTCTCGCCTGTCTTCTTGATCGTGTTCGTGCCGCCGCGCCTTGCACCTCCTCGGGGCTGCGGTGCTCTCTGCGCGGCTGGCGCCTACGGAAGGTGAACGGTGGCCTCGATCTCGATCAGCAGACCGTCGACCGCTAGTCCGGTGACTCCGACGATGGTCTGCGCAGGGTGCTGGCTGGAGCCCTGGACAGCTTCGATGGCGCTCGTGATGACTTCGTACTCCGTGGGCCTCAGGGTGTAGATCGTGCGACGGACGACGTCGTCCCATGTCGCTCCGATCGCGTCGAGCGCCAGCTTCACGTTTTGCATGGCCGCTCTCGTCTGCGCAGCGAGGTCATCGCCTCCCACGACGCTGAAGTCCGGCGCCAGTGCGACCTGCCCCGCGATGTAGGCGATCCGCCCCGGTTCGGCGATTGAGACGTGGCTGAAACCCGGAGCCGGGTGAATCGCTGGTGGATTGATCAGTTCGCGAGTTGAGGCTGACATGGCGGCAATCTCCGATCGTCGTCGACGGTTTCGGTGAACATAGGGGGGGTGTGCTCATATGTCAACTATCACATTCCGGCCCCCAAAGGTCAGACTATTTCGGAAAGTGTGACGCCACAGTCCGTAAATGGCGTACCTGATTCTTTCGAGAGCCGCGCACGGATGCTCTAGCGTGGATCGATCAGCCGCGGTCGTGTGTGAGGGGGTGCGCGACCTCGTCGGGAACGCATGCACGGAACGGCGCCAGAACCGGGAGGGTCACGCTGCGGTGCACGCCCCCGGAAAGATGGCGGGCCGACGTGGCGCACCTTTCGGCATCCGCTAGACGCCAGCGCTATAAAGCGAACGGGTGACTACGCGGTCGCGCATGACTAGTTGCGCCGAAAGATCGAAATCGCGCGCGGGGCGGAATCTCCGCACGGGACCCGCTCGCCTATTGCACCATGCATCATCGAGCGGTCCCGCAGCCGGGCGAATCTATCGACCGTTAATAGATTGGGAAGTGTACTGGCGAAACCTGTTCTGACGATGGCACTGCGTTCCGCGAGGAGTCGTCGGGTAGCGAGCCTTTCCGGGCTGTCGCCAAGCTCTGGTGCGGCGTCTCGCCGTACGTGCTGCGGTAGAGCTGAGCGAAGCGGCCCAGGTGGACGAAACCGGCACAGTGGGCAGCCTCGGCCACCGTGGCGGCAAGCTCGGCGCCCGCACCGGTAAGGCGGCGGCGGGCCTCGGCCAGCCGGATCCCACGCAGCATCTCGGTCGGCGTGAGACCGAAACGCTCCATGGTGACCGTCTGTAGCTGTCGCACCGACAACCCGATCGAGCGGGCCACGTCCGGCACCGTGACGGCGGCGCCGTGGTACTCCGCCATCCATGCCCGCGCCGCTTCGGCGTGCGAGGTCGACACCCGGGCCGAGCCGTTCTGGAGCATTCCCGTATGGGTGTGGGGGAGGGTCAGCAGCGCTGCCGAGATGAGGGTCTGCTCGAGCGACCGGACCGCAACGTCTGGAAGAGCCGGGCTGCGGAAGAGCGTCTCAGCTACTGACCGGCAGGTGGAATCCAGATAGCCCGGAGGAAGGGGCGAGGGGGCGGTGGACGACCAGCGGAACTCGAGGTCGCCGTCTGGCGGTATGCCGGCGAGCGCTCCAAGGTGATCCCGCACGCGAGCGATGCTCGTGGCGATCACGAGCGCTCCTTCCCACGGATGTGGGGCCATGAGCGTCCTGCGGTCGGGGGTGAGCACGAAGGGGGAGGAGAAGTGCCGCTCCACCGCATTCGTACCCACGCCCATCGGGCCCAGTGGGACCGTCAGGACGAAGCGACCGCCTGTGGGGCCCGCCTCCACCAGCACATCGGCGCCGTACCGGACAAACACGACGTTGGTCTGTGCTGCCTGCGAGGCACTGACGACGCCGTCCAGGTCCCCGCCGCGGAGGGTCACGTCGTGGGGGGTCGCCGCATGCGAGACCGACTCGCGCAACTCGTCCAGCCGGCGGGTCCGCATTTCTGACGACGCGCCCAAGGCGACCGCTGGCTGTCTGATCGACGCGGTCCCACCGCCCTTGACGGGCGGCGCAGAGGTGGGCGGCGCCACCGCGCGCCACTCAGCCGATCGACCGGGAGTCAGAGGGACCACCACCTTCCGTGCGATGTGATCATCCATCACACGCGCGGCCACGTCTACGTTCTGGGCGGCGCAACATGGTGCCGGGGCCGGGGATGCAGCCACCGGCCGCATCCCGGCCCCGGCGCACGTCTCGCACGTCAGCCGAGCGGTCATCGTGCGGTGAGCAGTGCACGAGGCACCGCGTCAGTTGACGATGCTCCGCTCCTTCTCGGCCCCCGGCGTGCTGGGCTGCTCTTCGGCCCGTGGTGACCTGTGCCGATCCTCGGCCACGGGCCCAGCTGCCTGATCTGCTAGCTGTGCCGCACTCGGCTGCTCCGTGGCGCGCGGCAGGCTCGGCTCGCCGAGGTCGCGCCGCGCGCTCTGCTGCCTCGCGAGGAGCTGCTCGGTGATCCGGCAGTAGTCGCGGGGGTTCGCCGGCAACAGCCATTCTCGGACTCGTTGGGCTCGCGGGATGATGATCCCGATTTCCGCGAGCATCTCGTCGACGTTGTGCATCGAGAACGGGATGAGGTTCGTCCCGCGGGCGTGGTGACCCTCCGTGCGTTCCTCCATCCACCGCAGCCGCTGCTGTACCTGGCGGCGGCGCTCCGCCACGGGGGGCAGGTTGCTCCCGTCCATGAGGTAGTCGGCGATCCACAGCGCCGCCACCTCGGCGGACAGCGGCGAGTAGAACGAGGAGTTGTAGCCGCAGAAGGCGAGACCGGGCACGTCGTGCGGGAGCACGAAGCGGTACAGCTCGAAGTTGCCCCGCTCGTCGGTGAGACGGTCCTGGATCTCGGGGCTGAGGAACGGCACCCCCTGGCGCCACCCCGTGGCCGCGATCACGACGTCGGCGCGTCGCGTAGACCCGTCTGCGAGCTCGGCCATGGGCAGCCCGCCCTGCTCGAACAGGCGCACGATCTGGCTGTCCCGGACGACGTCGATCTCGCCGGAGGCGGCCTTCTTGAAGAACGAGTCACTGGTGAGGCTGACGGTGCTGCGCGCGATGCGCTCGAAGCCGCCGACCGGGACGAGGCCGCTCCGCGTGAGCCGCAGCTGCTTGGTGGCAACGGCCTGGAGCCCGCTCAGCATGCCGTCACGGACGGCCTTGCCCTTGCCGTGCAGGAAGGCTTCGACGCCCTTCGTCTGCTGGTACTCGAAGAGGGCCTCGCCCAGGCGGGTGAGCATGAGGTACTTGTAGTTGAGCACGCCCAGGAGCTTCTTGGGCATCTTCCAGATCAGCTGTCGCGCGACGACGGACGTGGTGGCGGCCGATCCGCTGATGGCGGTGGCGATGTCGCACGCGGACTTCCCGTACCCGACGACAACGACGTGCTTGCCCTCGACCTGGGCGAGATCTCGGACGTCCGACGGCGTGCACACCCTTCCACCGGCGGCTTCGAACTCGTCCCGCCCCGGGTAGGACGGTGTGAAGGCGTCGGAGAAGATGCCGTTGGCGACGACGACGAAGTCCGCGCTCTCGTGGACCTCGCCGGCCGGGCCGCGGGTGCGGATCGTCCACCGTGGACCGCTCTCGTCGAGGTCCGCGCCGATCACCTCGGTGCTCAGGCGGGTCCTGTCCAGGAGCGCGAACTTGCGGGCGTAGGCCTCCAGGTACTGCTGGACCTGCTCCCCGCTCGGCCACTCGGGGAAGTGCTTGGGCATGGGCAGGTCCGGCAGCGCGTACGTGCCCTTGTTGTTCTGGGTGGAGAGGCCCGGATAGCGACGCGTCGAGCTCCACACACCTCCGACGTCGGGTGCCTTCTCGTAGATCGTGACCTCGTGCCCGAACTGAGTGAGGACCTTCCCGGCGGCGAGGCCGGCGAAGCCGGCCCCGATGATGGCGATGTGCATGTCAGTGTGCTCCTTCGGTGGCGAGCTGGGGGATGGCGGTGACGCCCTGCTCCGGCCCCATGGCGGAGTACCCGCCGTCCGCCGCCCAGTCGGCGCCCGTGACCACCGACGCAGCGTCCGAGACGAGGAACGCGACGACGCGGCCGACCTCCACGGGATCGCCTACCCGGCCGGTCAGGTGGAACGGCGCCGCCACTCGGTCGGTCCGTGTGCGGTCACCCTGGGAGAGGGAGTCCATGATCTTCGACCAGGTCCACCCGGGGCTGACGGAGTTCACCCGGATGCCGTCGGAGGCAAGATCCATCGCCATCGACCGGGTGACCTGGACCATGGCTGCCTTCGTCGCTGGGTACACCCAGCGCCCGGTCTGGGCGACCTTGCTGGAGATGGAGGTGAAGTTGACGACCGCCCCGTGACCGCTCGAGGCCAGGGCCGGGCGCGCCGCGCGAGTCATCATCACCGCGCTGACCACGTTGACGTCGAAGGCGGTCAACCAGCCCGCCCGGTCGGTGTCGGCGCCGTCATCGAGGTAGATGCAGGCGAGGTTGACCAGGATGTCGATGTTGCCGTGCGTCGAGACGACGTCGTCGACCAGCCGGCCCACCGTGGCGTCGTCCGTGATGTCGGCGACGACCACGTGGACCCGGTCGCCGAGCTGGTCGGCAACCTCTTGGGCGCCGTCGGCGTCGATGTCGACGACAACGACGACGGCGCCCTGCTCGTGGAGCGCCTGGACGACACCGTGACCGACCAGCGTCGCTCCTCCGGTCACGACGGCGACGCGGCCGTCGAGCGAACTTGTCATGTCGGAGTTCCTCCGGTTCCTGCCGCCTCGTCGCGGCCTGCCCCGACCGTAGGGACCCCCGAGGTCGCGTGCTATCCGCTGTGCGCGGCGCGACTATCCACATCACGCGCGGATTTCCGCTCAGAAGTGCATGTTTCGGACGTACGATCAACGATCAGGTCGAGCGACGGGGCGGTCACTCAGGCGGGAGGTGCAGCGCGTGAGCGAGGCTGTCCGCGGACGACTGGAGCTCGCGACCCGGGACGTCGACGTGGCGCGGGTCAGTGTCGGTGAGCTCTTCTGCCCGCATCGCCTGGAGCCGCGTTCCGACGGGCGCGGCGTGGACCTGACGCTGAAGTCGGTGCGCCTGGGCGGGCTCGCGATCGTCGAGCTGGACTACGGCGAGACCGTCGACATCCTCCCCGGCGAGCTGAGCACGTTCTACCTCGTGCAGATCCCCCTGCGTGGCACGGCCCGCATCGAGCAGGGAAGGGACGAGCTCGTCTCCGACCTCTCGACGGCGTCGGTGCTCTCCCCGGTCGACCCCATCCGGATGACGTGGCGGGCCGACAACCCGCAGCTGCTTGTCTACGTCGACCGCGCGCTGCTGGAGTCCGAGCTCACGAGGCTGGTCGGCCGGAGGGCCGGCAGGCCGCTGGTCTTCGACCTGGGGATGCCCACCCGCACCCCGCAGGTACGGAGCTGGCTCAGGGCTGTCCGTTTCCTCTGGGACGAGGCGGGCCATGAGGGCTCGATCCTCGAACAACGGGCCACCGCAGACGCGTTCAGCCGGGCGCTGACCGCCCAGCTCCTCGAGACCCAGCCGCACACGTTCACGGACGCCATCAGGCCGGTGCGACTCGCTCCACCGAGCGTCGCTCGGCGGGCGGTCGACCACATCGAGGCTCACCTCGGTGAACCGCTCGCCGTCGGCGACATCGCCGACGAGGTCGGCACCAGCACCCGGGCGCTCCAGGAGGCGTTCCGCCGCGAGTTCGACACCACCCCGGTGGCGTTCGTGCGGGAGCTGCGGCTGACCCGTGCGCACGAGATGCTCCGGCGTGCCGAACCTGGGACGACCACCGTCACCGAGGTGGCCATGGGCCTGGGGATCACCCACCTCGGGCGCTTCTCGGTGCACTACAACGGCCGCTACGGCGAGTCTCCCTCGGCGACGCTGTGGCGCCGCTAGCGCCGCGCGAGAGAGCGTTCTGGCCGGCCGCGCGAGGCACGAGGACGACGCCGTGCGGTGGACGAGGGGCCATCTGGGCAGTCTCGCCGGAAGGCCACCCGTCCACCGCACCGGGAACCGTGCGTCGTTAGACCGTCAGACCGGCTGGCTCGCGGTCCCAGTCTCGGGCCTGGCGCACGCCCCGGGCCTCCAGCCGGGGGAGCACCTCTTCGGCGAAGTACTCGAGCTCACCGGCGTAGTCGAAGAACGCCAGGGTCATCCCGTCGAACCCCGCCTCGTGGAAGCGCTGGATCTCGTCCGCGACGTCGTCGGGCGTCCCGATGAGCGGGCAGCTGCCGTGCCCGGCGGCGAACCGGGCACGGAACGTGGCGAGCATCTCCGGGGTGAACGACTGGGCGTGCAGCCCCTGGAGCGCCATGAGGTTGTCGACGGCGGACCAGTCGGCCTGCTCATCGGCGTAGTAATGGAGGAAGTCCTCGGCCTCCTTGCGGGTGGGGCGGCACACGACATGCCCAAGGGTGAAGACCCCTGCCTCGCGGCCGTAGTCGGTCCGCGCCTGGGCCTTCATCGAGGCGACGATGTCGCGGCCGTCCTCCGGGCCGCCGACGATCGTGAACCCGAAGTCGGCATTGCGGGCGGCGAACTCCCGGCCCTGCTTGGACGAACCCGCGTTGAGCACGGGCAGGACGCCGTCGTACGGCTTGGGCATGCCCTCGACGTGCCGGAGGTGGAAGAACCTGCCGTCGTGGTCGAACTTGCCTGGCGTGGTCCAGATCTTCCGGATGACGTCCCACCACTCCTGGGCCAGCGCGTAGCGGTCGTCGTGGTCCTGGGGCAGCTCGACGCCGAAGGTGTCGTACTCCGGCTTGTTCCAGCCGGCCACGATGTTGATACCCGCCCGGCCCTGACCGACCTGGTCGACGGTCGCCATCTGCTTGGCGACGACGATCGGGTGGTTGAACGCCGTGTGGATGGTGGAGAACACCGAGAGGTGTTTCGTGTGCGCCAGCAGCGCCCCGGCCCAGACTGTCGGATCGAGCACGCCCTCGTGGAAGTTGGTCTCGCCGCCGTACCCGATCCACCGGGCGATCGGCAGCATGAAGTCGATGCCCGCCTGGTCGGCGATCTTCGCCAGCCGGAGGTTGTCCGCCCAGCTGCCGGACCACCGGTCGGGGGCCTTCGTCACGGCGAGCCCGGACGAGCAGTTCGAGCTGAAGGTGCCGAGCTTGAAGTCGCGGGCTTCCTTGATCGGTCGGGCCATCAGAACCTCCATTGGTTCAACGTGGTGTGCGTGGGTGATCGTCACCCCCGGGTGGCGGGCTGCCTGCGGGGTGCTGGTAGTGGCGCGGATCTGGCGGCGGGTGCGCCGTCCACATCAGGCGTCGCCGTTCGAGTCTGTGACCCCGGTGAGGCCGTCGTCTATCCGCTGCGCGCGCACTTCGATCCATAACGCGCGCACCCAGTCGGAGCCCGATAGGCCGAGAAGGCGCCCGGGGGGAGGACCGCGTTGACATGTGATCACATGGGCTGAAGAATTCGACGGGCCTGTGAACGTCACGGGAAGAACGTCACGGGAAGGGTCCACAGGCCATGACCAGTCCTGCCGAGGACGTCGTTCGCCGTCAGCCGGCAGCGACAGACCCGGTCGTTGGTGAACCGGCTGGTGACAGCGTCACGGGCGGCGACCCGGACAAGCGGCGTGTCGGCAGCGCGGGCGCGGCTCTTTTCGTGGTCAGTCTCCTCGCGGTCGCGGTGAACCTCCGTCCGGCGCTGACCAGCGTCGGGCCGCTCCTGCCGGAGATCCGCAGCGACGATCTCGGTCTGGGCATCAGCGTCACTCAGGCGGGAGTGCTGTCGACGGCGCCGCTGCTGTTCTTCGCCCTGGGCGCCCCGCTCGCCCCTCGGCTCGCCAGGAGGTTCGGCCTCGAGCGCACGATCCTCGCGGTCCTGGTCGTCGTCGCGCTCACTCTGACGGTGCGGCCTTGGGGTGGCATCGCCCTCCTCCTGCTCGGCACAGGTGTCGCGGCAGGGGCCATCGCCGTCGCGAACGTCCTCGTGCCGGCGCTGATCCGCCGGGACCTGCCCCGACGCACCATGCCGATGATGGGCGCCTACTCCGTCACGCTCGCACTGGGGGCCACCCTGGCGGCGGGGATCACCGTGCCCGTCTCCGAGTGGCTGGGTGGCTGGCGCTGGGCACTCGCCTCCTGGGGCCTGCTCGCCGCCGCCGCCCTCGCGCTCTGGGCACCGCGCGGCACGAGCCGCTCGAGGGCGGACCTGGGTACCGCCACCGCTCGGCAGCTGTGGCGGCAGCCTCTGGCCTGGCAGGTCGCGACCTACCTGGGCACGCAGTCGGTCGGCTTCTACTGCATGGTGGCCTGGCTCCCGACCATCGCACGCGAGTCCGGCATGACGGCCACGGAGTCGGGTCTGTTGCTCTCGACCTCCATCCTTGTCGGTGCGGCGTCCGGGCTCCTGGTCCCTGTTCTGAGCTCCCGGGCACGCAACCAGCAGGTCTCGGCGGCCGGCATGGTCCTGTTCATCCTGGCGGGTCTGTTGGGGCTCGCCCTCGCCCCCGCTGCGGCGCCCTGGCTCTGGGCCGTGCTCCTCGGCATCGGCCAAGGGGGGACCTTCCCGCTCGCCCTGTCGCTCATCGTCCTGAGGAGCCGGACGGCGGCCGACGTGCCGGGCCTGTCGGCGATGGCGCACACGGTGGGCTACCTGATGGCCGCGGCCGGGCCACTGGTCATGGCAGCGATCCGTGAGTCGAGCGGATCGTGGACGCCGGCGCTGGTGTTCGTCGTCGGGGTGGCGTCCGGGCAGCTGGTGCTGGGCCTCTTCGCCGGCCGGTCACGGTATGTCGGCGGCGGCGGCACCTGAAGGGTGGCGGCGCCCGGCGGCAACCCAGCCGTGCCCCAGACAGTCGGCCGTGCGCGACAGACAGTCGGCCGTGCGCGACCCGTGAGACGTGCCTAGGCGTGGCGCCGGCGGCTGCCGGGTCAGTTCTGCGAGATCGCCGCCTGCATGCGCGTCATCGCGCCCTGGAGGTGCTCGCGCATGGCCAGCTCGGCGGCTACAGCGTCAGAGGCGCGATAGGCCTTCAGAATGTGCATGTGCTCGGCGTGGCTGCGGTGGGGGTCGGAGTCACCGCGGTGGGCGCTGAAACGGTAGCGCTCACTGTTCTGCCAGACCGGCTCGATCGCGCGCACCAGCCAGCGCGAGCCGGAGCCACGGTAGAGGCTGAAGTGGAAGTCGGTGTGCGCGCGGCGGGCGTCCTCGAGGGCGCCGGCACCCAGGTGCTGCTCATGCCGGTCGAGCGCATCCTCCGCCAGCTGAGCCACGGACTCCTCGCTGCGCTCGGCAGCCAGCGAGACGGCCAGTGGCTCCAGAGTCAGCCTCATCCGGTACGTGTCCTCCAGATCCGCCACGGTCAGGTCGCGGACCCGGGCGCCTCGGTGCGCCGCGATGTCGACGAGGCCGAGCGAGGCGAGCCGCCGCAGGGCCTCGCGCACCGGCATCGCGCTCGTCGAGAACCTCTCGGCCAACGACTGGATCGGCAGCGGTGAGCCGGCCGGGAGCTCGCCGATGAGGATGAGCCGATGGAGCTCCGCGGTCACGCGGTCGGAGAGCGTGTCGTGCATGCCCGCGACACGGTCGGGCGAGAGCTCGTAGCCAATGGTCACGGGTTTCCCCACGGTCGCTGGTTGCCCGCCCGCAAAATCAGGACAAATCGGTGCGCAGGAGCGACGTCGCCCCCTGTCCGCGCCGGGCGGCTGGAGCACAAAGACTGCGGAGAATGTGATCACATGTCAAGTGCTACGCGCGCAGCGACGAACTCGGGACGGCGTCCCCGGACACGAAAGCTCGGTGACTCAGGCCGTGTGGTGGTCGAGCATGGCCTTGCGAATGCGGCCGAGAGCCCCTTCGAGGTGCCGGCGCATCGCGGCCTCGGCCGCGGCCGGGTCGTGTGCCCGGCACGCCTCGAGGATCTCGGTGTGCTCGGCGCGGCTGCGGTCCTTCTCGCCACCCGGGGCCGCGAACCGGTAGCGGTCGCTGTTCTGCCACACCGGCTCGATCGCCCGCTGCAGCCACCGGGAGCCGGCCCCCTGGTAGAGGAGGAAGTGAAACTCGGTGTGCGCCGTCCGGGCGCGGTCGAGGTCGCCGGCGTCCATGGCCGCGTTGTGCTGCTCCAGAGCCGTGGCGGCGCGCTCGAGGTGTTCCTCGTCCACCGCCGCGGCGGCGTAGGAGACCGCCAGCGGCTCCAGCAGGAGGCGGACCCTGTAGGTATCCTCGAGGTCCTCGATCGAGACCTCGGCGACGCGCGCCCCGCGGTGCGGCGCGATCTCCACCAGACCGAGCGCGCCCAGCCGGCGCAGTGCCTCGCGGACCGGCATCGCACTTGTGCCGAACCGGTCCGCGAGGTCCCGGATGGGCAGCGCGGAGCCAGGTTCGATGTCGCCCATGATGATCAGCCGGTGGATCTCAACGGTCACGCGGTCGGCCATCGTCCGGTGCAGCCCGGAGCCGTTCTCGGGCGAGAGCTCGAAGAGATCGTGGTTCGTGGAGGTCATGAGTGCGCCGACTCCCGGGCGGCTGGCGACGACGTCGGGGCCCGGGGGACCGGGATGCGGTGAGTTTACATGCGGCTGTGATCACGTTCTCACTACGTGACCATCGATCGCACGGTAGACACGGGCAGGGGACGCTCACCGCGACGGGGTGTCTCGCCGGCACGGCACGGCCGCCTGCTAGCGAATCTTCCCGCCGCTAAGCCCCCGGACACTCCCGTATCTGATCCTCTTGACATGTGATCACAAATACGGGAAGGTTCCGGTCATTCGAGTCGACGACGACGTTCGAGTCCCCTCGCGGGGTACTCGAGGAAGGTTCCTCCATGATTCTTCCGCCCTTCCGGTATCTCCGGCCACACAGCGTCAGCCACGCCACCGACCTCCTCCGCGAGGTGCCCGGCGCCGCGGTGCTGGCTGGCGGCCAGACCCTCATCAACGCCCTCAAGCTCGACCTCGTCTCGCCCACCGCGCTCGTGGACGTCCATGCGCTGGAAGAACTGCGGGGCGTCGAACGGGCGGGGGACGGGGTGCGGATTGGCGCCGCCACCACCTATGCCGAGCTGGCCAGGGACGCGGTCGTGCGCGAGGTCGTCCCCTCGGTCGCCGAGATGGCGGCCGGCCTCGTCGACCGGCAGGTGCGCAACCGCGGCACCATCGGCGGCAACGTCTCGCTGAACGACCCAACCAACAACTTCCCGCCGCTGCTGTCCGCGCTCGGTGCCTCCTTCGAGGTCATCACCGCGGACGGCGCCGACACCCTCCCGGCGGAGCAGTTCTTCCGCGGGGCGCTCGCCACGGCGGTGACCGGCGGCGGCCTCCTCACGGCCGTCCACGTGCCGGCGTTGCCCGCGGGCACCCGGCTCGTCCACCGGCACATGCAGCTGGCCCGCGACTCCTGGGCGCTGGCCCGGGTGGTGGTGCGCGCCGCCGTCGACGGTGAGTCCTTGACCGAGCCGCGCGTCTACCTCGGCACCGTCCCCGGTTCGCCGGTGCGCCTCACGGCGGTCGAGGCCGCGATCGCCGGGCGCCCCCTCGCCAAGGAGACGATCACGGCGGCCCTCGCCGCGTTCGACACCGAGCCGTTCGAGACCATCTCCGACACCCACGGCAGCGCCCAGTACCGGCGCGCGATGGCCAAGGTGCAGCTGCGCCGCGCCCTCGTCGACGTCATCGAGAAGGAGCAGGCATGAGCCAGCAGACCACCACGGACCTGCTCGCAGGTCCCGACCTCCATCCCATCACCGTCACGGTCGACGGCGAGGAGCACGAGGGCGTCGTGTCCTCGCGCAAGCTGCTCGTGCACTGGCTGCGCGACGACCTCGACCGCCGTGGTCCCAAGATCGGCTGCGACACCGGCAACTGCGGCGCCTGCACCGTCAAGTGGGACGGCAAGCTGGCGAAGTCGTGCATGATCCTGGCCGTCCAGGCCGACGGCTCCGAGGTGGACACCGCCGCGTCCCTCGCCGCCGAGGACGGCACGCTCAACGACCTGCAGCAGAAGTTCAAGGAGCACCACGCCCTCCAGTGCGGTTACTGCACCTCCGGGATGCTGATGACCGCCACCGACTTCCTCGAGTCGGGCGAAGAGGTCAGCAACGAGTCGGTGCGCCGCGCTCTGAAGGGCAACATCTGCCGCTGCACCGGCTACGAGAACATCGTCAACGCCGTCTGCGCCGCCGGCGGGGCCGACGCCCCGCTGCCGCACGGCCGCCACACCGAGACGACAGGGGCGCAGGCATGACCATCACCTCCACGCGCGCGACCGCGAAGCAGAAGTACGAGGGCCAGGCGATCCTGCGCCGCGAGGACGACCGCCTGCTGCGGGCCGAGGGCGAGTTCGCCGACGACACGCCCACCTTCCGCCTCGCCTACGTGCAGTTCGTCCGCTCCCCGTTCGCCCACGCCCGCATCACGAAGATCGACGTCTCCGGGGCCGCCAAGGTCAAGGGATTCGTCGGCACGCTGACGCCCGAGGACGTCGAAGAGCTCAGCGACCCGTTCATCGAGTACCAGGCCGGGCCCGGCGCGGCCGAGGTGGACCGACCCCTGGCCAGCGGCGGCAAGGTCCGCTACGTCGGTGAGCCGGTCGTCGCCGTCGCCGCCGACTCCCGTGAGGCCGCCCGCGACGCCGCGGCCGCCGTCGTCGTCGAGTACGAGCAGCTGCCCGCGGTCGTCGAGGCCCGTGCGGCCATCGCGGACGACGCACCGGTGCTCCACGCAGGCATCGGCGAGAACATCTCCTGGCAGGGCGACTTCGACTTCGGCGACATCGACTTCGCGCTGCAGAACGCGGACCACGTCATCGAGGTCGACGAGCTGCACTTCCACCGCTTCTCCCCGACGCCGCTGGAGACCTTCGTGGTCTCGGTCGACTACGACGCCGGCATGGACGCCTTCACCATCCAGAGCGGCTGCGCCCAGCCGCAGCTGACGCTGCTGATGGTCGCCAAGGCCCTGCGCCACCCCGTGGAGAAGATCCGCTTGCTCAGCAAGGACATCGGCGGCTCGTTCGGTGTCAAGGTCGGCATGTTCATCCCGATGGTGGCCCTGGCGCTGATGGCCCGAAAGTTCCGCCGTCCCGTGCGCTGGACCCAGACGCGGTCCGAGGCCCACATGGAGGGCGGGCACTCCAACGAGCGCACGTTCACCAACATCAAGATGGCGGTGCAGAACGACGGCACCGTCCTCGGCGTGACCTACGACGCCCTGGACGACCACGGCGCCTACACCCGCTACGAGCCCCTGGGCGCCCCGATCTGGTCGCAGGTGGCCAACGCCTGCTACCAGATCAAGCACCTGCGCGTGAACTGGAAGTCCGTCTACACCAACAAGGGCCCGACCCTCCCGGTGCGCGGCTACTCCCGCATGCAGCACCTGTGGGCCATGGAGCGGCTCTTCGACATCGCCGCCACCAAGCTCGGGTTCGACCCGGTGGAGTTCCGGCTGAAGAACTACATCCAGCCCGACCAGTACCCCTACACCACGGTCAACGAGTGCGTGTACGACTCCGGCGACCTGCCCGAGAGCCTGCGCAAGGTGCTCGCGCTCATCGACTACGAGGACGCGAAGGAGCTGCAGGCCGCCGCCGTCGGCACCGGCAAGCGCATCGGCATCGGCATCGGCTCGACGCTGGACTCCGGCACCAACAACTTCGGCCAGTCCCGTTACATCAACCCCAACTCCGGGATGAGCGGCAACACCGAGGCCGGCCTGGTCCGGATGGGTTCGGACGGCTCGGTCTACGTGGTCACCGGCGGCGTCGCCTACGGCCAGGGGCACGAGACGACGATGGCGCAGGTGGTCGCGGACATGCTCGGCCTGCGGCCGGACGACCTCATCACCCACCGCGGCGGCGACTCGCTGCTCGGGACCCAGACCGGCTTCTCCGGCTCCTACGCCTCCCAGTTCGTCGTGACCGGCATCGGCGCCCTCATCGACGCGACCAACAAGCTCATCCGCGAGATCAAGCTCGTGGCCGGCTCCCAGCTGGGCGCCGAGCCCAGCGAGCTCGTGCTCGAGGACGGCATGGTCAAGGTCGTCGGCGACCCGGACCGGCAGATGCCGATCCAGGCCATCGGCTGGCTGGTGCACATGTCGCCCGCAGAGCTGCCTCGCGAGCTCGCCGAGACCGTGACCCTGGTGGGCCGGGGCGTGTACAACGCCCCGTTCAACGTCCCGGACCTGGAGACCAAGAAGGGCAACCTGACCCTGACCTACTCCACGCAGGTCCACGCCGCCGTCGTCGAGATCGACGAGGAGACGGGGCAGATCACGGTGCTGCGCTATGCCATGGTCGACGACTGCGGCAACCCCATCAACCCCATGCTGGTCGAGGGCCAGGTACAGGGAGCCACCGCGCACGGCCTGTCCGCCGCGCTGTTCGAGAACATGCACTACACCCCGGACGGCCAGCTCCTCGGCGCGAACTTCTACGACTACCACGCCGCGACCGCCTACGACATGCCGATCCTGCGCTACGACAACGTCGTCAGCCCCTCGCCGTTCACGCCCACCGGCGCGAAGGGCATGGGGGAGGGCGGCGGTGCCCCGCAGCACACCCTCGGTGCGGCGGTGCAGAACGCCCTGGGCGACACCGGCATCGTCATCGACTCCCACATCCCCTCCGAGGTGGTCCTCGACCTCCTCGCAGGCGCCAACTCCGAGCACGTGAAGGTGATCCGATGAGGCTCGACGGCACGTTCGACACCCCGGCCACCCCGGCCGCCCTGCGACGCCTGGCCACCTCGCCCGAGGTGCTCGCCGCCGTCCCGACGTTCACCGACGTCGAGGCCGGCGACGGCGCGATCAAGGCGGGCTTCCACCCGGTCATCGCGCTCGGCCCGATCCGGTTCGACACCACCATCACCGCCGGCGAGGTCACCGACACCTCCGCCGTGGTGGGGGTGGTCGCCCAGCGCGGCAACAACGCCGTCACCGCGGACATCCAGCTGACCTTCGAGCCCACCGGCGACGGCGCACGCGTCGCCTGGCAGGCGGACGTGCTGGTGGCCGGCCCGGCGGCGAGCGTCGGGCAGCGGGTGGCCGGCGAGATCGCCCACCGCGTCATCGACGAGGTGCTGCGCGCGACCGCACGGGCGGCCGCGACGGCGCCCGTCCCCGCGTGAGCCTGCTGGGCTCCGTCGACGTCCACACCCATCTCGCCCCGGTCCTCGAGGCCGTGGTGGCGGGTGTGGCCGCCGACGGCGGACGGCTTGCCGTGGACGGGCACACCGTCGGGCCAGCGGGGCTCTACGAGCCCGGCGACCTCGAGACCTACCTCGACGACGCCGGTCTGGACTCCGCCGTCGTGTCCGCGCCGCCGCCGTTCTTCCGGCAGCATCTTCCGGCGGAGCAGGCGGCAGTCTGGGGGCACGCGCTCAACGACGGGATGCTGCGGGCGGTGGCCGGGCACACCCGGCTGCTGCCCCTGGCCTACCTGCCGCTCGAGCACCCCGACGTCGCCGCCGCGACGTACGCCGCCGTGCGCGACGACGTCCGCTGGGCGGGTGTGGTCGCGTCCGCCGGGGGGCGATCGCACGCGCTCGACGACGCGGCCCTCGCCCCGTTGTGGCGCATGCTCGACGAGGACGGCCGCACCCTGCTGCTGCACCCCGGCGCCGCCCCGGACGTCCGCCTGACCCGGTACTACCTGGCCAACCTCCTCGGCAACCCGGCCGAGACCGGCGTGGCCACCGCGGAGCTCGTCTTCGGCGGCGTGCTGAGCACCTACCCGCGCGTGCGGGTGATCCTGTCGCACTGCGGCGGCGTGGTGCCGGCCGTCGTGGGGCGCTGGCAGCACGGCTACGACACCGACCGGCCCGGCGTCGCCCGGCTGGAGCTGCCGCCACGCGAGGCCGTCCGCCGCCTCTACGTGGACACCCTCGCCCACGACCCCGCCGTCGTGGACCTCGCAGCCGAGGTCTTCGGCTCCGACCGGCTGCTGCTGGGCAGCGACTGGCCGTTCCCCATGGGTTCGACCGACCCGCTCGCCCTGCTCGCCCACCGTGGCGGCGACGCCCAGCGCCTGGCCGCCGTCGACAACGCGGCCGCCGCCCTCGGCCGCCTCGCCACCCAGACCGCCTGACTGCCGGACCCGCCCCGACCGCCCTCAGCGCCCTACCGCCTGCTCAACCGCAAGGAGACCGTGATGACCCAGACCCTCGACACCCAGCAGCAGGTCCGCCCGATGCTGGCCGACACCGGCCTGAAGCTAGGGCTCTTCAGCGCGAACTGCTCCGGCGGCTTCGCCGTCACGAAGATCGAGGAGCGCTGGTCCGCGAGCTGGGACGACAACGAGCGGATGGCGATCCTCGCCGACGAGGTCGGCATCGACTTCCTGCTGCCCATCGCCCGGTGGATCGGGTACGGGGGCGAGACAAACTTCCACGGCGGCGTCCTGGAGACTCTGACCTGGGCGGCCGGGCTGCTGGCGAAGACGAAAAACATCACGATCTTCTCCACCGTGCACACCGCCTTCAACCACCCGGTCGTCGTCGCCAAGCAGCTCGCCACCATCGACCAGCTCAGCCACGGCCGTGCCGGGCTCAACGTCGTCGCCGGCTGGAACCAGCCGGAGTACGAGATCTTCGGTGTCGACCTGCCGAAGGAGCACGACGACCGCTACGCCCGAGCCCAGGAGTGGTTCGACCTCATCCAGCGCATCTGGAGCGAGGACGCGCCGTTCGACCACGACGGCCGCTTCTTCAACGGCAAGCACATCTACGGCAACCCCAAGCCGTTCGGCGGCCGGATGCCGATCCTCAACGCCGGATCCTCGGGCCAGGGGCGCGAGTTCGGCGCCCGCAACGCCGACTACGTCTTCACCAACGTCTTCGGTCCCGAGGACGGTGCGGGCATCGTGGAGAAGCTCTCCAGCCACGCGCAGGAGGCCTACGGCCGCGAGTTCGGTGTGCTCACGCCCAGCCACGTGGTGTGCCGCCCCACCCGCAAGGAGGCCGAGGAGTTTCTCCACTACTACGCGGAGGAGAACGCCGACTGGTCCGCCGTCGACAACCTCATGCGCCTGCAGAACCTCCACGCCAAGTCCTTCACCCCCGAGATGCTCGCCACCTACCGGTCGCGCTTCGCCGCCGGGCACGGGTCCGTCCCGCTGTACGGCACGCCGGACGACGTGGCCGACGAGCTCGAGCGCTACTACCGGGCCGGCTTCTCCGGCCTGACGCTGGCCTTCGTCGACTACGTCTCCGAGCTCGAGTACTTCGCCCAGGAGGTGCTCCCGCGGCTGGAGCGCAAGGGCGTGCGGAAGCCCCGATGAACGGGAACGTCGTCGTGGTCGTGGGCAACCCCCGGCCCGGATCGCGTACCGCCGCTGTGGCGCGCGCCCTGGGCCGGCGGGTGGCCGGCGACGGCGAGGTGCGCGTGATCGAGCTGGCCGAGCTCGCCGGGGAGCTCTTCGACCCGGCCTCGGCCGCCGTCGCGGAGGCGGTGGACGCAGTACGCGGCGCCGCCGCCCTCGTCGTCGCCTCACCCACCTACAAGGCCACCTACACCGGTCTGCTCAAGGCGTTCCTGGACCGTTTCGCGGCCGACGCGCTGCTCGGCATCCCCACCGTGCCGCTCATGGTGGCCGGCGCCCCGCACCACGCCCTCGCCGTCGAGACCTCGTTGCGCCCGGTCCTGGTGGAGATCGGCGCGAGCATGCCCACCCGCGGGGTGTTCGTGCTCGACGCCGACCTCACCGACCCCGGCGCCGCCCTCGAGGCCTGGAGCACCACCTACCTGGCCGTGCTCGCCCCCGCCGTCGCCGCCCGGGTGGCGGCGCGAGCACACCCGGTCGCCACCGAGGTGACCGCGTGAGCGCGGCCGCGGCGGACGCCGTCGTCGTCGGAGGCGGCGTCAACGGGATGGTCGCCGCCGCCGTGCTGGCCCGCGCGGGCTGGGACGTGGTCCTGATGGACCGCAACGAGCGGATCGGCGGCTTCATCGCCTCCGCCGAGGCGACGACGCCGGGGTACGTCGACGACCTCTACTCCTCCTGGCACCCGCTCTTCGTGACCTCGCCGGCCTTCGCCGAGCTCGGGCCCGACCTGGAGCGGCACGGGCTGCGCTACCGCAACACCGACGGCGCCGTGACCGCCAGCGTGGCGGACGGCGGCCGGGTCACCGTGGCGCACCGCGACCCCGCGCTCACCGCCGCCGTCATGTCGCCGGGCGACCGGCGGGCCTACCTGCAGATGGTGGACGAGTTCGGCCGCCGCGCGGACCGTATCGGCGCGCTCATGGGTGCCGACCTGCGCGCCCCGGCCGGCCTCGGGGCGGCGCTGCGCCTCGGCGGCCGGTCGGGGCTGCGCGGCTCCGAGCGCCTGACCCGGGACCTGCTCAGCTCGGGCCGGTCCTGGGCGGGCCGCACCTTCCACGGACCCGAGGTCGACCATCTCTGGGTCCCGTGGCTCCTGCACGCCGGCCTCTCGCCGGACGCCGCCTCGGGCGGCTTCATGCTGCCGCTCTTCGCCGCCACGACGCACCTGGCCGGGCTGCCCGTCGTCGAGGGCGGGGCCGGGAACTTCGTCGCCGCCTTCGAGGGCCTGCTCTCCGAGCTCGGCGTCGACGTCCGCACCGGCGTGCACGTGGACCGCGTGCTCGTGCGCGGCGGCCGGGCGGTCGGCGTCGACGCCGGCGGTGAGCGGATCCTCGCCCGTCGGGCCGTCCTTGCCTCGGTGTCCCCGCAGGCGCTCTACGGCGACCTCCTCGGGGCCGCGGCACCTCAGGCCCGGCGCGCGGGGGCCGCCACGTACCAGCCCGGCCGCGCCGCGATGCATGTGCACGTGACCCTCGACCGGCCGCTGGAGTGGACCGACGAGCGGCTCGCCGACATCCCGCTCGTGCACGTCAGCGACGGGTCGGCGTCCACCGGTGTCGCCTGCGCCGAGGCGCTGGCCGGGCTCCTGCCGCAGCGTCCCACCGTGGTCGTCGGCCGCCAGCACCTGCTCGACCCCTCCCGCGTCCCGGCCGGCACCGGCGCCCTCTGGCTCCAGCTCCAGGAGGTGCCGTTCGCGCCCGTCGGCGACGCGGCGGGGGAGCTCCGTCCCGACGGGGCCTGGACCCCGGAGCTCGCCCGGGCCTACGCCGACCGGGTGCTGGACCGCGTGGCCGCGCACGCCCCCGGGCTGCGCGGCGCCGTCCGCGACGTGCGGGTCACCACCCCGGCCGACCTGCTCGCCCGCAACCCCAACGCCATCGCCGGCGACCCCTACGGCGGCTCGGCGGAGCTGGACCAGAACCTGTGGTGGCGCCCCTTCCCGCAAGGCGCCGGCGGAACCGGCGTGGACGCCCTCGTGCACATCGGCGCGGCCGTCCACCCCGGGCCGGGTCTTGGCGCCGGCTCGGGTTACCGCGCCGCACACCGCCTGGTCCGCCGGGCACGAACGCTCCGCCCGGCACCGCGCCGCGCGGGGGAGAAGCAGAAAGAGAAGGTGCACGCGTGAGGGCAACGTTTGACGCCACCGGTCACGTCCTGGTGGTCACGGGCGGTGCGTCCGGGATCGGCGCGGCCGTCGCTCGGGAGTACGCCACGGCCGGCGGGCATGCCGTCGTCCTGGACGTGGCCGAGGGGCCGAGCACCGACGGCGTGGAGCACGTGCACGTCGACGTCGCCGACCGCGACGCCGTCCACGCCGCGGTGGAGCAGATCGTGGACCGGCACGGCCGGATCGACGGGCTCGTCGCGGGCGCGGCCGTCCAGCCGCGCGTGCCTGTGCTGGAGATGGACGCCGAGACCTGGCGGCGCACCCTCGCGATCAATCTCGACGGCGTCGTGTGGGCGTGCCAGGCGGTGGTGCCGCACATGGTGCGGCGTCGGTCCGGCTCGGTCGTCGCGTTCGCCTCCGGGCTGGCCCGGACGGGCCACGCCGAGGCGTCCGCCTATGCGGCGAGCAAGGCCGCCCTCGTCGCGTTCCTGCAGTCGCTCGCGGCCGAGGTCGCCGAGCACCGGGTGCGCGTCAACACCGTCTTCCCGGGCGTCATCGACACCCCCCAGATGCGGGCGGCCAACCCGCCCGGGCCCGAGTACGAGCAGTGGCTGCGCACCACCGGCGTCGGGGTGGCGGCCGACGTCGTCGGACCCCTGATGTACCTCATGTCCGACGCCGCCACCATGACCGGTTCGACCCTCACCCGCGACCGGGTGTTCAGCAAGGAGGAGAAGTAATGGTTCGCGAGCTGCCTGTCGCCGTCATCGGTGGCGGTCCTATCGGTCTTGTCACTGCGATCGGACTTGCGCACTACGGTGTGCCCGTCGTCGTCTACGAGGAGGACGACCGCCTGTCGCTGGACACCAAGGCGGGCACGATCCTCACCCGCACCCTGGAGGTGCTGCACCGCTACGGGGCTCTCGACGACGTGCTGCGCGCCGCTGTGCGGGTGGACGAGATCGGCGAGCTGGACCGCGCGACGAACACCTCCACGCTGTCCGTGCGCACCGGCGACCTCACCGAGGACACCCGATACCCGTTCGTCATCAACATCCCCCAGCACGAGCTCGAGCCGCTGCTGCGCGACGCCCTGGAGCGCAAGGCCCCCGGGGCCCTGCGCATGGGCCACCGCCTGCGGACCTTCACCGACCACGGCGACCGGGTCGAGCTCACCCTCGACGGGCCCGCGGGTGAGGTGATCCAGGAGGCCGGCTACGTCCTGGCCTGCGACGGCGGGCACTCGACCGTCCGCCGCCTGCTCGGCATCACCGTGGAGGGCAAGACGCTCGAGGACCGGTACAGCCTCGTCGACCTCAAGGTGGACCTCGACCTGGCCAACCCGCGCGACTACCCCTACCTGGCGTACTTCGGCGACCCGCAGGAGTGGATGGTGCTCGTGCGCCAGCCGCACTGCTGGCGCTTCCTCTTCCCCCTCGGCCCCGGCCGCCCGGAACCGACCCGGGAGGAGTTCGCCGAGAAGGTGGCCCGCTTCATCGGCGAGACGGACTCGATGGAGATCCTGGGCACGAACATCTACAGCGTCCACCACCGCGTGGCCGAGACGTGGAACGTGGGCCGGGTCTTCCTCATGGGCGACGCCGCGCACCTCATCACCCCGATGTGGGCGCTCGGGCTCAACACCGGCATCCTCGACGCCTCGAACCTGCCCTGGCGGCTGGCCTGGCTCTTCCGGGGCTGGGCCGACGAGTCGGTGCTCGCCGGCTACGAGCAGGAGCAGGCTCCCGTGGCCATCAAGGGCTCCGGGGCTCTCGCCGAGGCGGCGCGCGCGAACATGGGCCGCCGGGCCGAGGGCGCACCCGCCATGGGTGAGGGCAACTGGGGCAACGCGTTCACCCGCGCCCTGCTCGGCGTGAAGCTCGACGTGGACGGCGACGGCGAGTGGTCGATGGTCAAGTCCGGCGACGTGCCGCTGCCCGTCACGGCGGGGGACCGCGCACCCGACCTGCCGGTCTTCGGGCCCGACGGCCAGACGTACGTGCACGACCTGTGCGCGAACTCGTTCGTCGCGCTCCACTTCACCGACGCCCGCCGGCAGCCGAACATCCCCGGCCCGACGCGGCCGGGCCTGCGGCACTACGTGGTCAGCCGCTGGGACGCCCCGCACGACTCCGGGCTACGCGACCGGGCCCTCTTCGACCCCTCGGAGCGGCTGCGCCGCCGGCTCGGCGTGGGGGAGGACGTGGTGGTCCTGCTGCGCCCGGACGCCCACATCGCGGCGATCCTCCCGGCCGGCGACCCCGACGCCGTCGTCGAGAAGTACCGCAGCATCGTCGGCGCCGCGGCTTCGGTGCCGGTCCCGGCCTCGTAGGGACGATCCCCTCCGGGGCGTCTGCGTCGACCGAGGGTCGTGGGGCCGAGCGAGCATGGTTGGCCACGCTCGCTCGGCCCAAAGACCCTCGGTCGGTGGCGGGCGCGCCCCCGCGCACGCAGCACGGTGACCGGCGCTCCGAACGCAGGACCGTAACAAGATCTTTACCAAGACTCCTTGAAATATCTGTGATCAAACTGCCAGTATCAGACCCTGGCCGGCACAGGCGCCGGCCCGACCGCCTGATCCTGTCCTCGGACCCCCAACAGAAACTCGGTGGTGACATGTCCCTCCCTCGCATCGCACCGCTCGCCGGTCTTGCCGGCGTGGCGCTCCTCCTGGCCGGTTGCGTCTCCAGCGCCCAAGAGGAACCCGCGCCCTCCGCGGAGACCTCCGACGGTGCCGCGGGCACCCAGCCCTCCGGCAGCGCCGAGACCGTGACCATCGGCGTGGTCATGGCGTCGTCGGGCTTCATGGGCCCGATCGACACCCCGCCCCTGAACGCCATGAAGCTGGAGGCCGAGACGCTCAACGCCGCGGGTGGTATCGGCGGGCAGCAGATCGAGCTGAAGGTCATCGACACCGGCACGAACCTCGACCGGTACGCCTCGGCGGCGACCGAGCTCATCAGTGGCGGTGCCGAGGTCCTCATCGTCACCTGCGACTACGACGTCTCCTCCCCGGCCGCGCTCGTCGCCGAGACCGAGAACGTCCTGAGCATCGCCCCCTGCATCGGCGACCCGATCTACGGGCCGGCCGGCGGGCTGGAGAACGGGTTCTCGATGGGCTCTGGGACCCCCGGCGAGGCCACGATCCAGGCCGAGTTCGCCTACGAGCAGGGCTGGACCAGCGCCGTCCTCCTCACGGACACCACCCTGAAGTACACGCAGAACCAGTGCGAGATCTTCGAGAAGCGCTTCACCGAGCTCGGCGGCACGATCGTCTCCAAGTACGACTACCAGCAGGGCGACTCCGTCCGCGAGACGGTCTCCGCCGTCGCGGCGGGCGAGGAGCCGGCCGTCATCGCCAACTGCGGCTACTCCCCGGGCGGCGCCACCGTCGCCAAGGAGATGCGCGACGGCGGCGTGAACGCGCCGATCATCTCCGGCTTCGGCATGGACGGTGACTTCTGGACCGGCGGCATCCCTGGCCTGAGCGACTACTACGTGGTCACCTATGCCGCGAAGAACGGCGACGACCCCAACCCCGCCGTCAACGAGGCCGCCGACGCCTACGAGGCCGCCTACGGCGAGCGTCCTTCCGTCGGCGCGTTCGTCGCCGGGCACTCCACCCTCCAGGCCATCAAAGCCGCCTACGAGGAGGCCGGCAGCTGGGACGGCGACAAGCTGACAGCCGCGCTCGAGACGATGGGCGAGCTGGACCTCATGGCCGGCCCCACCAAGTTCACCGAGGAGCTGCACATCTCCGTCGAGCGGCCCATGCGGGTGCTGCAGGTCAAGGACGGCAAGCTCGCGTTCGTCGAGGAGCGCGCGCCCGAGAAGGTCACCTTCGCAGGATGAGCGAACAGGCAGCCACCATGACGAAGACTCTCGCCGTCAGCGGTATCACCCGGTCCTTCCGGGGGGTCAAGGCCCTTGTGGGCGTCGACCTGACCGTCACGAGCGGCGCCGTCCTCGGGCTGATCGGCCCGAACGGCGCGGGGAAGTCCACGCTGGTGAACATCATCAGCGGGTACGACCGGCCGGACACCGGCACGGTGACGATGGACGGCGTGGACGTCACCAGGACCGACGCGCGCACCAAGGCGCGCAACGGCCTGGCCCGGACGTTCCAGCACGGCCACACGTACCACGGGCTCTCGGTGCGGGAGAACATCGAGGTGGCTGCCCTCGGCACCGGCCGGCGGCGGGCGGAGGCCCGCCGCCGGGCGACCGAGCTCATGGAGCGGCTCGGCATCGCCGACCGCGCCAACCAGCTCGCGGCGGCCCTGCCGCACGGCACCGAGCGGCGCCTCGGCGTCGCCCGGGCCCTCGCGATCGAACCGCGCTACCTGCTGCTCGACGAGCCCGCCGCCGGCCTCAACGAGGGCGAGATCGGCGAGTTCGGCGACGTCGTCCGCTCGATCGCGGCGGAGGGCACCGGCGTGCTGCTCATCGACCACAACATCCGGCTGATCATGGCCGTCTGCGACACCATCCACGTCGTCGTCCAGGGGAAGAGCTTCCTCGAGGGCACGCCGGAGACGGTGCAGCGCAGCGAGGCCCTCGCCGAGGCCTACCTGGGGAGGAGCGGACGTGCCCACGACGCAGCCTGAGTCGGCGCTCGAGCCGACGACGCAGCAAGAGCCCATGCTCGAGGTCGCCGGCCTCGAGGTCCGGTACAGCGGCGTCCCCGCGGTGAAGGGCATCTCCTTCGCCGTCGGACGCGGCGAGACGGTCGGCCTCATCGGGCCGAACGGTGCGGGGAAGTCCTCCACCCTGCAGGCGCTCATGGGCGCCGTGCGGACCAGCGCCGGCGCCGTCAGGCTGGCTGGGCGCGACATCACCGGGCTCGCCCCCGAGAACGTCATCCGCAGCGGCCTGGCGCTCGTCCCCGAGGGCCGGCACATCTTCGGGGACCTCTCGGTCCGCAACAACCTCCGCCTCGGCCTCGTCGGACGACGCGACCGCACCGGTATCGACGAGGACCTCGAGCAGGTCCTCGACCTCTTCCCGATCCTGCGCGAGTTCGGCGGCCGCTCCGCCGGCCTGCTCTCGGGCGGCCAGCAGCAGCAGCTCGCCATCGGCCGCGCCCTGCTCGCGAGGCCCGACGTGCTGATGCTCGACGAACCCTCCCTCGGCCTCTCGCCGACCGCCGTCGACACCGTCTTCGAGGCGCTGGAGGCCGTCCGGGCCCAGGGCACCTCGATCCTCGTGGTCGAGCAGCGCGCCGAGTTCACCATCGCCTTCGCGGACCGCACCTACGTGCTCCACGACGGGCGGATCACGCTCGAGCTGACACCCGACGCGGCCCAGGACGAAGACCTCCTCACGAAGGCGTACTTCGGATCATGATCATCCAAGGACTCATCGACGCCATCTCCACCGGCGCCCTGTACGGGCTCGCCGCACTGGGGATCGGCCTGGTCTTCGGCGTCATGCGCCTGGCCAACTTCGCGCACGGCGAGATCATCACCATCGCCGCCTACACGCTCGTGCTCACCTGGCACTGGGGCGCCGTCATCTCCCTGGCGCTGGCGATCGCGGCCTCCGTGCTGCTCGCGCTGGTGCTCGAGTTCGCCGTCTTCCGGCGGATGCGACGAGCGGACGCCTCGACCTTGCTCATCGCGAGCTTCGGGCTGAGCTTCTTGCTCCAGCGGGTCTACGAGATCGTCTTCGGCAACAACGTCCGCACGGCGGCCGTCGCGCCCGCGCTCGCCCGCTCGGTGGAGATCGGCGGCGTCCGGGTGCAGATGCTCTCCCTGGTCACCATCGTCGTCGCCGGTCTGCTGCTGCTGGCCCTGCACCAGTTCCTCAACCGGTCCAGCCTCGGGCTCCAGGTGCAGGCGGCCTCTACCGACTTCGCCACCGCCCGCCTGCTGGGCGTGCGGGCGAACAAGGTGATCGCGCTGACGTTCGGCATCAGCGGGGCGCTGGCGGCGGCGGTCGGGTTCGCGCTCGTCGTGCAGACCGGGGCGGTGTCGCCCACCTTCGGCGTCAACATCACCGTCCTCGCGCTCATCGGCGCGGTCATCGGCGGCATCGACAAGCTGGGGTCCGCCGTCGTCGGCGGCTTCGTGGTCGGGTTCGTCTCCTCGATCCTCACCAGCTACCTCCCCGGCGACGTCGTCAACTTCCGCAACGCGTTCGTCTTCGCCGTCGTCATGGTGATCCTCATCCTCAAGCCGTCGGGCCTCCTGGTCCGCGGCCCCGTCCTGGAGCGCGCATGAACACCGACACCACCACCGCGCGGACCGCCACTGCCGTCCCCGGCTGGGGCGCACGTCTGGTCAGCCTCGGCGGCCCCGTGCTGGTGCTCTACCTCGTCGTCCTCGTCGCGAGCCTCGGCGGCGGATCGCTGGTCGTGCAGGCCGAGTACTTCCTGGTCAGCCTCGTCATCGTGGTCGGCCTGCAGATCTTCATCGGCAACTCTGGGGTGCTGTCCTTCGGGCACGTCGCCTTCGTCGCGGTCGGCGCGTGGACCTATGGGCTGATGGTCATCGACCCCGTCCTCAAGGGAAACATCCTGGCCGACCCCTTCCCGTTCCTGGTCGACGCCCAGTTGCCGCTCTGGGCGGCGCTGCTCCTCGCCGTCGTCGGCGGCGGCGTCCTCGCCGCGATCTTCGCCCCGTTCCTCATGCGCGCCAACGGCCTGCAGGCCGGCATCGCCACCTTCGCCCTGCTGCTCATGGTGGGCGTGGTGCTCACCTACTGGACCAAGGTCGCCCCGCCCAGCGGCCAGTCCATGGTGGGCATCCCCAACGCCCTCGGGCTGCAGGAGCTGCTCTACCTCGCGATCGCCGTGATCGTGGTGTCGTGGATCTACCAGCAGACCCGCAGCGCCCGGCTGCTGCGGGCGAGCCGGGAGTCCCTCATCGCCGCGCCGGCCTCGGGCGTGCACGTCACCTGGCACCGGGTGGTGGCGTTCACCGTCTCCGGTGCCGTCGCCGGGCTCGGCGGGGCGCTGTGGGCGGAGACCAACCGCGTGGTCCAGGCCTCCCAGCTCGGCATCGAGTACACCTTCATCCTCATCGCGATGCTCGTGCTGGGCGGGCGCAACAGCCTGTGGGGCGCGGTGGCCGGCACGATCACCTTCTCGGTGCTCGACTCGCTGCTGCAGATGTTCCAGTCCGGCGTCGTCCTGGGGCCGGTCATCGTCACGATCCCCGAGGGCGCCCGCCTGATCATCCTGGGCGCCGTGCTGGTGCTCATGCTGCTCCTGCGGCCCGAGGGTCTGACCGGCGGCAAGGAGTTCGCGCTGCGCAGGCCCTGGGACGCCATCAGCCGACGGAGCATCGCACGAGCGCGCCGGCAGCCCGGCGTGGGTCCGGCGTCGGCCCCGACAGACACGGCGGTCGCCGTGGGTGCCCGGACCGGCGACGACGGGTCCGTCCAGTAGCCGCTGGGGCGACGACGGCGTCTGGCACGTCCGCCGCCCTACCCCGCCCGGCCGGCGCCTCACCGAAGGACCCGGACCGTCAGGACTCCCCTTTCGCCGAAAGCCATGGCATGATGGGGTATCAGATATCACAAATCACAGGAGGTCTCGTGAACGGAACGACTACCGTCAGCGCCGACTGGCTGCGCGCCGCGGTCGGCTCCGTGTTCCGGGGCGTCGGGTTCTCCGCTGACGCCGCGGCGCAGGTCGCCGAGAGTCTCGTCGAGGCGGACATGTGCGGCGTCGCGTCGCACGGCACCATGCTGCTGCCGATGTACGTCGAGCGCCTGCGCAGCGGGTCCGTCTCCCGCCACGAGCGCGCCGAGGTGGTCGCCGACACGGGTGCGGTCGCGGTCCTGGACGGGCGGCACGCGCTCGGCCAGCTCACGGGCCGGCAGGCCATGGACCTGGCGGTCGACAAGGCCAAGCAGTTCGGCATCGGTGCCGTGACCGTGCGGCACGCCTTCCACTTCGGCCGCGCCGCCTCCTACGCGCAACAGGCCGCCGCCGCGGGATGCATCGGCCTGGCCACGTCGAACACCCGCCCGCTCATGCCCGCCGTCGGCGGCGCCGAGCCGGTGGTCGGGAACAACCCCGTGGCCGTGGGCGTCCCCGCCGACGACGCCGACCATGCCGTCACGCTCGACATGGCGCTCTCCGAGGCGGCACTCGGCAAGATCCGCATGGCCGAGGCCGAGGGCCGGACGATCCCGGACACATGGGCCAGCGACGCCGACGGCGTCCCCACCACCGACCCGACCGCCGCCATCGCCGGCATGCTGCTGCCCACCGGCGGGCCGAAGGGCTTCGGTCTCGCGCTCGTCGTGGACATGCTCACGGGGGTCCTCTCCGGCGGGGCGTTCGGCCAGGCGGTGCAGGGCCTGTACAAGGACACCGCCACGCCCAACGACTGCGCCCACTTCTTCCTCGCCATCAACCCCGAGGCGTTCGGCGGCGGGTTCGCCCAGCGCGCCACGGCGCTGGGGGAGGAGGTGCTCCGCTCGCGGCCACGCCCGGGCGTGGAGCGTGTCCTCCTTCCCGGCCAGCCCGAGGAGGCCCGTCGCCGCCGGGCCGAGACCGCCGGCGTCACGCTCGAGGGCAGCGTCCTGGAGGGCCTGCGCCGGGCTGCGGACCTGGTCGGCGCCCAGCTGCCGGCGGCCGACGAGACAGACCTGATCGAGGAGGAGAGCAATGTTCGGTGACGTGGTCGAGGCGCCCGACGGCTCGAAGGTGACCCTGGTCGACGTCGGCTCGACCCGGCTGGTCGACAACGACGTCGTGCGGGTGTGGGACGTCACGCTGCCGCCCGACGGCACGCACCCGTGGCACCTGCACCACAACCCGTACGTCGTGCTCTCGGTGGCCGGCTCGTCCGGGCGCATGGACTGGCTGGACGGCAGCGAGCCCCGGCACGTCTCGGAGTACTCCGGCGGCGCCGTCTTCCGTCCCATCTCACCGATCCACCGGCTCACCAACACCGGCGGCACCCGGTACCGCAACCGGCTCATCGAGCTGAAGGACATGGGCGAGAACCGCCCCGGCGGCGTGGTCGTGGACGTCGGCCCCGGCGCGCGGAGCGTCCAGGGCGAGACCCCGGACCTGCCCGTCCCCGGGGACGGTCGCGTCCCCGTCATCGGCACCGAGTACGTACGGGTCTGGACCGTCGACGTCGCGCCCGGCCAGACCGCCCGGCTCACGCTCGACCCGATCGGCCACGTGCTCGCCGAGCTCGACGCCGACCTCGAGGGCGAGGACCTCGCCGCGTCGGTCCAGCTCCACGACGGCGGCGCGCACGAGATTCCCAACGACACCGACCGAGCGCGCACCTACTTTGTGGTCGCGCTCGACTACCTCACCACCCACGGGAAGGACCACGCATGACCGAGCAGCAGGACGTCGCGCTCCCGCTCGTCCCTCGCCCGCCCCGGCCGGCGGCCGTCGCCGAGGAGGAGTGGGCGGAGAACCTCTCCGAGCCCGCCCGCTACGGCGGGATCGCGGCCGACGGCGCCCGCGAGCAGGAGGGCCCGGTCGTCGGTGGTGAGCTCACGCACCGGTTTCGGGAGATCCTCGTGCAGACCGCGGACCTGGAGTGGGTCGACAAGACCCTCGCCGGGCTGAGCCAGAAGGCGCTGTGGCGCGACGAGGACACCGGCGCCTCGATCACCCTCGTGCGGTTCCTGAAGGGCTCGGGCATCCCGAGCCGGCACTCCCACGCCTCCAACCAGTTCATGTTCTGCCTCTCCGGCCGGTACACCTACGTGCCCACGAACGTGACCCTCACTCCCGGCTCGTTCTACTGGAACCCCAAGGGCAGCCTGCACGGCCCGACCCTCGCCGAGGAGGAGACGGTGCTGCTGGAGTTCTACGACGGCCCGCACTACCCGACCCAGCCCGACTGGTACACCGACCCCAACGACGCGCGCTGACAGCGCGCGAGAAGAAGGAGAACACAATGCCCAAGGTCGAGATCCGCAGCGACGAGCTCGCGGTCCCCAACGGACACTTCGCCCAGGCCACCGCGGCGCGCGCCGCCGGACGGCTGGTCTTCATCTCCGGCATGACGGCCCGGAACGCCGAGGGTGGCGTCACCGGCGTCGGAGACGTCAAGGCCCAGACGCACCAGGTCTGCCAGAACCTGCGCTCCGCCGTCGAGGCGGCCGGCGGCACCATGGACGACATCGCCCGGGTGGACGTCTACGTGCGCAACATGGAGGACTTCAAGGCCATCCACGAGGTGCGCGTGCAGTACTTCACCGGCGTCGCGCCCGCCTCGACGATGGTGGAGGTCTCCAAGTTCGTGAACAAGGACTACCTCATCGAGATCAACGCCATCGCGGTCGTCGGGGACCAGGAGTGAGGTTCGCCTCCGTCCGCACCGGTGACGGGGTCCGCATCGGCGTCGTCGACGCCGGTGCGGGCACGGTCACCGTCCTGCCCGCCGACGCCGGCACGCTCGACGACGTCGTCCGCGGCGGCGCCCCGGCGCTCGAGGCCGTCGCCGCCCGCGTGGCATCGGGCGACGTGCGCCCGCTGGCCGAGGTCGACCTCGCCGCACCGCTGGCCCGGTTCAACCGCGACGTGCTGTGCACGGGGTGGAACTACTGGGACCACTTCGAGGAGTCGAAGGGCAAGCGGGAGGGACAGGAACCCGAGGGGCGGCCCCTGCACCCCACCTTCTTCACCAAGGGCCCGCAGGCCGTGGTGGGCCCGTACGACGACATCGCGTTCGACCCGGAGCTGAGCGCGAAGTGGGACTACGAGGCGGAGGTCGCCATCGTCATCGGCAAGGACGGCCGCTCCATCCCCGAGGACCGCGCCATGGAGCACGTGTTCGGGTTCGCCCTGGCCAACGACGTCTCCCAGCGAGACCTCCAGCGCGCCCACGGCGGGCAGTGGCTCAAGGGCAAGAGCATCGACGGCTCCATGCCGTTCGGCCCGTGGCTCACCACACCCGACGACGTCGCAGACCCCTACGGCATCCAGCTCTCCTGCGAGCTCAACGGGCAGGTGCTGCAGGACGCCTCGACGGCGCAGGTGGCGTTCCGCTTCGAGCGGATCATCGCCGAGCTCAGCCGCGGCATGACCCTGCGGGCCGGGGACGTCATCCTGACGGGCACGCCGGCCGGTATCGGCAACGCCCGTGAGCCGCAGATCTTCCTGGGGGAGGGCGACGTCGTCGTCACCGCCGGGAGCGGACTGGGCCAGCTGCGCAACACCGTGCGTACCGCCGACCTGACCAGCTACGTCACGTCCGACGTCGCCAGTCGGGTCTGACCGCGACGTCACCCGCGACGTCGACCCGCGACGTCGGACCCCGCAGCGTCGGCACCGGCGGGCGGTCGCCCACCTGGGCGACCGCCCGCCGGACCCGCCTTCCGCGCACACCACCACCGAAGGAGACCGCACCGTGCCACTCATCCAGATCACCATGGGCGCCGGACGCACCACCGAGCAGAAGCGTGAGCTGCTGGCCGCCATCTCCCAGGCCGCCCACGAGACCACCGGCACCCCGCTGGCGGCGGTGCGGGCGTGGATCGTGGAGGTCCCCGCCGACGAGCTCATGATCGCCGGCGAGACGCTGGCGGAGCGCCAAAGTGCCGGCAACGCGCACTGAGACCCTCGCGTACCGGCCCGGACCGGTGACGCGTCGGCCTCAGGTGGTGACCGGACGGCAGGTCGCGATCGTCGGTGCGGGACAGGCGGGGATCCAGCTCGCGCTCGGCCTGCAGCACCACGGCTACCAGGTGTCCCTCGTCACCGACCGGAGCCCGGACGAGATCCGTTCGGGCAACGTCATGGCCAGCCAGTGCCTGTTCGCCCCCGCGCTGGAGGTGGAGGACAACTCCGACCTGCCGACCTGGGAGGACGAGGCCCCCGCCATCACCGACCTCGCCCTGACCCTCGAGGGGGAGGAGGGCACCAGCTGGCGCACCGCGTTCGACTCCCCGGCCCGGTCGGTCGACCTGCGGCTGAAGTACGCCACCTGGCTCGAGCTCTTCGCCTCCCGGGGCGGGGACCTGCGCCTGGAGTCGATGTCGCTCGCCGCGACCGAGGAGCTGGCCTCCTCCCACGACCTGGTCATCGTCGCGACCGGCAAGGGCGAGGTGGGCTCCGCCTTCCCGGTGGACCGCAGCCGCAGCCCCTTCGCCGCCCCGCAGCGAGTGCTCGCGATGGCACTGGTCACGGGGGTCGTCCCGGACCCCGCCGGCCACGCCCTGCGACTGGCGATCAACCCCGACGTCGGGGAGTTCATCACCTACCCCATGCTCACGGCCGACGGCGTCGCCCAGGTGATGATGTTCGAGGGACGCCCCGGCACCGCCATGGGCCGTGCCCTCGACGCCATCGGCGGCCCCGAGGACCACCTCGCCGTCACCCAGGAGCTCCTCGCCGCACACTTCCCCGCCGAGGCCGCGCGGTTCGCCGGCGCCCGGCTCGTCGACGCCACCGCGGTGGCCCACGGTCAGGTCACCCCGGCCGTGCGGCGGCCGGTGGGGTACCTGCCCTCCGGCCGCGCGGTGCTGGGACTGGGCACCGCCGTCGTCGCCACCGACCCCATCGCCTCCCAGCCGTCGAACAACGCCTCCCTCGCCGCGGACTTCTACCTCGACGCCATCCTGCGCCGCGGCGCCCGGCCCTTCGACGACGCCTGGAAGAAGAAGACCTTCGAGGCGTTCTGGCGGGGCTGGTCGAAGTGGTCGGTGCTGTGGACCAACTCCATGCTCGACGGCATCACCGAGACCCAGCGCCGGCTCCTGCGCACCGCGGCTGACATCCCCGGCGTGGCCCAGGCCGTCGCCGGCAGCCTCGAGGACCCCCGCACCAGCTACCGCTGGTGGTTCGACGAGGCGAGTGCCGCCGAGCTGGTCGCCCAGGGCGCCGCCGAGGCCCGCGGCGAGTTCGACGCCCGGGACTTCCGCGCCGCGCTGGGGCAGTACGCCACCGGCGTCACCGTCATCACCACCAAGGACGACGTCGGCACTTACCACGGGCTGACCGCGAACTCCTTCACCTCGGTCTCGATCGACCCGCCGCTGGTCCTGTGGTGCCCGAGCAAGCGCGCCACCAGCCTGCCCGCGTTCGAGAGCGCCACGCACTTCGCGATCAACGTGCTCGCGGACTCCCAGTACCACCTGTCCCGGCAGTTCTCCGTGTCCGGGTCGGAGGAGAAGTTCAAGGGCGTCGACGTCGTCGAGGGAGTCGGCGGCGCGCCGGTGCTCCGCGACGCGGTCGCCTCCTTCCAGTGCCGCCTCGTCGCCCGCCACGACGGCGGCGACCACCTCATCTACGTCGGCGAGGTCGAGCAGTACGACCGGACCGGCGGCGAGCCGCTGCTGTTCCACAACGGCCGCTTCCACGCCACCCGGCCCCGGCCCGAGGGCTGAGCGGCCCACCCATCTGCGTCGTGACTTCCCGAGGAGCCTCACCCATGAGCACAGTCGATGCCGTTGTCATCGGTTCCGGCCACAACGGTCTGGTCACCGCCTTGTACCTCGCCCGCGCGGGTTGGGACGTGGTGGTCTTGGAGGGCAACGACGACGTCGGCGGCGCCACCCGTAGTGGCGAGGCGACCGAGGCGGGGCTGGTGCACGACCTGTACGCCACCAACCTCAACCTGTTCCTGGCCAGCCCCGTCTACGCCGAGCTGGCCGACGAGCTCGCCCGCACAGGGTTCCGCCCCGTGGTCAGCGACCGGCCCTACGCCAGCGTCTTCCCCGGCGGCACCAGCCTGCGGGTCTACCAGGACGCCGAGAAGACCGAGCGGCTGCTCGGCGAGCACTCCGCGGCCGACCTCGACGGCTGGCGCCGCCTGCGCGAGCTCCAGCACGAGTTCATGGCCACCCTCATGCCGATCTACGGCACGCGGCTGCCCAGCGCCGCGGCGCTGGGGGCGCTCACCCGCGGCGTGCGCCGCACCGGCCCGCGCCGGGCGCTGCAGCTGGCCCAGATCCTCGCCTGCTCCACCCGGGAGCTGGGTGAGCGCTGGTTCGGCACCCCCGAGGCCAAGGCGCTCCTGGCCGCCTGGGGCATGCACCTGGACTACGGCCCCGATGTGTCGTTCGGGGCGATGTTCCCGTTCGTGGAGACCTTCGGGGACATGGAGGCCGGGATCGCCGTCGCCGAGGGTGGGATCTCCACCCTGCCGCGGGCGCTGGCCGCGCTGATCGCCGAGGCCGGCGGAGAGGTGCGCACCGGGGCCAGGGTGGAGCGGGTCCTCACCTCGGCGGCTCGCGCCACCGGCGTCCGGCTCGAAGGCGGGGAGGAGCTGCGCGCGCGTCGCGCCGTGGTCGCCGGCACCACCCCCACCCAGCTGTACGGCGAGCTCCTGAGCGACGACGGCGTCGTGCCGGCCGCGGACCGGGAGCAGGCCGAACGGTTCCGGTACGGCCCGGGCACGATGATGGTCCACCTCGCCCTGGACGGCCCCGTGCCGTGGGCCGGGGACCCCGACCTCGCGTCGTTCGCGTACGTGCACGTCGGCCCGTACGTGGACGACCTGTCCCTGACGTACGCCCAGTCCGTCGCCGGGCTCCTCCCGGACAGCCCGCTGCTGGTGGTCGGCCAGACCAGCCAGGTCGACCCCAGCCGCAGCCCCGACGGCCGGCAGGTGGTCTGGGTCCAGGTACGCAGCCTGCCCTCGCAGATCCGCGGCGACGCGCGCGGGGAGATCACCGCGCGGGACTGGGACGAGGCCAAGGAGGCGATGGCCGACCGGGTGCTCGCCAAGCTCGAGGAGTACGCGCCCGGGCTCGGCGCCCTCGTGCGCGCCCGCACCGTGCTCTCCCCGCTGGACCTCCAGCGGTCCAACCCCAACCTCGTCGGCGGGGACTCCGTGGCCGGCAGCCACCACGTGGCGCAGAACTTCCTCTTCCGGCCGTGGCTCGGTGCGTCGGGGTACACGACCGCGGTACCCGGGCTGTATCTGGTGGGTGCGTCGACCTGGCCCGGGGCCGGCACGAACGCGCTCTCGGGGTACCTGTGCGCCCAGCTGCTCCTGACGCCACCGGCCGGCGAGCGGCTGGCCGGCGGCGTGAAGGCGGGCGCAAAAGCGGTGGCGCGCGGTGTACGGCAGGCCGCAGACACCGTCGCCGCCAGACGCCGCCGCTAACCCTCACCCAAGTTCCCGCGAGATGTCATCTTCTCCGCGAGACGTCATCTCCTCCGCCAGATGTCAACTTCTCCGCGAGATTTCATCGACGCCTTAGACGCACGGCGAAAGGGGCATCGGCGGAGAAGACAACATCTCGCCGACGAGGTACATCTCGCGGAGGAGATGACATCTCGCCGCTAGTGGTCGGCTGGCCGACAAGGGCTAGTTCGCCTGCGGGGAGGGTGGCTCAGCCGCCGATGTAGGACATCTCGATGCGCTTGGCGCGCCGCGCGCCCAGGCCGGCGCGCAGCTCCGAGTAGCGGTCGCCGCGAGCCCCCCAGATCCCGCCCAGCGCGGTGACGAGGTCGCCGTCGTCCTTGGTCGGGTCACGCAGCAGGGCCCGCAGGTCGAACCCGTCGGCGGCGAAGAGACAGGTGAAGAGCTTGCCGTCGGTGGAGAGCCGGGCGCGGGTGCAGGTGCCGCAGAATGCGCCGGTCACCGAGGAGATGACGCCGACCTCGCCGGACCCGTCGCGGTAGCGCCACCGCGCGGCCGTCTCGCCACGGTAGGCGGGGTCGACGGGCTCGAGGGGCAGCTCGGCGTCGATGCGGGCAACGACCTCCGACGAGGGCAGCACCTCCTCCATCCGCCAGCCGTTCGTCGCGCCGACGTCCATGAACTCGATGTACCGCACGACCACCCCGGTGCCCTGGAAGTGCCGGGCCATGGGCACGATGTCGGCGTCGTTGGTGCCGCGCTTGACCACCATGTTGACCTTGACCGGGCCGAGCCCGGCCTCCTGCGCGGCCTCGATGCCGCGCAGTACCCGGTCCACCGGGAAGCCGACGTCGTTCATCGCCGCGAACCGGTCGGGGTCGAGGGAGTCCAGCGACACGCTGACCCGCGTGAGGCCGGCGTCCTTGAGGGCGCGCGCCTTGACCGGGAGCGCGGAGCCGTTGGTGGTCAGGGCGATGTCGACCGGGCGGCCGTCGGGGGTGCGCAGCGCGGCGAGGGCCCCAACCAGCTCCTCGATGCCGCGGCGCAGCAACGGCTCCCCGCCGGTCAGGCGCAGCTTCTCCACCCCGTGCGCCACCGCCACCCGCGCCACCCGGGTGATCTCCTCGAACGTGAGGATCTCGGCCCTCGGCAGGAAGGCGTAGTCCCGGCCGAACACCTCCTTCGGCATGCAGTACACGCACCGGAAGTTGCACCGGTCGGTGACCGAGATGCGCAGGTCACGCAGGGGCCGGCCGAGCCGGTCGGGCGGGAAGGAGGCAGGCAGACCCAAGGGCGTCGTCATCCCGGCCTCCGTTCTGCTACGCACGTGCTTGACATGTGATCAAATCCTACGAAGAATCCAGCCATCGTAGCCCGAACCCCGGGCCTCGCCCAGCCCCTGTTCCAACGCCGCAGGAGGGACCCATGGTCGTCACCGACACCGTCGGGCTCGTCCTCGCCGCGGGCGCCGGACGCCGGTACGGCATGCCGAAGATCCTCGTGCCGGGATGGCTCGAGCGCGCGGTGCAGGCCCTGCACGACGGCGGCTGCCCCGCGGTCCGTGTCGTCACCGGCGCCGCCGAGCCGGACCTGCCCGCCGGGGTCGAGGGGATCCACTGCGCCGGCTGGGAGGGGGGGATCGGTGCGTCGCTGCGGACCGGGCTGGCCGCCGTCGGGCCGGAAGCGGGCCGGGTGGTCGTCCACGTCGTCGACTGCCCCGACGTTGGTGCGGACGTCGTCGCCCGGGTCCTCACCGCGGCCGGTGACCGCCTGGCCCGGGCCGTCTTCGACGGCCGTCCGGGCCACCCCGTCGTCCTGCCGCAGGCGCACCTGGCCCCCCTGCTCGCGTCCCTGACGGACGCCGACGGCGCCGGCCCCTACCTCCGCGCCCACGAGCACCTGACGGTCGAGTGCGCCGATCTGGCGACCGGGCAGGACATCGACACCCCGCCGGTGACCGTCGCTGGTCACCGCACCGACACCGACACCCCCCGCCGGCCCGTGGCCGGCACCGAGCCAGGAGACGATCGCCGTGCGTGACATCCTCGAGAGCATCCGGTCCTGGACCGCACCGTTCGCCGTCGCCACCGTGGTGCGCACGTGGAAGTCCTCCCCGCGCGGGCCGGGCGCCGCCATGGCCGTCAACGCCGACGGCGAGGCGGTGGGCAGCGTCTCGGGCGGATGCGTCGAGGGCGCGGTCTACGAGGTGTGCCGGGAGGTGCTGGAGAGCGGCGAACCGCAGCGCGTCAAGTACGGCGTCAGCGACGACGACGCGTTCGAGGTGGGCCTGACGTGCGGGGGGACGATCGAGCTGTTCGTCCAGCGCCTCGACCCCGCCGCACCCGACCACCTGGCCGACCTCGTCGCTGCCGTCGACGCCAAACGGCCGACGGCGCTGGCGACCGTGGCCGCCGCGCAGGAGGGGGGCCTGATGGGCCGCCACGTGCTCCTTGTCGACGGCGTGGCCAGGGGTGGCACGGGGGACGAGCGGCTGGACGCGGCGATCGTGGACGTCGCCAGCGGCCTGCTCGAGCACGGCCGCAACCAGATGGTGCACCTGGGCACCCACGGGGAGCGGCGCATGGACGAGCTGTCGGTCTTCGTCGAGTCCTTCGCCCCCGCACCGCGGATGGTCGTGTTCGGGGCGATCGACTTCGCTGCCGCGGTGGCCCGGATCGGGTCCTTCCTCGGGTACCACGTCACGGTGTGCGACGCCCGGCCGGTGTTCGCCACGCGGGCGCGCTTCCCGGAGGTCGACGAGATCGTCGTGCAGTGGCCGCACGAGTACCTGCAGTCGATCGACGTGGACGAGCGCACCGTGCTCTGCGTGCTGACCCACGACCCGAAGTTCGACATCCCGCTCCTGGTGGAGGCGCTGAACGGGCCCGCCGCGTACATCGGCGTCATGGGCAGCCGGCGCACCCACGCCGACCGCAACGCCCAGCTGCTCGAGCAGGGCATCACGCAGGAGCAGCTCGCGCGCCTGCGCTCGCCGATCGGTCTGGACCTCGGCGCGCACACCCCCGAGGAGACGGCTGTGTCCATCGCCGCGGAGATCGTTGCGCAGCGGTGGGGTGGCACGGGGCGTCCGCTTCGTGACGTCGACACCCCGATCCACCGCGAGCCGGCAGTGGTGACCGCGCGGTCCTGAGGGCCCGCTGGACCGTTTCGGACGTCTTTGACATCTGATCAAATATCGGGCAGGGTCGGTGGTATCGAGTGACTGGCCTCACAGCCGGTCGGCGGATCACAGCTGACCGCCGCCGTCACCAGACGGACGCCCGATGAACCGCTGCGTCGGCGCCAACCTCTCGGCGGCCAGCAGCAGCCCTGCCCAGCAACGAGTGACAGGACCACCATGACCAGCTCACGTGCCACCGGCGTCGCTGCAGGCCTCGCCGGCCTCCTCCTCCTGACCGCGTGCGGTGGCTCCACCCCGACACAGCCGGCGGAGGCCGAGACCACGTCGGCCGCCGCGAACGAGACGGCCGGCGACGCCCCGGCGGAGACCGCCGAGGTCACGTACCTGACGTCGTTCAACACCTTCGGTCGGGACGCCTACGCCTACGTCGCGCAGGAGAAGGGCTTCTTCGAGGAGGCCGGGCTCGAGGTCACGATCCAGCCGGGCACCGGCACGGTCGACGTCATGAAGCTCATCGCCTCGGGCAGTGCCGACTTCGGCACGGGCGACTTCTCCACGGTCGTCGTCACCGTCGCCAACGAGGGCCTCCCGGTCACCACCACCGGCGTCATCCACCAGAAGTCCCTCGCGGCGATCATCTCGATCGACGGCCACGGCATCGCCGGGCCGACCGACCTCGAGGGCAAGACGATCGGCGACCAGCCCGGCTCGACCAACCAGGTCATCTTCCCCACGTACGCCGCCGCCGCGGGCATCGACCCGGCGCAGGTTGAGTTCGTCCCCGCCGCACCGCCGGCCCTGCCGCAGCTGCTCGCCAGCGGCCAGGTCGACGCCATCGGTCAGTTCGTCGTGGGCGAGCCGCTCATCGCCTCGACCGCCCAGGGCAAGGACGTCGTCGTCCTGCCCTATGGTGACCTCCTGCCCGAGCTGTACGGCAACGTGCTGCTGACGTCGCAGAAGCTGGCGGAGTCCGACCCCGACCTGGTCAGCCGCTTCACCGAGGCGCTCCTGAAGGGGCTGGAGTACTCCATCGCCAACCCCGAGGAGACCGGGGAGATCCTCCGCAAGTACCAGCCCACCCAGAACCCGGACGTGGCAGCCGCCGAGGTGACCCTCATGGCGCCGTACGTCGAGGGCGACGGCGTCGAGATCGGCACGATCGACGCCGAGCGCGTCCAGGCGATCATCGACATCATGGCTCCCGCCCTCACGGGCGACGTCGCCCCCGAGGACCTCGTCAGCTTCGACCTCGCGCCGGGCGGCCAGCAGTGATCTCGATCGACGCCGTCTCACAGGTCTTCACCACGAGGTCCGGCACGGTCCACGCCCTGGAGAACATCAACCTCGAGGTGGCCACGAACGAGTTCGTGACGCTGGTGGGCCGGTCCGGCTGCGGGAAGTCCACCCTCCTGCGCATCATCTCCGGGCTCATCACCCCCACCTCCGGGACGGTCCGGGTGGCGGGCGAGCCGGTGGTCAAGCCGCGCCGGGACGTCAGCGTGATGTTCCAGCGACCGGCGCTGCTGCCGTGGCGCTCGGTGCTCGACAACATCTTGCTGCCGGTGGAGATCCTCAAGCTCGACCGCGCCAGCCACACCGCACGGGCGCACGACCTTCTCGAGCTCACCGGGCTGACCGGCTTCGAGGACAAGCTGCCGCACGAGCTCTCCGGTGGCATGCAGCAACGCGTCTCGCTGTGCCGCTCGCTGATCCAGCGACCGAAGGTCCTGCTCATGGACGAGCCGTTCTCGGCGCTGGACGCCCTCACCCGCGAGGAGCTCTCGGTCGAGCTCCAGCGCATCGTGGCCGAGGAAAGCACGACGATCGTGTTCGTCACCCACTCCATCGACGAGGCGGTCCTCCTGGCCGACCGTGTCGTGGTCCTCAGCCCGCGTCCGGGCCGGCTGCGCGAGATCGTCGACGTCGAGATACCCCGGCCGCGCACGCTCGGCCAGAACGCGCACGCCGAGGACGTCACCAGGGTCAGCGCCCGGCTGCACGACCTGCTGATGCCGGAGAAGGAAGGTGCTGCCGCATGACCGCCGTGAGCGCTCCGGACAAGGGGCTCCGCCGCGACGCTGCGGCACGCGCCAGGACGCGGCCGGCGAAGCAATCAGGCACGTCCCGCCTGGCGACCGTCGGACTGCCGGTCCTCGCCGTCGTCATCATCGCCGCGCTGTGGTGGCTCGCCACCGTGCTGTTCGAGATCCCCGAGTACCTCGTCCCAGGCCCGCAGGTGGTCACCGGCAGGCTGGTGGAGCTCGGCCCGTACCTGCTCCAGCAGACGTGGGTGACCCTGGGTGAGACCCTCGCCGGGTTCGTGCTGTCCATCCTCATCGGCATCCCGGTGGCGATGGCGATCGCCCGGTTCCGCGTGGTCGAGCTCATGATCTACCCGCTCCTGCTTGCCGTGAACTCGGTGCCGAAGGTGGCGATCGCCCCGATCCTCGTGGTGTGGATGGGGTTCGGCCAGACGCCCAAGATCGTCATGGTCATCCTGCTGTGCTTCTTCCCGATCGTGCTCTCGACCGTCTCCGGCCTGCGCTCGACCCCGTCCGAGCTCGTCGAGCTCTCGCGCTCGCTCGACGCGTCGAACCTGCAGGAGTTCCGCAAGATCCGGTTCCGGTGGGCGATGCCGCAGATTTTCGTCGGCCTCAAGAACGCCATCTCGCTGGCGGTCATCGGCGCGGTGATCGCCGAGTTCGTCGGTGCCTCTTCCGGGCTGGGCTTCGTCATCGTGCAGTCCGGTGCCAGCGCGGACACAGCCCTCGCCTTCGCAGCCATCGTCCTGCTTGCCCTCATCAGCATCGTGCTGTTCTACCTGCTGGTGTGGCTCGAGAAGGTCCTGCTGCCATGGGCGGAAGAGAACCGCTGACGTAGTCGCTGCGATGCCGGTTTCCGGCCTGGTGCGAGGAGGAGGCGGGGCCCGTTTCGGGCCCCGCCTCCTCCTCGCGCAGGTGCTCAGCGCACGTCCCGGCGCCGCACGACGGCGGCCGCGATGACCAGCGTGCCGACCGCGTAGAGCACGAACACCCCGAACCCGACCCACGGGGCCAGCTGGCCGGTGTCCTCCAGCTGCATCATCGCGGTGCCCGCGGCGCTGGGCAGGTACGGCAGCACGGCTGCGGCCAGGTCCCCGGGCAGGAGGGTCGCCAGCGCGGGCACGAGCACCAGCACCCCGATCAGCACCATGTAGGCGCCGGCGGTGCTGCGCAGCAACCAGCCGAGGCCGCCGGCGAGCACCGCCACCACGGTCAGGTACAGGGCGGCACCGACCATGGCCCGCAGCACCCCGGGGTCCGCCAGCGACACCGCGATGCCGGCCCGGCCCAGGATCACCTGGGTCGCCGCGAACGTGAGGAGCATGGCGGGGAGCGTGACGGCCAGCACCAGGACCCCCACGGCCAGGGCCTTGCCGAGGACGACCCGCGACCGGCGCGGCACTGCGGCGAACGTGGTGGCGATGGACCGGCTCGCGAACTCGCCGGTGACGGCGATGACCCCGAGGGCGGCGACGGCGTAGACCGCTGCCTCCACACCGGTCAGCGCCGCCGTGGCGGGCGCACCGACCGGGGCGTCGGCCAGGCCGTCCGCGGGCACCTCTTGGACCAGCACGCCGATGGCCATGGCGGCCCCGACGGCCACGACAAGCACCACGGCGACGGTCATAGCCACGACGGTGGACCGCAGCCGGAGCTTGGTCAGCTCGGAGGCGACCACGCGCCGCGTCGTGGCCCGAGACGGCCCGGGCCGAAGGGATGGGGTGGGACGGGTGGGGGAGAGGGCGGTGGTCATCGGAGGGCCTTCGAGATGGGGGCGGGCTGGGCGGAGTACTCGACGTCGTCCCGGGTGAGGGCGAGGTAGGCGTCCTCGAGGGAGTCGTGGAGCGGGGTGAGCTCGGTGAGGAGGACGCCGTCGGCGAGGGCGGCCGCGGCGATCGCGTCCACGCCCGCGCCGGTGACGGTCAGTGCGTCGGCGTCGGCGTCGGCGTCGGCGCCGGCGCCGGCGGCGGCGGGGGTGACGGTGACGCCGGGCCGGGTGAGGGCCGCGGCAAGGCGGCCGCCGTCGGGCGTGCGCACCCGGACGGCGGTGAGCGGGCTCGTGAGGTCCGCCAGGGGGACGTCGGCGATCAGACGCCCACGCCCGAGCACGATGAGATGGTCGGCGGTCAGCGCCATCTCGCTCATGAGGTGGGAGGAGACGAACACGGTCCGGCCCTCCGCGGCGAGGGACCGCAGCAGCGTCCGGATCCACCGGATGCCGTCGGGGTCGAGGCCGTTGACCGGTTCGTCGAGCATGATCACCGGCGGGTCGCCGAGGAGGGCGGCGGCGATCCCGAGGCGCTGGGACATGCCGAGCGAGAAGGTGCCGGCCCTGCGGTGCGCGACGTTGCCGAGCCCGACCAGGTCGATGACCTCCTGGACCCGTCGCGGCCCGATGCCGTTGGAGCGGGCGAGCGCGGTGAGGTGGCGGTGAGCGGTACGGGCGGGGTGGACCGCGCCCGCGTCCAGCAGGGCGCCGAGCGTGTGCATGGGGTCGGGGTGCTCGGCGAACGGCCGGCCGGCCACCAGCACCTCGCCGGCGGTGGGCCGGTCCAGGCCGAGGACGGCGCGCATGGTGGTGGACTTGCCGGCCCCGTTGGGGCCGAGGAAGCCGGTGACGACGCCCGGCCGGACGGTGACCGTGAGATGGTCGACGGCGGTGGTGCTGCCGTAGACCTTCGTCAGGTCGCGGATCTCGATCATGAGGGTGCTTCCTTCAGGTGGTGGAGCAGGACTCCACCAAGGTGCGCCCCGCGCGTCCGACGCGGCACCGACAGCCCCCGGACGCCACCTGGACAGTTGCCGGCGTCAGGGTGCGCCGGGGCCCACGAGGGCAAGGGCGGCGGCAGCCTCGAGACCGAGCCGCGCGCCGTCGTCGCGGGCAGCCTCGAAGCCTTCCGGCCCGAGGGCGGTGCGCGAAGCCAGCGCTGCGGCGTCGCGCACGGCCAGGTCGGGGGCGTAGTAGCCGTAGACGGCCGTGCCGATGGCGCGGCGCAGGGCGGCCGCCGCCCCGAGCAGGATGGCCGCGCGCTCGTGCGCCCCGGCGGCCGAGTCCAGCACCGCCACGGCGTCCAGCAGGTAGGAGAGGTTCGCCGCGTCACCGAGTCCGCGCGAGATGGCCACCGCCGTCTCGAGGTGCGCCCGGGCCGCGGCGTCGTCGTCCAGCAGGTGCTCGGCCTGGGCGAGGTTGTACAGGGCGACGGCGACCAGGGTGCGGTCTCCCTCCCGCTCCGCGGCCGCCAGGCCGGTCCGGGCGGACGTGACGGCGCCGGCGTCGTCGTGCCGGTGGCGCCGCGCCGCACTGGTGAACACCAGGCACGCGGCCTCGAACCACGCCCCGTCGCCGCCGGTGCGCCGGCCGGCGTCGATGCCCTGACGGAAGTGGCTCTCCGCGGCGGCGGGATCGTTCTCCTCCAGGGCGAGGAGGCCGAGGCGGGTGCAAGCGGCCGACTCGGCCTCGGCGTCGTCGCCGCGCCGGGCCAGGGTGAGGGCCGCCTGGCAGCGTTCCCGGACCAGGGCGGTGCCGACGTCGGGCTCGGCCAGGGCGGTGGCGGCCACGAGTGCCCGGGCGCGCTCGGCGTCGGGCAGCTCCGCGGCGAGAATCTCCTCCACGAGCCGGCGCGCCGGCACCACCTGCCCGCGCAGCCACCAGTAGCGCCACAGCGCCCACGTGAAGCGTGCGGCGAGGTCGTGGTGGTCGTGGCGCACGGCCCAGTCGACGGCGGCGGCGATGTTGCCGTCCTCCTCGCTCAGGCGCCGTAGCCGCTCGAGCTGGCCCTGCCCACGGTGCAGGTCGGCGTGCTCGGCGAGGTCGAGGAAGTACCGGCAGTGCGCGAGGCGCGCGTCGTCGTCCTCAGCGGCCGTCAGCAGGGACCGGGCGTACTGGGCGACCGGGGCCAGCAGGTCGTACCTGGTCCCGCCCGCCGGCGACGGCTGCGCGGTGAGCAGGGACTGCGTCACCAGGCGGTCGATGGAGGTGATGACGTCCGCGGTGCCGAGCACTGCTTGCGCGGCGGCCGTGGTGAGGCCACCGGTGAAGACGGTGAGACGGCGCAGGCTGGTGCGGTCCCGGTCCGTGAGGAGCCCATAGCTCCAGTCCAAGGTGGCGCGCATGGAGTGCTGCCGGGCGGGCAGGTCCACCGGCCCGTCGGCGTCGAGCACCTCCTCGAGGTGGTCAAGCAGCTCCTGCGGCGTCAGCGAGCGCAGCCCGACGGCAGCCAGCTCCAGTGCGAGCGGCAGGCCCGCGAGGCGCTGGCAGAGCTGGACGACGGCGGGCACGTCGCGCTCGTGGATGACCAGCCCCGGGCGCACTGCGCGGCCGCGGTCCAGGAGGAGTGCGGCGGCCGGGGACGCCAGGACGGCGGCCGGGTCGGTCTCCGTAGGCTCCGGGGTGCGCAAGGGCGCCACCGCGAACTCGGTCTCACCGCGGACCCGCAACGGTGCCCGGCTCGTGGCCAGGACCTTCACGCCGGGGCACTGGGTCAGGACCTCCGTGACGACGAGCGGTGCCCCCCGAAGGTGCTCAAGGTCGTCGACGACGAGCAGCAGCTCCAGCTCCCCGAGCACGGCCAGGACGTCGGCCTCGCCGTCGCTCCCCCTCACGCCGACGGCCTGGCCGATCGCCGGCAGGACGAGGCTCTCGTCGATCACCGGGGCAAGGGGCACCCAGGCCACGCCGTCGGGCATCCGCGCGGCGACATGGGCGGCGGCCGCCGCGGCGAGCCGGGACTTGCCCACCCCGCCCGGCCCGGTCAGCGTCACCAGCGGCCGGCCCGGGTCGGTGAGGAGGGCTGCGAGGGCCTCGACGGCCTCGTCCCGGCCGAGCAGCGGAGTGGCCGCGCGGGGGAGCGGGCCGCGGCGGCGTGAGCGCGGTGACACCGGCTCCGGCTCGCGCGGGCTACCGCGTGCCGGCAGGGACGCGAGGAGCCCGGCGCGGTCCTCGGGCCCGAGGTCGAGCGCGTCGGCCAGGGCCCGCACTGTGCTGGGGTACGGGCGCGTCCGGGTCCCGCGTTCGAGAGCGCTGACGGCGTCGGTGGAGATCCGGGCCCGCTCGGCCAGCTCCTCCTGGCTGAGGCCTGCGGCCTCGCGCAGCTGCTTGAGGCGGCCGCCGAAGGACTCGGCCAGGCCGGCAGTCGCGGGTGACCGCTCGCGGTCCATGGCTCAGGGTAGCGGCGGGCGCGTGGCGGGTCGGGTGTGCCGCTGGCTCCGCGGCGGCGACGACGGCCGTCCGGCCCACGTCCGCGGCCGCGTCGTCCAGCTGTCGACTACGGTCCGGACGGGGAAGGCGACCGCGTCGCGCTACACCTTGATGGACCACGAGCGCGCCCGGGGCGCGCGGCTGGCCGCAGGGGATGGGGAGCAAGGAGACCGATGAACGACATCTGGCACGTGGTCCACGCCGAGCGCACGGCGCTCATCGACGACCTCCGGGCGTTGACGGCGTCACAATGGTCCACACCGAGCCTGTGTCCCGGGTGGGACGTCCATGACATCCTCGCCCACCTGGTCGACGACGCGAAGACCACCAGGCTGGGGTTCGTCCGTGACCTCCTCGCCGCCGGCTTCCACTTCGACCGTCTCAACGCCCAGGGCGTCGAACGGGAACGCGCGGAAGACCCCGCCCGCACGCTGGAACGGTTTGAGACAGTATGCAGTCGCACGACCAGCGCGCCGGTGCCGCGCGCCAGCCGGCTGGTGGAGGCGTTCGTGCACGGAGAAGACATCCGACGCCCGCTGGGCGTCCGCCACGACTACCCGGCCGCCCATGTAGCGACCGCGCTGCGCTACCAGGTCAGCACCAGCGTGAAGATGGGCGGCGGCAAGGAACGCGCCCAGGGCCTGCGCCTGGTGGCCACTGACACCGACCTCACCATGGGCACAGGCGAGGAGGTGCGCGGTACGACCATCGCCTTGCTGCTGGCGGTGTCCGGGCGCCCCGCCGGCCCGGAGGATCTCGCCGGCCCCGGGGCTGTCGCCTTCTCCTGAGCGTGTCGTTCGTCAGGGCCCCGGCACCCGCGCGTACCGGACTTCCAGGTCCCCGGCGGCGGTGGACCCACCGGCAACCTGCCCGACCCGCCGACCGGGTCGATCACCCCGGCTCTCCTAGGGCATGCGCGGGTAGGGGCGGACCAAGGTAGTAGGCCAGTGGCCTGGGGCGACCTCGTCCCGGCTAGTCCGCGGCCCTACCGGGCAGATCCGCGGCCCTACCGGGCTGGTCCGCCTTCGATCCGGTCGGAGTCATCAACGAGATGGCCGAGGTGGTCGTTTTTCCAGCCATCTTGGCCATCTCGTTTCCGGCCCGGGGCCGTGTCGATGTCTGTGAGCGGGCACACCCTTGTTGAACCCTGGCGACCCCGACCGCCGAGTACGGCGCGGCCGAGTACGGCGAATGCTGCGAGGGGTGGCGTCCCGGTGCTGCTCGGAGCTCTGCGGGGCGAGAGGTCGATCTCGTGAACACCTCAAAGCGGCGAGACCTGCGGTTTCCGACCGACACCTGTCGTTCCACCGGCATGTTTGGGCGCAACATGCAGGTCTTGGGGTACGCCGGAGCGCGCCGCCGGACCGCCGCCGACCGAGCTCCTGGCCCGCGTCATTGTGCGATGTGTATCCCGACCGGTCCACGCCCACCTGAAACCGCCCTTCCGTGCGCCCACCTAGGCTGTCCGGATGGACACTGAAGAACGCCTGGCCGTCTTCCTCGACTACGAGAACCTCGCACTGGGCGCCCGCGAGCACCTCGGCGGGATGACATTCGACTTCGGGCCGATCGCCGATGCCCTCGCCGTGCGGGGAAGGGTCCTCGTACGTCGCGCCTACGCGGACTGGTCCTACTTCGACGAGGACCGGCGCTCCCTCACCCGCCACCAGGTCGAGCTCATCGAGATGCCCCAGAAGATGGGTGCGTCGAGGAAGAACGCCGCGGACATCAAGATGGTGGTGGACGCGATCGAGATGGCTTTCGAGCGTGACTACATCTCCACGTTCGTCATGTGCACGGGGGACAGCGACTTCTCGCCCCTCGTGCACAAGCTCCGCGAGCTGGACAAGCGGGTGATCGGCGTCGGTGTCGAGAACTCCACGTCCCGTCTGCTCCCGCCGGCGTGCGACGAGTTCCTGTTCTACGACCGGCTGGAAGGCGTCGAGGTCCCCGAGGAGACCGAGCCGCGTGAGCGGCGCTCGCGCAGCTCCCGCGGCACCACCACGAGACGTGAGCCCGCGACGCGCTCCACGACGGCGGAGCAGCCCGGCGGCGCGCCGGCGTCCGTGGAGCCGGCCTCGCCGGCCGAGCCGGAGGCCGTCGAGACCGAGGACCAGCCCGAGGCCGAGACCCAGCCCCTCGAGGTGCTCCTCGCCCAGACGCTGGCCGGACTCGCGTCCGCACCGGGCGCGGTAACCGCGTCGCTCCTGAAGCGTTCCCTCCTGCGCAAGGACCCGACGTTCAGCGAGTCCGACTACGGCTTCCGGTCCTTCGGCGAGATCCTCAAACATCTTGCCGAGCGGGGCATCGTGGAGCTCTCGAAGGGCCCTGCAGCCGGCGACCCGGAGGTCTCGCTGCCGGAGCTCGGCGAGCGGGACAGCGCCTTCGAGCTGCTTCGCGAGGTCGTCGCGAGCGCGGACGGGTTCGTGCTGCTCTCCGGCCTGAAGAACAGCCTGCGCAAACGGCGCCCAGACTTCAGCGAGAAGGCGCTCGGGTACCGCAACTTCCTCCAGTTCTGCAAGGCCGCGCAGGCGGATGAGGTGGTGCACCTGCGGTGGGACGACGCTGCGGAGGACTACATCGTCTCCGTGTGAGCGGTGGCCACAGCCAGCACGGCCACCGCCTCGTCGAGGCTGTCGACCAGGTGCGTGCCGATGGCCGCGGTCAGCCCAGCGTCGCCGCGACCCGGAACAGGCCTGTGACGTCGACGTCGATCTCGAGGTCCGTGAGCCGGGCTCCGGCGAACGACTCCCGCGTGAGCGGGATCTGCTTGTTCTGCCACGGCTCGAGGCGCTTCTTGATGAAGTTTTCCGCCAGTGCGCCGATGAGCCCCCCGGCCTTGGCATGCAGTGCTTCGACGTGGAGTACGAGAGCGTCGTCGACCCGGACGTCCACGTGGGCGGTGATCTGGCCCTTCATGAACCCTTTCGCCGCCGTGGCCTGCACGTCGACTCGGACCTGGTTGTGTCCGGCGCTCGTGGGAACGATCCGCACGTTGCTGAAGCTGATGCCCTGCTGGCGCGCGAGCTCGGTGGCGATCACCGCACTTGCGGCCGCCACGTCGCCCTCGAGGAGTGCCCTCCCGCTCGCCGGTGCGTCGGGGGAGGAGGTGTCCGTGAACGCGAGCCACAGCCGGGCCTGACCGTCGCGGGCCCACGTTGCGGGGACGTTCTGCGCTTCGAGCTGCGCGGTGACGGGGGTGCCGAAGGCCACGAGCGGCAGGCCGGTCGAGCGCAGCGAGCGCACGGTCACCGGTGCGTCGCCCTGGTTCGCCGCGGGCGGACGCCACGAGCGGGCGCTGGGCGCAAGGTGCCGCGCGTCCAGCACAGTGTGGGACAGGTCGATCGACAGTCGGTCGACATCCCCCGTGGCCGACATCTCTGCCTCGACGTTGACGTGCTCGGGGCTGAGCGTGAGGGTCTCGACCAGCGCCGCGGTCACCCGCCGCGCCAGTTCGGCTGCGCTTATCGGCACGGGGCCGGCACCGACGGGGATCATCTGGCTTCTCCTCAGGGACCGAAGCGTGGCGCACCACCGGGAGGTCCGCATGGTCGTTGCTGGCCTACCCCGTGCGGTCTCCGGCGAGCTGCTTGCGATGCTACGCAGGCGAGGAGCGGTGCCGTGCAGGTTCACCCGATCGGCTGGCAACGGGCGTCGGTCAGACCTCGATCGTGCGGACCAGCTGGCCCGGGGCCAACGAGGCGCTCAGGTTCTGTCGGTGCTCGGACGCTCTCAGGCGCGAGCCGGTAGTCCTGCCGCGCCACCATCTGCCGCCAGCACGGCCACCGCCTCGTCGAGGCTGTCGACCAGGTGCAGGTGAGCACCCATGTCGCGGCCCTCGCCGAGCGCCTGCAGCACCGGCCACACCGGCACCGTCTCCGTCCAGTGCCAGCGCCCGACCAGCACCATCGGGGCCACCCCGGAGCGGTCGGCGTAGTAGTTCTCGCACGCGTCCTGGAAGATCTCCTGGACCGTGCCCGCCGCCCCGGGCAGGAACACGATCCCGGCCGTGGCCAGGTGCAGCAGCACGTCCTCGCGGATGGCGTTCTTGAAGTACTTGGCGATGTCGGTGGCGAAGGCGTTGGGCGGCTCGTGCCCGTAGTGCCAGGTGGGGATGCCCAGGGAGTGCACGCCGTCCGGCCATCGCTCCAGCACGTCGAAGGCGGCCCGGGCCCAGCCGTGCACCGACGGCCGAAAACCAGGGACGACGGCGAGCAGGTCCAGGGCCGCGTCCAGCACACCGGCCGGCCGGGCGGACAGGTAGGCGCCGAGGTTCGCCGCCTCCATGGCGCCCGGCCCGCCGCCGGTGGCTACAGTCAGACCGGCCCCGGCCAGCCGGTGGGCCAGGTGGGCCGCCGCCGCATAGGGCGCTGACCCACGCGCCAGCGCGTGCCCGCCCATCACCCCGACGAGCCGCCGACCCGCGGCGAACTCGTGCAGCGCGTCATCGATGGAGTGGTCGTGAAGTGCCTTGGCCAGGCTGCGGTCAAGGTCCGGTGGCTGCTTTGACCACCCGTACACGCGGGCGTCGAGGGTGGCGTGATAGCTGCCTGCGAGCCGGTCGTACAGCTCGCCCGGGGTGTACAGGCTGGCGCGGTACTGCCGGACCGGGGCATCGGGTACCTCCGGGAAGACCAGGGCACCGCGGGCACGCAGGCTCTGCTCGTCCACCGGCTCGAGCCCACAGCCGAGGAACAGGGCTCCGGCTGGGTCGAGCCGGCGCAGCACCGGGCCACGCCCTCGCAGGTCGACGTTCTGCAGGTGCCAGCCGGCCATGGCCTCGGCGCCTGCACCGACGCGCTGGTCGAAGTCGGCCAGCGACTCGACCTCGACCGTCCGGCCGCGTTCCTGCTTCACACCGGGAACCTACCCGGGCCGCGAGGCGCCTGCCGTGGCACGCCGTCCGGCTCCGGGCGACGCACCCACGCCTTTCGGCAAAGTCGCCGACGGCGGCCAGGAGCCTTCAGTGCCCGGAAGGCACCTCAACCCGCCAGGGCGTGCTCCGCGTCTGGGACCGTCGCCTCCAACGGGTGCGCGACCTCGTCCTTCGCCATCCGCGCGAAGACCCACACCGCAACCCCGAACAGCACGGGCACCAGCGACGCGACCATGAACACCGGCCGCAGCCCGATCGCCTCACCCACCGGCCCGGCCAACGCCATCGACACCGGCATGAGCAACAACGAGACGAAGAAGTCCAGACTGGAGACCCGGCCGAGCATCGCCGGCGGCACCCGCCGTTGGAGCAGCGTGCCCCAGATGACGTTGCCCATCCCGCTCGTGACGCCGACGACGAACACCGCCGCCACCATCACCCACAGCTGGTTTGTCAGGCCGACCGCCACGAGCGGCACGCTGCCGATGCTCCAGGAAGCCACCAGTACCGTCAGGTACCGGCGCGGCAGCCGCCAGGACGCCACCGCCAGCGAGCCGATCGCGCTGCCGACCCCGAACCCGGCGAGCACCAAGGCGAAGTCGCCCGGGCCGCCGCCGGCGTGGTCACGCACTGCGAAGGGCAGCAGCACGTCGATCGGGCCCATCATGAGCAGCACCCAGCCGCACGCGAACAGCAGCGTGCCCAGCAGCCAAGGCGTGCGGACCATGTACGCGACACCTTCACGCAGGTCACCGACCATCGCGCGCAGCGGATGGGTGCCGACGGCGTCCACCTCGCGGTGCACGCGGGCGACGCGCAGCTGGCTCAGTCCGACGACGGCGATCACCTGCGAGCCTGCGACCAGGGCTAGGGCGAGGCCCGGCGAGGCGGCGGCGATCGCCGCGCTGGCCAGCGCCGGCCCGGCTGCCTGCATGAGCGCCGGGCGCATCATGCCCTCGACCCCGTTGGCGGCGAGCAGCTGCTCGGGCGGCAGGATCGTGGGCAGCATCGCGGTGTAGGCCGGGTAGAAGAACCCGTCCGTCGCGCCGACGACGACGGCGAGCACCACCATGTGCCACAGCTCGAGCGAGCCGGTCAGGGAGAGCCACGCCGCGACCCCGATAAGCGCGGCCTTGGTGGCCTCGACGCCCATGAGAATCCAGCGGTGGGAGACCCGGTCCGCGAGCACGCCGCCGAACAGGACCGCCGCCACGGCACCGGTCGCGGCACCGGTGGCCACCTGGGACAGCTCGACGGGGCCGCCCCCAAGCTCGATGACCTGCCAGACGACGGCGACGAGCCACATCCCGGTCCCGAGCAGGGACAGGGTGAGGGCGCCGACGAGGACGCGGTACTGGGCGACGCCGAACGGCCGCAGCGCGCGGGGGAGCTCCCGGCGGGGCGTGGTCGTCGGCGTGGCCTGCGACATGATGTCTCTTTCGTGTGCGCGCCAGTCGGCGCGAGTCAGTGGGGTCCACCCAGGGTGAGGCTTGAAAGCGCCCGCAGTCCACGGAATTTCGAGGGGCGACGCCGGAGGTCGCCCAGCTCTGCGGTAGCGGTGCCGAGGTGGTCGGCGGTCAGCCACACAGGCTAGTGCGCCTGGTCACTGGGGTGAGCATCGAGGAGGCAATGGCGCACTTCTCGCGGCTCCTCGAGCAAGTAGTGGCGCGGGCCGTCAGAGGTTCGCCGAGAAGGTGGTCCACTAAGTTCGCGACCTTGGGGCCGGCGAGGCCTGGAGCGAGACGGTGACCATGGGGCCAGCCTGGCACCGCGCGGGGACCCCGGTCCCTGGCACGCCGTCGCCCCGGCGCGCACCGTGGAAACCATGACCGCGATCATCGAGCGCCTGACGCCGCACGAGCTCGTCGAGGTCTGGCCCGGCCGGCGCGGCTGGCCCCAGACCATCGGGGCGCTCGCCGTCGTCGAGGGCGCGCCGCTGCGCGGTTCGGACGGCGACGTCGCCCTCGACCGCCTCCTGCCCGCCGTCGGCCGCGTGCTTGCCTGGCCCCGGTTCCGGCAGGTCCTTCACGAGCCCGGCCCCGGCCGCGGCGGACCCGTATGGGTGGACGACGGCGACCTCGACCTGGCCCGGCACGTCACCGTGGTGCCCGTCCCCACCCCGGGCGACGACGCCGCGCTCCTGGCCACCTGCGCCCGGCTCTACGAGGCGCCCCTCGATCCCGCCCGACCCCTGTGGCGCGTGTGGGTGCTTCCCGGCCTCACCGACGGACGGGTCGGCCTGCTCGTCGTCCTCCACCACGCCCTGACCGACGGTGCGGGCGCGCTGACCGCCGTCGGCGCCGTCTTCGACCCAGAGCCCGCGCCACCGGCAGCACCCTGGACGACGGCACTCCGGCCGCCCCGGCCCGCGCCCACGAATGCCGAGCTCGCCCTCGACGCCCTGCGCCGGCGTGGTCACGCGCTCCGTTCGATCGCCGCCGCGGCCACCCACCCGCGCGGCGTGGCCGGCGCGGCGCGGCAGAGCCGGAAGGCGCTGAGTGGCTACGACCGGCACGCTCCACGAACCAGTCTCAACCAACGCGTCGGCCGCCGCCGGGCGCTGCACGTCGCCCGGTTCGACCTCGACGCCGTGCGCGCCGCCGCCCACGCTCACGCCACCACCGTCAACGACGTCCTCCTCGCCGCCCTGGCCGGCGGCCTGCACGAGCTGCTCGCCGCGCGCGGCGAGCTCTCGCCCGGGCTGGTCCTGCGCGCGTCCGTGCCCGTCGCCGGGCCGCCGGAGCCGGGCCGTACGCAGAACGCCCGCACCGGGATGCTGGTGCGCCTGCCGGTGGGAGAGGACGACGACGAGCGGCGCCTGGCGGCCGTCGTCGCCGACACGCAGGAGCGCAAGCGTCAGCCGCTCGACCTCGGCCGCTCCGGGGTGCTGAGCTCCCCGCTGGTACTGCGCGGCGCCGTGGCGCTGGCCGCCCGCCAGCGGGTCTCGAACATCTACCTCGCTAACCTCGCCGGCCCCCCGAAGCCGGCGTGGCTCGCCGGGGCCCGGGTGCTCGAGCTCCTCCCGCTGACGAACGTGGTGGGCAACATCGGCGTCAGCGTGGCCGCCTTGTCCTACGCCGGGCGGCTCGCCGTGACAGTGACGTCCGACCCGGAGCTGCACCCCGACGTCGGCGTCTTCGTCCATGGTCTCGAACGGACGGTGGAGCGGCTCACGGCGCCGTACTGGCCGGCTTCCTCGCCGAGGCCATGACCGACCTGCCCCACGCCAACCGTCAGCAGGACCGCTGACCGGCCGGACGCCTCCGACACCAGCGCGGCCGCGGCCCGTGCACGCTCAGGCGCGTCAGTCGGTGACCGTGTCCGCGTGCCGATGGGCCACCTTCCAGGCACCACCCTCGCGGCGGTACACCTGTGTGGCCCGCAGGGTGTAGGTGCGCGGCTGGCCGTCGATCGACGTCGACGTGTGTTCCAGGCCCGCGGTGTAGGCCATGTCCCCGATCACGTCATACGCCTGCATCTCGAAACCGTAGGAGGTGCAGTCGGAGAAGGAGCGTTCCAGGGCGGTGAAGAGCTCGTCCATCTCGGCGAGTCCATGAGCGTTGCGGAACGCGCCGAGGACGCTCACCGGCTCCGTGCGTGACCACAGCGCCCGCCGGGGGCCGGCGTCGCCGTTGTGCAGCGCGAGCTCCGCGTCGTACAGGGAGGTCTCGACCCACCTCAGGAATTCCTCGCGATCGGCCATGCCTCAGCATGCTCCTGAACACCGGGCCTGAGAAGGCGTCGCTGGCGGCAGAGCTACCGCGCGAGCGTGCGAGCCCGAAGCGCAGCACGACGGCGAGCGTGATCGCCGTCGTCAGCAGCGCGGTCACGACCGGGTCGAAGTGCGAGCCCTGGTCTGGGAACAGGGACCAGGGACCAGGCGAGGTTCGACGACGCCTGACAGGTGGCGACGGCCAGGACGCTGTGGCCGGTGTTGTTGTAGATCCAGGCTGGCACCACGCGCAGCGCCACCGTGAAGAGGCATTGGCCCACGATCCACCGCGCGTCGTTGCCCGCCTGCGCATAGGGGACGACATGCACAAGCGCCCACGCCACCCCCAGGACGAGCGCCGCGTGCGATGCGCCGTACCGGTCCTGCAGGGGATCGGTGGCGTACGCCGTCCAGCCCAGCTTCTCGCACCAGCCGCTCAGCATTCCTGGCATCCCGGTCCGCACCCGGCATCGATCCGTCGTCAGGCGGGACCCGTGCCGTCGGGGGTCTGCGGTCACGGGTTCGCAGTGCACGCACACGGTCGGTGTCCGGCTGCTGTGCCTGGTTGTCAGCCATGGCGGGCTCGCCCTAGGGCGAGCCGGTCTCCGGTTCGATCACCACATCGTCCCGCGCCACGATGAGCGGGCTCGTGGGACCGGACTGCATCAACCGGTCCAGGATCAGGCGGGAGAGGGCGTCGTCGGGAGACGGTGGGGCGGGGGACTCGGGGTCCGTCTGTGAGGCGGTCGCACTTGGGCTGGGGGCACCGTCGGTCGGGGTCTCGCCTGGGCTGGGGGCACCGTCGGTCGGGGGATCGCCTGGGCTGGGGGCACCGTCGGTCGGGGGATCGCCGGGCACGGCGCCGGGGTCACCCGGATTGCCGCCGTCCCCGCTTTCCGGCACCTCCACCAGGACGGCCTCGAACCGGGCGGATCCTGGCGGCTGCTCCAGGATCCAGTCGACCCGCCACGACCCACCTGGGAAGTACTCCGCCGGAGGTGAGACCGGCTGCTGCTGTGGCTCGGTCACCGGGTCGTCGCTGCTCTGGTCGGTGGACGCTGTCTCATCGAAGTATCCGAAGACGAACACCCGCTGGTTGGACTGCAGCTTCTGCACGCGCCCCTCGAACCAGTACGAGACGGCCGGCGGCGGGTCCGCGGGCATCGTCCCGGTCTGCAACAGCTCGATGGTGGGCGCGGGATCACCGGTGGCCCCGTCATCGGCCCCGCCGTCGTCGTCCCCGACAACGTTGATGACCGCGACGGTCACCGCTGCTGCGGCTGCGAGAGCGGCCGCGATGACCTCGGGCTTCTTCCACGGGGGAGTGGTGTCAGACGCTCTCCGCTGGGGCATCGCTACCTCCGCTGGACGCCCAGGTCCTGCCCGACTTCAGCCTACGCCGGTTGGCCGTGCCCCGATCCGGCCCGAGGGTCGACGCCAGGCTCGAGCGGTCCGACCGGACCGTTGACGCGGGGGGCCCGGTCCCGAAGGCTGTGCCCGACATTGGCGAGCAGAGAGGCGGCCCCATGGGCACCATCGCGATTCACGAGTTCATCGCGCTCGACGGGGTGTACGAGGACCCCAGATGGACCTCCGAGTACGGCTTCGACCCGAAGATGGGGGAGACCCTCGGGGCGATCACGGGCGCGTCGACAGCGATCCTGCTGGGGCGCACGACGTACGAGATGTTCGCGCCCGCCTGGTCAACCCGCACGGTCGAGGACGACCCAGGAGCGCCGTTCTTCAACGACACCCACAAGTACGTCGTCGCCTCCCGCGAGCCGAGCGTGGAATGGGGGCCGTCCACGCGGCTGCCCTACTCCGCGGACGCGATCCGCGACCTCAAGGAGAGCACCGACGGCATCATCTACGTCTCCGGCAGCGGCACGCTCGTCCGGGCGCTCCTGCGGGACGGCCTCGTGGACGATCTGCACTTGTTCGTCTACCCGGTCGCCCGCGGCACGGGGGCCCACCTGTTCGAGGCCGACGGCGCCCCCACCCGCCTCGCGCTGAAGGAGCACGACGTCTACGACAACGGCGTGGTGCACCTGACCTACGGGCAGGGCTGACGGTCGAGAACGCGAGGGCTCCGTGGTCACGAGGCCGGCCTCACGCGCCGACAGTCGCCCGCAGCGCCTCGAGCCGCGCCACCGCGTCCTCGACCATGGCCGGGTCGGTGCCGCGCACCACCACGTTCGTGCCCCGGACGTCGCCGTCGCGGAACGGGTAGGAGCCGACGCTCAGCTGCGGCACCTCCTCGGCGAGCTCGCGCAGCGGGGAGGCGATCCGGCTCTCGCCCACCTCGAATCGGACCTCGCGGGACAGGCGCGGGGTGCCGGCGTCGAGCGTGGGCAGGACGACCGCGAGCATCGCGACGAAGATGCTCGGCACCCCGGCCATGACGTGGACGTTGCCGATGCTGAATCCTGGCGCGCCGGAGATGCCGTTGGTGATGAGGGTGGCGCCGTCGGGGATGCGGGCCATGCGCAGCTGCTCCTCGGTGGCGGTCTGTCCGCGGCCGGCCATGGCGTTCTCGAGCAGCTCGCGGGCGTCGTCGCGCACGTCGATGCCGACGTCGAAAGCCGCGGCGACGGCGTCGGCGGTGATGTCGTCGTGGGTGGGGCCGATGCCCCCCGAGGTGAACAAGTGGTCGTGCGCGGCGCGCAGGGCGTTGAGGGCGTCGACGATGAAGGCGTGGTCGTCGGGCACCACCCTGATCTCCCGCAGGTCGATCCCGACGCGGGTGAGCTCGCCGGCGAGGTGGTAGGCGTTGGCCTCGCGGGTGCGCCCGGAGAGGACTTCGTCACCGATCACGAGGATCGCGGCAGTGGGGTTCGGCATGGGAGCAGCGTAGGTGCCCGGTCCGTCAGCGCGGTGGCCGCCCGGCAGGGAACGCCTCGCTGTGCTCGTCGTGGGCCCTGGTGATGTACGTGCTGAACTCGCGGACAAACGGTCTGTCGGCGGGCATCCTTGTCCCGCCGACAGACGAGAACCGGAGGTCCGCGTGTCGCTGGTCAAGGAACTACCTCCCGACGGCGGCCCGCTGGCCCGTCCGACGGCGGCGTCGTTCTGGCGCACGCTGGCCGCGGGTGCCCTCGGCGGCGGGCTTGCCGGTCTGCTCGTCGGCGGTGTGCTGGGCCGGCTGGTCATGCGGGTCCTCGCCGTGACTTCGCCCTCGACGGCTCGTGGACAGATGACGGACGACCTGGCGCGGGTGGGCGAGATCTCCCTGCGCGGCACCGTCACCCTGTTCGTGACGACTATCGCGCTCGGCGCCATCGCGGGCCTGATCTACCTGTGGGTCCGCCGGGTGCTGCCGCCGTCGCGGCGAGCCCGGTCCGGGCTCTTCGCGCTCTTCACCGGCAGCATCGGCGGAGCGTTCTTCGTGCACGACCATCCCTCGTTCGACTTCTCGGCCCTGCGCCCGGAATGGCTCGCGGTCGTGACGTTCGTGGCCATTCCGGCCGGGTTCGGGCTCCTCGCTCCGGCGGTTGTCGACCGGCTGGAGGCACCCGGCGGCTGGGCACGTCGCGCGCCGGTCTGGCTGGTGCTCGTCGCCGGCGCGGCAGCGCTGCACGCCACCCTCGTCTTCGTGGCCCTGCCGCTCGCCGCGGCGTTCGGCCTGAGCCGGTCGGAGGCGGTCCTGCGGGCGTGGCGGAGTGATGCCGTCACGGCGGCCGGCCGGATCTTGTTCGTCCTGTTGGTCGTCTGGGGGCTTTACGGGATCACGGCTGACGTGGTGTCCATCGCGACGGACACGCCCTCGACCTGGCCGCTGCATCCCTGAGCGGGCGATCTGCTCACATGGTGTTCTACCCGCCGATCTCGGCCAGCCGGGCGCGCAAGAGGCGCTCGACGACGTCGTCGGGCAGCGGGTGCTCGGCCGAGAACCGCACCGTGCCCCTCGACAGCGAGTAGCCCGTCAGGTCCGTGCGGACGGTGTCGATCGCCGCGGACGAGAACGGGAACAGGGAAAGGTGCTTGGCAGCGGCGACGACCGCGACATACGGCTTTCCGGCCACCTTCAGGGCCGGCATTCCGTAGCTCATGCCGTCCTCAGCCCCCGGTGCGAGACGCCGCGCGATGTCGATGACGTGCCGGAGGGCCTCGCGCGACGGCGAAGGAACTTCGGCAATGGTCTCGTCGACGGTGCCCATGCACCCATGGTCCTGCGCAGGACCCTCACCTGCACCGGCAGGCCGGCCAGAAGGCCGGAACTTTGCCTGTTCCGCGAGGGTTGGCGAGCGAACCGTGCGGGCACCAACTCAGGGCCGCCATTCGGCTGCGAGCGCCCCGGAACGCCGCCATGATCCGAGATGACGATGACGTCCCTACCTGGAGGATCCATGACTCGCATTCGCGTGACTGTCGACGGCACCCGGTACAGCGACGAGGTCGAGCCCAGGACCCTGCTCGTCCACTACCTGCGCGAGACCCTCGGCAAGACCGGGACCGTCATCGGCTGCGACACCTCGAACTGCGGCGCCTGCACCGTCCACCTCGACGGGCGCAGCGTGAAGTCCTGCAACGTCCTGGCCGTCCAGGCCGACGGGCATGAGGTGACCACCATCGAGGGGCTCGCGCAGGACGGCGAGCTCACCGCTGTCCAGCAGGCCTTCCACGACTGCCACGCCCTGCAGTGCGGCTACTGCACGCCGGGCATGATCATGCAGGCCACCGATCTCATCGCCCACACCGAGGACCTCACCGAGGAGAAGATCCGCGTCGGTCTCGAGGGCAACCTGTGCCGGTGCACCGGCTACCACAACATCGTCCGCGCCGTGCAGCAGGCAGCCGGCGCGACGACGGCGGAGGCCGAGGAGACAGCACCGGCGGCCATGGCGACGGCGGAGGTGCGGTCATGACCCTCACCGAGGAGCGCACCGCAACGGCCACCTCCGAGATCGGCCGGGCCCGCCGCCGCAAGGAGGACCGCCGGCTCATCACCGGCCGCACCCGGTGGACCGACAACATCGTGCTGCCCGGCATGCTGCACCTGGCCATGGTGCGCAGCCCCTTCGCCCACGCGACCATCACCGCGATCGACACCGCCGCCGCCAAGGACGCCGAGGGCGTCGTCGCCGTCCTTACGGGCGCGGACGTCGCCGACGAACAGGGCGCCCTGCCCACCGCCTGGCCGATCACGCCCGACCAGAAGGCCCAGCCCCACCCGGCCATCGCCGTCGACCGGGTCGCCTTCGCCGGGGAGATCGTCGCCGTCGTCATCGCCCGCAGCCCTGCCGCCGCCCGCGACGCCGCGGAGCTGGTCGACGTCGACTACGTCGAGCTGCCCGCCGTCGTCGATCTCAAGGACGCCGCCGCCGACACAGCCCTGGCCCACCCGGACCTGGGCACCAACGTCTCGGCCGTGTGGACCTTCGACTCCGCCGCGGCCGGTACCGGCAGTGACGTCGAGGACGCCATCGCCGGCGCGGAGGTGCTCATCGAGCGCGAGTTCCGCCAGCAGCGGCTCATCCCCGCCTACATGGAGCCGCGCGCGACGGCGGTGGACCCCACCGGCGAGCAGTACACGATGTGGACCTCCACGCAGGTCCCGCACATCCTGCGGGTGATGCTGGCCCTGACCCTGGGCGTGCCGGAGTCGAAGGTGCGGGTCATCGCCCCCGACGTGGGCGGCGGGTTCGGCGGCAAGCTGCAGGTCACGCCCGAGGAGGTCATCACCTTCCTCGCGGCGCGCCGCACCGGCAAGCCGTGCAAGTGGACCGAGACGCGGAGCGAGTCCCTCGTCTCCGGCCACCACGGCCGCGACCAGTGGCAAAAGCTCACCCTGGCCGCGAAGCGCGACGGCACCGTCACCGGGCTCAAGGTCGAGCTGACGGCGGACATGGGCGCCTATCTGGGCCTGGTCACCCCCGGGGTGCCGATCCTCGGGGCGTTCATGTACAACGCCATCTACAAGTTCCCCGCCTATCACTTCACCTGCACCAACGTCTTCACCAACAAGACGTGGACCGACGCCTACCGCGGCGCGGGCCGGCCCGAGGCGACCTTCGCCATCGAGCGGCTCATGGACGACCTCGCCGCCGAGCTCGGCATGGACCCCCTCGAGCTGCGCGAGAAGAACTGGATCACCCACGAGGAGTTCCCCTTCACCACCGTCGCCGGCCTGGAGTACGACTCGGGCAACTACGAGGCGGCCACGGCCCGGGCCAAGGAGCTCTTCGACTACGACGCGCTGCGCCGCGAGCAGGCCGAGCGCCGCGCCGCCCGCGACACGGTCCAGCTCGGTATCGGCGTCTCGACGTTCACCGAGATGTGCGGGCTGGCCCCCTCCCGGGTGCTCGGCGCGCTGAGCTACGGCGCCGGCGGCTGGGAGCACGCCGCGGTGCGGATGCTGCCCACCGGCAAGGTCGAGGTGGTCACCGGCACCTCCCCGCACGGCCAGGGGCACGTGACGGCGTGGAGCCAGATCGTCGCCGACCGGCTCGGGGTGCCCTTCGAGGACGTCGAGGTCCTCCACGGTGACACCCAGATCTCCCACAAGGGCCTGGACACCTACGGGTCCCGCTCACTCGTCGTCGGCGGCCAGGCCGTGGTCAAGGCCGCGGACAAGGTGATCGAGAAGGCCCTGCCGCTGGCCGCGCACGTGCTCGAGGCCGCCGAGGACGACCTGGAGTTCACCGGCGGGAAGTTCCAGGTCAAGGGCACCGACACCGCGATCGGGCTGACCGACCTGGCCCTGCGGGTCTTCGCCGCCCACGACCTGCCCGACGGCATGGAGCCGAGCCTGGACGCCGACGCCACCTTCGACCCGGTCAACTTCTCCTACCCGCACGGCACCCACCTGTGCGCGATGGAGGTCGACACCGAGACCGGCCAGGTGACGATGCGCAGCTACGTGTGCGTGGACGACGTCGGCACGATCGTCAACCCGTTGCTGGTCGAGGGGCAGGTGCACGGAGGCCTCGTCCAGGGCATCGCCCAGGCGCTATGGGAAGAGGCGGTCTACGACGAGCAGGGCACGCTGGTGTCCGGCTCGTTCGTCGACTACACCCTGCCCACGGCCGCGGACACGATCTCCTTCGTCACCGAGAACACCGTGACCCCGTCGCTGACGAACGACCTCGGCGCCAAGGGCGTCGGGGAGGCCGGGACCATCGCCTCGACCCCGGCCGTGGTCAACGCCGTGCTCGACGCCGTCCGTCATCTCGGGGTGGAGGACATCACCATGCCCCTGACCCCGCAGCGGGTGTGGCGCGCGGTTCGGGAGGCCGGGGGAGCCCGGGCCGACGGCGCAGCCGTGCCCGAGGGCGCAGCCTTGCCCGACGGCGCAGCCCCGCCCGACGCGGCCGCACACTTCGCGCCGGGCGAGCCCAACCAGGACCCGCTGCCCGGCGACGCCGACCAGAACCCCCGCGACGACGAAGGCGGTGCCCGATGATCCCCGCAGCGTTCGACTACCTCGCTCCCACGAGCCTGTCCGATGCCCTGGCAGCCCTGGCCGAGCACGGCGACGACGCCAAGATCATCGCCGGCGGCCAGTCCCTCCTACCCGTGCTGCGGATGCGCCTGAACGCCCCCGAGGTGCTCGTCGACCTCGCCAAGGTCCCCGGGCTGGCCGGCATCACCGACGCCGGGGACCGACTGCGCATCGGCGCGATGACCACCTATCAGCAGCTCCTCGACGACCCCGCCGTCGACCAGCACGCCGGCGTGCTGGTCAAGGCGATCACCGAGGTCGCCGACCCGCAGATCCGCCACCGGGGCACCCTGGGCGGGGCACTGGCCCACGCGGACCCGGCCGGCGACGTCGGCGCGCCCGTCCTCGCCCTCGACGCCACCATGGTCATCGCCGGCGCGGACGGGACCGAGCGGCGGGTACCGGCCGCGGAGTTCTTCCTCGGCCTTTTCGAGACGGCGGTAGGACCGGGCGAGGTGCTCGTCGCCGTCGAGATCTCCAAGCACACCGGGTGGGGCTGCGCGTACGAGAAGTTCGTCCGCGTCTCCCACCAGTGGGCGATCGTCGGGGTCGCGGTCACCGCCCGCGCCGAGGCCGGGACCATCACTGAGGCCCGGGTGGCGCTCACGAACATGGGTGCCACGCCGCTGCGGGCCCGTGACGTCGAGCGGTTGCTGATCGGGATGCCGGCCACCGCGACGGACCTCGACGCGATCTGCGCCCGGGCGGGGGAGGGCACCGAGCCGCCGTCGGACCTCAACGGCGACGCCGAGTACCGCCGACACCTCGCCGGTGTCCTGACCCGCCGGGCGGTGCTCACGGCCGTGGGGGCGTGAGGCCGTGGAGCTGACCCACGCCTTCACCGTCCCCGCCGACCCGGCCCGCACCTGGGCGCTGCTCACCGACCTGCACCGGGTGGGCAGCTGCTTCCCCGGCGCGAGCGTCACCGAGGCCGACGCCGACTCCTTCACCGGGACCGTCAAGGTCAAGCTCGGGCCCATCGCCCTGACGTACACGGGCACGGGTAGCTTCGTCGAGCGGGACGATGCCGGCCACCGGGCGGTCATCGAGGCCCGGGGGAAGGATCGGCGCGGCAACGGCACGGCGTCGGTCACCGTGACGATGTCGCTGACCGACGACGGCGCCGGCACCCGGGTGGAGGTCCTCACCGACCTCAGCATCACCGGCAAGCCGGCCCAGTTCGGCCGCGGGGTCATGCAGGACGTCTCCGACAAGCTCCTCGGCCAGTTCGTCGCGTGCATCGAGAGCCAGTTCGAGACCGCGTCCGGGCCGACGGCGGAGCCGGGGTTGGGGGAGTCCGGGCCGACGGCGGTGCCTGCGCCTGCGGCTGCGCCGCCGGCCATGGCCACGGCATCCCGGCCTGCGCCGGACGCCGCCCGAGGCATACGACCCACCCCGGCGCCGGCGGGACAGACCACGGACGCGGTGGATCTCGGCGCGGCCGTGCTACCAGTGCTGGTGCGGCGTTACGCCATGATCGGCGCGGTCGGGCTCGTCGGGCTGGTGGCGGGGATCGTCGTCGGACGGGCCGGGCGCAGCTCTTAGCTACAAGGCAGCAGCGCCGGTGCCTACTCGCAGAGTCGGACGTGGCTCGCTCGCTCGCCCGACCCGGACAACTGCACGCTTCTGGCACCTCTGGAGCGCAAGACCGTCACATTCGACGGCGTGACGCGTTGTGCCCGCACACCAATGTGGCGAAGTTGCGGTGTGCGACCCCTCCGAGAGCGCGACAGCGTCACACTCGACCGTTCGCCGCGTCGTCCCGGGCCACGACCGTGACGACGTTGCGATGTTTGGCCCTCTGGCGCGGCCCGGGGGGTGGAGGGGCGGTGAGCCCGCCGCACGTGAGCGCGGGCAGGCCCGCAGCAGAGAGCACTCCGTCAGGCTTGGGCGACGGCGTCGAGCAGCTCGGCGAACGCGGCCAGGGAGTGCCCGGCGACGAAGTGGTCGATGTGGGGCAGGACCGCCATGATGCCCTGCTGCACCGGCTGGTACCCCGCCTTGCCGCGGTGCGGGCTGACCCAGATCACGCAGTGGGCCAGCGCACGCAGCCGGCGCGCCTGCTCGCCGAGGAGCTCGGGCTCCTGCCGCTCCCACCCGTCGCTGAAGACGACGACGACGGCCTGCCGGGCCAACCCGCCGCGGCCCCACCGGTCGACGAAGGCCCGCAGCATCTCACCGAGCCGGGTGCCGCCGGCCCAGTCCGGCACGACGTCGCCGGCCGCGACCAGGGCCTGGTCGGCGGTGCGGGGGCGCAGCGCGCGGGTCACCCGGGTCAGGCGGGTGCCCATGGTGAACACCTCGGTGGTCCGCGGCGCCGCGTGGAGCATCCGGTGGGCCAGGCGGAGGTTGGAGTCGGCGTAGGGCCGCATCGAGCCGGAGACGTCGAGCAGCACCACGGTGCGCCGGTTGCGCAGCCGCTTGCGGCGGTAGACCACCGGTCCGACCTCGCCCATGCGGCGGCGCTGCTCGCGCAGGGTGCGAGGGCCGTCCAGGTCACCGCGCCGCGCGGCGGTGTGCCGCCGGGCCCGGCGCCGTGGCGGGCGGGGGTCGAGGGTGGCCAGAAGGCGCCGGAGCTCTTGGCGCTCCGCGGCGCCCATCACGCCGATGTCGCGGTGTCGGAGCACCTCGGTCGTGGACGCCACCGCCGGGGCCGGACTGCCCGACAGGCGCAGCACGCTCTCCGCCCCGTCGACCAGCGGGGCCTGTAGCCCAGACGGCAGAGGCGAGGGCCTGCGGGTCAGCGTTTCGAACGATGCCCCGCCGAACCAGCTGGCGAAGATCTCGTCGAAGGGCACGACGTCGTCCGGCGAGCCGGTCAGGGTGCAACGGCCTGCCCAATACACCTGCTCCCGGGCAGAGATGCCGACCTCTGCCGCCGCCTGCAGGAACAGACGCTCGTGTGCGGCCGTGACCGGCAGCCCGGCCGCCCGCAACGCCCGGGCGAAACCGAGCAGGGACTCCTGGACAGTCCACGGCACCCGACTCACCGGCCTCCGGGCGGGGGTGGGCGTCCGGGAGCGCGCGGGACGCCGGGTGGGCGCGACGTCACGGCTGCCGGCCCGTCTGATGCAGAAGCTCGCGCACCCGGTGCTCGTCCTCGCGGTACTTGATCGCCGCGCCCAGGGTGCGGGCGGCGACGTCGGGGTCGACCGCGCTCGCGCCGAGCGCGTCCAGGGCCCGAGCCCAGTCGAGGGTCTCGGCGACCCCGGGGGGCTTGATGAGCTCACCGTCGCGGCGCAGGCTCTGAACCAGAGCCACCACCTGCTCGGTCAGCGCCGCGTCCACCTCCGGCAGGCGGGTGCGGACGATGTCGACCTCCTGCTCGAAGCCGGGATGGTCGATCCACTGGTACAGGCAGCGCCGCTTGAGCGCGTCGTGCAGATCGCGGGTGCGGTTGGAGGTCAGCACGACCATGGGCGGCTCGGTGGCGGTGACCGTCCCGATCTCCGGGATCGTCACCTGCCAGGTGGAGAGCACCTCCAGCAGGAACGCCTCGAACTCGTCATCGGCCCGATCGATCTCGTCGATAAGGAGCACGCAGGGGCTCTCGCGCAGCGCCCGCAGGATCGGCCGGGCCAGCAGGAACCGCTCGTCGAAGAGCTCCGCCTCGCGCACGACGGCGTCCGGCTGCGGTTCGCCGGTGCCGGTGCCGGTGCCGGTCCCGCTGGCAGCTGCTGCGGTGGCGGCTCGGGCCCCGGCCAGGGCCTCGACCGCGCGCAGGTGAAGAATCTGGCGCGGGAAGTCCCAGTCGTAGAGCGCCTGGGAGGCGTCGATGCCCTCGTAGCACTGCAACCGGATCAGCGGACGCCCGGCGGCCTGGGCGAGCGCCTCGGCCAGCGCGGTCTTGCCCGTCCCCGGTTCGCCCTCCACCAGGATCGGCCGCTGAAGCCGGTGCGCGAGCCACGTGACCGTCGCCAGCCCGACGTCGGCGAGATAACCGGTGGTGGCGAGGGCGGCGGCCAACGACTCCGGGCTCGCGAACAGCTCGTCCGTCTTCACGCCTGGCACGCTACCGCCCGGCGAGTGTCCGAATGTGGCCTACAGCACACCGGTCGCCGCATTGCCTCGATCCACCGACGGGGCGGGTGGGGTGGGCTGATTTTGGCCCGGACGGACGGTGTGGCGCGAGCGCATGAGGTCAAAGGCCACGACGGCACAGATCAGCCAGGCCGCGTTGGCTCTGAACACCCCGAGGGCAGGTGAGCCGGGGCGGAGGCCTCGAGGTCGTGCCTATGCGCTGCGGCGCACGGGCGAGCGGCGCACCCCGGCGGCGTCGCGCACCCCGGTCACGCTCCGGGCCGGGCGGCGCGCGTGACGACGGCGTCGGCCAGCCGGTCCACGGAGCTCGGTGCGCTGTCGAAATACAGGTTCTTCTCGACGGCCTCGAGCTCCATGAGCCGCGGCCGGCCGTCGTCGCCCTGGAGCAACCCGAACACGGACGGCTCGCTCGTGGCGGACGTCCGGATCGGGGCCTGGTCGAAGCCGTGGAACCTCAAGAGCGATCGGGCGATCGGCGGCGCGCCACCGTCATGGTTGTGGGCGTACGACCCTGCCGGTTTCGAGCAGGTCGGCTGTGTGTACACCGCGCAAGGATTCGAGTACTCCTGGAACGGCGTCGTCATCGGTCCAGATCTGGTGTGGCGGGACGACCGGTGGGTCTCGCGACGTGAGTTCAACAAAGACCCGGACTTCAAGTCACGCAATACGGTCGACGATGCGACCTTCGACCGTCTAGTGCGGCACGTCTATAAGGTCCTGCTCACACGTGGGCTGCGCGGCACCCTCGTGCTGTCGACCGACGAAGAGACGCAGGCGATGCTGCGGTCGGTTATCAATCCCTAGGCTGATGCCGAACTGTCACGGGGTCGCTGGAGCCACCCCGTGACGGTTCGACTCCGTTGCGACGCCGTCCTGGACGTCAAGCTCGACGACCTCCTCCCAGGTGACTGTTCGGCCACCCGGCACGGACCCTGACCGTTAGGGGTCGTCTTCCGCTCGAGGCGGGGGTGTAGGCGGCGGGGATGCGAGAGGCCCGGGTCCGAAGACCCGGGCCTCTTGCTCGTCACCACGGGGGCCGGCTTCTTCGACCTTGCCCGATCCTGGGCTGTGCCGGTGCTGACTGCGCATCAACGGCCAGTGTGTCGCTACGTGTGCCTGGCGGCCGGGGTGGCGCTGCGGTGCTTCGTCACTGCTACGCATCACCTCGTCCAGCTCGATCCGCACCGTTCGCCTCCGGCGGTGGGCGGCGTGTGCGTCCGTCTGGCCGCCGGGGAGTCCTGGTCTTGTGGCACCAACCTAGCCGCGTCCGCACCGCGGGCAGAGGGTCAAAAGACCTAGATCTTGCGCCGGGTCGAGACGGTGCTGTAGCCGCCGCCTCCGGGGTTAGTGCCCGGCGCCAGTGAGCGTGTCTCCGACGATCTCGTGGGTGCAGTCGAAGGTCACGCCCTCGGAGAAGCCGTAGTAGCGCGACCTGATGTCCGCGCTCAGTTCCTCGCCGTACAGCTGGAGGTGGCCGATGACAACCAGCCCACTGGTGCCGCCAAGGTCGACATGCTGGAACAGGAAGAAGTCGCCTTCCGTCCAGTCGTAGGTGACCCTCCCCTCGGCGTCACCGGAGATTTCCCAGGTTCCGACCAACCGGTCCAGGGTCTTCAGATCAGGGTTCGGCCGACTGGGTTGCGGCGAAGCGGGGTCGGTGCCAGCAGTGTCTTCCCGGGGGCTCTTTTGCCTCGACGATCAGTGGACCACGCACGGGCTGGTAGTACATTCCTCAGGCGTTGCCTGAGTGTTGTACTACCAGCCCGCGTCGGCAACGCCTGAGCCGCCGACGCCCCCGTTGCGGGGTTGGCGCAGCTCTCAGGCAGACGGTGCCATGACCTTCGGCATCGCGAGGACCGCCGCGGCGATGAGGACCGCGGCGACGACGGCGGCCAGGAAAACCGCGCTGGAGGCCTCGGCGATGGCGTCGGGCCCGTGGTTGCCGAGCCGGGCATAGACGGCGTTGGACAAGGCGCCGAACACGGCCACGCCGAAGGCGCTGCCCACCGACCGGGAAAATATGTTCGTCCCGGTGACCACACCTCGCTCGGCCCACTCCACGCTCGACTGCGCGGCAACGATGCTCGGCGTGGAGGTGAAGCCGAGCCCGAGGCCGACGATGAAGCATCCGGTCGCCACGAGGAGCACCGTGGGGGAGAGGGCGACGACGATGGCGAGGACCACCGTGCCCGCGATGGCGAGCGCGACTCCGATGAGGTTGGTCGCTCGGAAGCCCAGCCGCAGGTAGATGCGCCCGGACACCGAGGCGGCGATGGGCCAGCCGATGGTGAGGGTGGCGAGAGCCAGTCCGGCGACGATCGGGTCGGCGCCGAGGACCCCCTGGAGATAGGTAGGGACGTAGGAGGTGAGCCCGAGCAGGACCGCGCCGACACCGAAGGCGATGAGCGTCGTCGTGAGCAGGAGGCGCCTGGTGAAGACGAAGGCGGGCAGCACCGGCTCCGCCGCACGTCGTTCGGCGAGGACGAACAGGATGAGCAGGACGGCGCCGGCGGCGACGATCGTGATGCCCGCCGGGGAGTCCCACGCCCACGCGTGCCCGCCCTCGAGCAGCGCGAGCATGAGCAGGCTGAGCGCCACGGTCAGCAGCGTCGCCCCGAGGACGTCGACCCGGTGCCGCTCACGCCCGACCGACTCGTGGAAGGACCTGGCAAGCATCCACGCCGCGAGCAGACAGACCGGGACGTTGACGAAGAAGATGGCCCGCCAGATCCCCAGCGAGGCGAACGTCCCGCCGAGGGTCGGGCCGAGGACGGCGGAGACCGCCCAGACGCTGGCGAGGTATCCCTGGACCTTGGCCCGCTCGGCGACCGTGTAGATGTCCCCGGCGATCGTGATCGCCATCGGTTGCACCGCACCGGCGCCGAGGCCCTGCACGAGCCGGGCGGCGATGAGCACGGGCATGCTCCACGCGAACCCGCTCAGGACCGACCCGAGGAGGAACAGCCCGATTCCGATGAAGACGACCGGCTTGCGCCCGATCATGTCGGAGACCTTGGCGTAGATCGGCACGGTGACTGCCTGGGCGAGCAGGTAGCTGGAGAACAGCCAGGGGAAGGACGTGAACCCACCGATGTCGTCGACGATCGAGGGCACCGCCGTCGCGACGATCGTGGAGTCGATGGCGATGAGCGCCGTGGTGAGCATGAGCGCGACGAGGACGGGGCCCCGCTCGGAGCGGAAGCCGACCCCGCGCGTTGCTGATGTGCTCGCCATGGAGTTCGCGGTCCTGGTCCTGTCGTCCCGGCACCGGCGGATGTCGTCGCCGCTGATCAGGGAGGCAACCCTACCGACACGGGCGGTGCTCCCGGAGCAGCGGTACGTCTCCGCCGGTCGCGGTACGCCCGGCCACGGCCTTCTCACTCACGACGAGCAGGCGTGCGACCGCGGCGTTAGGCATGCCTACGAACCGGCTGCCGATACCGCGGTAGACTAAGCCGAACTAAGGGGTGACCATGCGGACGGTGAACATGCACGAGGCGAAAACGCACCTCTCGCGCCTCGTCAAGGAAGAGTTCATCATCGCGAACAACGGCAAGCCCGTGGCCCGCGTCATCCCCATCGTCGACGCGCCGGCGGTTCCCCGAGTGGGATTTCTGCCACCGAGCATCGCCGCGGAAACCAAGATCCCCGATGACTTCGACGAGATGATGTCCGACGACGTCGCCGAGCTCTTCGGGCTGGGGCAGTGACGGCCTATCTGCTCGACACCCACGTCCTGCTGTGGGCCGCGCTCGGGGCGGCTCGCCTGCCCGCGTTCACGCGCGCGCTCCTCGAGGACACCACTCAGCAGGTGTCCTTCAGTGTCGTGAGCCTGTGGGAGATCGTGATCAAGGCCGGCCCCGACCGGCGGGACTTCAATGTCGATCCGGAGGCGGTGCGCACCTATGCGCGGCTGGCCGGTCTGGGCGAGGTGGTGGTGACGGGGGCGCACGTCTTGCGTGTGCGTAGTCTTCAGCCGCTTCACAACGACCCGTTCGACCGCCTGCTGGTGGCGCAGGCTCTCGAGGAGGGAGTCGAGCTGCTCACGGTTGACAAGGCAGTGCTCGCATACGGTGAGGGCGTCCGGTCAGCGTGACGGCCTGACGAGCCCAAGGCCTGACGGGCACAAGCTCAGCGGCTGAGCCGTGGGTCTCCGCCTGACCGCGGCCGCGGGCGACGGCGTCCCACGAGCCCTCGCGCGTCGTGCCTGGTCGCCGCTGCTGAGCCGGCGCGAGATAGGGCGTAGGTGGCGCGATCCGCGCGATCGACGTCGCGCCGACTGCGAAAACACCCCGGCGTCGGCTGACTACCCTCGGTGGGGTGTACAGGTACGCGGCACTGCTGCGCGGGATCACACCGAGCAACCCGAACATGACCAACGACAAGCTGCGCGGGGTGTTCGAAGGTCTGGGGTTCGAGCACGTGGGCTCGGTGCTGGCCAGCGGCAACATCGTGTTCCACCAGCACCGAGGCCGACGTCCCGATTCTCGAGCAGCGGATCTTGAGCGCGCTTCACAGCGAGCTCGGCATCGCCGGCGGCACGATCATCCGCGACCACGCCGAGCTCCGTGCCCTGCTGGACAGCGATCCCTTCCCCGGGCTGACCCACGGCCGGGGCACCTACCTGACCGCGACATTCCTCAAGGACGGCGCCACGGGACCGGGCCGGCTGCCGGAGTCGCCCGATCCGCGCACCCGGATTGTCGGCTACGACAAGGCGGCCCGCGTCTTCCTCGCGGTCATCGACAACAGCCAACCCGGCCAGACCCCGGACTTCATGTTCTGGCTGGACAAGACCTACGGCAAGGACATCACCACGCGCACCTGGCTCACCGTCCAGCGCATCGTCAAGAAGCTGGAGAGCTGAGCACGGCCGATGTGCAAGGCCATCGCCGAAGCGTTGGCCGGTGGTCAGACGTAGTCGCTCGGTGAGGACCCGCCGACGGCAAGGCCACGCGCCCGGACCGGTAAGCCACGCGCCCCTGCGGGGCTCGCTCCGTCACCGTGGGCTCACTTCGAGCCCACCTCGGCGGCGGTCGACGCCGTCGCCGGGCGGCGCGCTCCGCCGTCGGACCCGCGGGCGGTGAGGGCCGCCATGGCGAGGAAGGCCACGAGGAACAGCGCGCCCGAGAGGTACGTGGCCCACATGCTGATCCCCGAGAGACCGAACTCGACCACCACGAACGCGATCAGCGTGACGCCCAGCCACCGCGGGCCGTACCCCGCGCGCAACAGCGCCACGCCCAGCAGGATCAGGCCGACGACCGCGCCCAGCAGCCCGAGCGCCATGTACGGCAGCAGACCGGTCGGGGACTCGACGCCCTCAAGCAGAGCGGCATAGGTATCGGCGTTGGCGGGGTCGGCCGCCATCTCGACCATCGTCGCGCTGAGGCCGCCGTGGACCGCGTGCCCGAACGCCTCGAGCACGACCAGCAACGCCGCGAGGAACGTCAGGCGCGGCGCCCGGCGGTAGATCTGTGCGGCGACACCCACCACGCCGACGGCGACGAAGAGCTGGGACACCGTGAACAGGTGCGAGGACGCGGTGGCCGCCGCGGGGCCGGCGGCGATCGCCGTCAGCCAGTCCGCGTGGGTGCCTGAGAAGTCCGGCATGAGCAGGACACTCACAACGGTCGTCAGGGCGGCGAGGACGAGCGCGACGACGACGGTCCAACGCACGGTGGGGGACGAGATGTGCATGGTGGCTCCTTGGGATGGTCCCAGCGACGGTGCCGGGTTCGAAGAGGTCCCGGCGACAGTGCCGGCTGGGACCGACGCTAGGGACGGGCCAGGTCACCCGGCATCGGCGGCGGGTCGCCGGGGATGGCGCCTGGAGTTGACCCGTCGCGCCACCCGGATCAACCCGGGTTGACTGCCAGTCACCTCCGGAACGACACCGGACCGGCGGCAGCCGCCGTACATTGAGCCCGTGGAGCACCCTAGGCGGGAACGGATGCAGGACGTCGGCGTCGCCGCCCTGGTCGCCGTGCTGGGCCTGGTCGAGGTGTGGCTGCCGATGGAGTCCGTCTACGGCTCGGGCTCGCCCGTCGTCAGCTCGGCCGGGATCGTGGCGTTTGCGGCGCTGCTGTCCCAGCGCCGCACCCGGCCACGCCTGGCGCTGGCCGCGCTCGCGGTGTGGCCGGTCCTTGGCGTCATGACCGGCGGGTCGCTCCAGGTCCTCTTTCTCGGCCAGCTCGTGCCGATGCTCGTCCTGGTCTACTCGCTCGCCCGGCACGCGCCCGGCCGGCTGCGGTGGCTGACCGCGGTCGCGATGGCGGTGCTGCTCGTCGTCGCCGACCTCTTCCTCCCGCTCCTGCGCGACCCGGGGGAGTTGGTCTTCCACTGGGGCGCGGTGACCCTGGCGTTCCTGTGCGGGCACGGGCTGCGCGTGTCCGCGGACCGGGCCGCCGCCGCGGCCGAACACGCCGCCGCGGCTGCCGTGCGCGCCCACCAGGCCGAGACGACGGCGCGGGAGCGGGCCGCGGCCGCCGTCGCCGAGGAGCGAGCCCGTATCGCCCGGGAGCTGCACGACATCGTCGCCCACGCCGTCGGCGTCATCGTGGTCCAGGCCGGCGCCGCCGAGCAGGTGGTCGACGACGACCCCGCGTTCGCTCGCCGGGCGCTGGCCGCCATCCGCTCCACTGGTGCCGGTGCGCTGACCGAGATGCGCCGGATGGTGCACATGCTGCGCGAGCTCGAGCCGGTCGGTGCGTTCACCCCGCAGCCCGGGGTCGACGCGCTGCCCGAGCTCGTCGGTGCGGTGCGTGAGTCGGGTCTCGAGGTCGACGTCGAGGTCACGGGGGAGCGGACCCCGCTCGCCGCGGGCCTCGACCTGACCGCGTACCGGATCGTCCAGGAGGCGCTGACGAACGTGCGCCGACACTCCGTGGCCGAGCGGGCCCGCGTCGCGCTCCACTTCGGCGAGGCGGACCTGCGGATCCGGGTGTCCGACGGCGGCCCGGCCCGCTCCGCCGAGGGCGAGCCCGGGCACGGGATCGTCGGCATGCGGGAGCGGGCGGCCCTCTTCGGCGGCACCCTCACCGTCACGTCGGCGCCCGGGTTCACCGTCGACGCCGTCCTGCCTCTGGAGGGGGCGTGAGCACCCCTTCCGGAGCGAGGGCGACCGGTACCGCGGCGCCCGTTACGGCGGCACCCCCGACCACCGTGCTCGTGGTCGACGACCAGGAGCTCGTCCGGATGGGCTTCCGGCTCATCCTCGAGCGCGCCGGCCTGGACGTCGTCGGCGAGGCGGCGGACGGCCGGGCCGCCGTCACCGCTGCGCGCGAGCTGCGCCCCGACGTCGTGCTCATGGACATCCGCATGCCCCGGCTCGACGGCGTCGCCGCCACCCGCGAGATCCTCGCCGGCGCCGGCCCGCACCCGAAGATCCTCGTCCTGACCACGTTCGACCTCGACGAGTACGTGTGGTCCGCGGTCCGCGGCGGGGCCGCGGGGTTCTTGCTCAAGGACGTGGCTCCGGACGACCTCGTGCACGCCGTCCGGGTGGTCGCTCGCGGGGAGTCGATGCTCGCTCCGGCGCTGATCACCCGGCTGCTCGCCCAGTTCGCGCGCCGGCCGCGGGCGGGGCAGCTGCCCGCGGAGCTGAGCGCCCTGAGCGAGCGTGAGATCGGTGTGGTGCGACTGGTTGCCCGGGGCCTGTCCAACGCCGAGATCGGGGCGCAGCTCTTCCTGAGCGAGGCCACCGTGAAGACCTACGTCTCGCGGGTGCTGACCAAGCTCGACCTGCGGGACCGGGTCCAGATCGCCGTCGTCGCCTACGAGTCGGGCCTCGTCCAAGCGGGCGAGCCCGGCTGAGCGACCGGCGTCCCGGGTCGCCTGTTAGCGTCGTCGCGGACGGTCGAGAAGTCCCGATCGTCGGCTCCGACGTTACCCGGAGGACTGCCATGGACATCGTGCTCGTTCCAGGTCTCTGGCTCCACGGTTCGTCGTGGGACCGTGTCACGCCGCTCCTCGAGGAGCACGGCCACCGAGCTCGGGCCCTGACGTTGCCCGGCATGGAGAGCAAGGACGCCGACCGGTCCGGGATCACCCTGGCCGACCACGTCGCCGCGGTGGTCGCCGCCGTCGACGAGGCGGACGGGCCCGTCCTGCTGGTTGCGCACTCGGCCGGCAGCGGCATCGCGCACGCCGCCGTCGACGCGCGCCCGGACCGTGTGATGCGGGCGGTCTACGTCGGCGGGTTCCCGTCGGCCGACGGCGACTCGCTCCTCACCGGGCTGCCCGAGCAGGACGGCGAGGTGACGATGCCGGACTGGGCGGCGATCGGCGAGGAGGCCAACATCGTCGACCTCGACGACGCCGCGCTCGCCCGGCTCTACGCCGACGCCATCCCGGCGCCGGCGGCCGTGCTCACCGACCCAGTGCGGCTCTCCGACGAGCGCCGCTTCGAGGTGCCGGTGACCGCGGTGTGCCCCGAGTACACCGCCGCGGACCTGCGCACGTGGGTCGACTCGGGGGACGAGGCGGTCAGCGAGCTGGCCCGCGCGAAGGTCGAGTACGTCGACCTGCCCGGCGGGCACTGGCCGCAGCTGACCCAGCCGGAGAAGCTGGCGCAGGTCATCCTCGACGCCGTGAGCAGGACCGGCCGGGACTGATTCTCGGTCGCGACAGCCCGAGGGCGCCCTTCCGAGGCGGACGCACAAGTGACCGTTGCAGCCGTCTCCGTTGATATCGCCGTAGAGGCTGGGGCCAGCCGGCTGAGTCATTTTCGCGACATGTCATGAGATGTCGCGGAGCAGATGACATGTCGCGACAAGGGGGCGGCAGTGTGGTTATGGCGTCGACACTACGAAACGGACGATGGCGGCGCGCGAGGAAACGGAGCGCGGTCCCGGTGGATGGATGGTCACCTAGACTCCCGCCGTGGATGTCCTCGAGTTCATCGGCAACTACTGGTGGCTCGTCTTCCCGATCGGCGGTGCCCTCGGCGGCTCCGTCAACGCCTTTATGCGCAACGCCCGTAAGTGGGACGAGCGGCGCCGGCAGGACAGGATCGAGCTCGCGCGGATCAAGTACGGCGCCCGCGCCGCCGCGGCCGAGCAGGCCAGGGTCACCCAGAGCGAGATCGACCGGACCCTCGCACGGCACCAGGCCGTCACCAAGCGGTGGCTCGACTACGAGCTCGACGTCGCCAAGCTCATCGACTACCCGCTCATGACCGACATGCGCGAGCCGCTCACGTTGGACTTCCACCGGGCCAAGCGGGACGCGGACGCCCTGCGGCCCGACGACGCGATGGAGCTGCAGGACGCCGGCCTGCTCGCCGAGTACCGCGACGCCGTGCGCCACTTCGAGACGGCGTTCGACCTGGCCGAGCAGGAGGCAAGGCGGCGTCGCACGTCGGACTTCACCGTGCCGGAGCAGCAGGCGCTGGTCCGCGCGAAGAAGTTCATCGCCATCGCCGACGATCCGGCGGCCACCCATGCCGAGCGGCAGTCCGCCTACAAACGCGCGACGCGCGAGCTCGAGGGGCTCGTCGTGCTGCCGACCGCCACCACCGACGCCTTCGAGCAGCGCATCGCCGGGGCGATCGACGCCCCGCGTGGGGAGGACGGGGGCCAGCCCTGATGCGTCACCGCCGCCGGGAGGCGTCGACGGTCGCGTCACCACCTGCTGCGCGCTGCGCCTGCGACGCTGACGCCGCGGCCCGCCCGGCGGCGGATGTCCGCGACGACCATCTCTGCGTCGTGCGGGACGCCGACCACGTTGTGCGAGCCGAACCGGTACTGGAACAGCTGCCCAAGGACGTACAGCCCCGGCTGCCCGACGACGGCGCCCCGGTCGTTCTCGAGACCGCCGGACGTGTCGAGCCCGGGCAGGCTGAGCCACTCGTAGCCGGGCCGGAAGCCAGTGGCCCAGACCACGTTGGCGACGTCGTGGATGTCGCCGTCCTCGGTCTGCGGCAGCCCGTGCACCACTCCGGTGACCCGAGGTGCCCGGCGGACGCCCGCCGCGTCGAGGTCCTGGGGCTTGACCCGGATGAGCGGGCCGGAGTGGCCGGCGAGCACCTTCTCCCGCGACGCCCGGCCGGGCCGGGTGTTCTCGGTGAGGATGTACGTCCACGCGAACGCGATGAACCGGAACCCCACCCGCATGACCGGGGACTCGATGCGCGGCGGGATGTGGCCAGGGTGCCGGCCGGCGAGCACCACGGGATGCGTCGGTGCCAGGTCGAGGGCGAGGTCCGCCCCGGAGTTGCCGGCACCGACGACCAAGACCGCGCCGGGCTGTAGCTGGACCGGGTTGCGGTAGTCGCCCGAGTGCAGCTGGGCGATCGCGGGGGAGAGGTCGGCGGCGAAGGGCGGGACGTTCGGGACCCGTTCGGCCCCGGTCGCCAGGATGACGTTCTCGGCCTCGAAGCTCTCCGATCCTGCCGTCACGGTGTACCGCTCGCCGTCGCGGAAGAGCCCGTCCACCTGGATACCGGTGCGGACGACCATGCCGAACCGGTCCGCGTAACCGGAGAGGTAGGCGGCCATCTGCGCGCCTGTCGGGAAGCGGTCGCCCCGGGGGAAGGGCACGCCGGGCAGTCCGTCCTTGATCGCGGGGGTGAAGAGCCGCATGGTGTCCCAGCGGTGGTTCCACGAGCCACCGATCCGGTCGTCGGCCTCCAGGATGGTGAAGGGCAGTCCGTGGCGCGTGAGCTGGTAGCCGGCGGCGAGGCCCGCCTGCCCGGCCCCGATGACGATCGTGCGGTTCATGGTCGGCTCCTTCGTGTCGATCGGTCGGGATCGACGCTACGGAGCAGCGGCGGTGGGCCGCGTCGGTGACATCACCCATTCGCGTCGGTCGCGGGCGGTGGGTACACGGGTCAGAGCAGCTGCCACTCACCGGCGCGGGCGGTGGCGGCCGCGCGGGTCGCGACGCCGAGCTTGGTGAGGATGTTGCTCACGTGCCGGTCCACGGTGCGCTCGCTGAGGACGAGCTCCGCGGCGATGGCCCGGTTGGTGGCGCCGGTCGCGACAAGCCGGAGGACCTCGACCTCCCGGGCGCTGAGCGTCTGCCGGGCGTGGTGGTCCAGCGCGTCCAGGTCTGGGCGCGCGCCCAGCCGTTCGAAGATGTCCCGAGCTGTGCGTTCCTCCCGGGCCGCGGACTCGACGTCACCGAGCGCCCGGCACGCCGTCCCCAGGAGCGACCGGGCACGGGCCTCCTCGTACAACGCGCCCACCCGCAGCCATGTCTCGAGCGCGGTGCGCGCCGGTTCACCGGCCTGCTCGGGGTGCCCGGCGCCGATCGCGAGGTGGGCCCGTGCCTGCGCGGCGAGGGCGCGGACGACGTCGCTGTCGTGCCGGGCGGCGAGCCGGTCCAGCTCCTCGCCGGCCGCCGTCGCCCCGTCCGCGTCCCCGATGGAGAGGAGGATCTCGATGGCCGCCGCCACCACCGCGACCCGGCGGGGGCCGCTCACCTCGGTGAGTGAGCGGCGCACCATCGCGGCGGCCGCCTGTGTGCTCCCGCGGGCGAGGCGCAGCAGGGCGAGTCCCGGTTGAGGCTCTTGCCCGAGCCGCGCGGCGGCGACGAAGGACCGTTCGGCCTCGTCCCACCGGCCCTGCAGCCGTTGGAGGTCGCCGCGGACGTAGAGGGCGAGCGCCGCCGAGACCCGGTCGACGTCGTCCTCCATGCCGTCGAGCTCGGCGGCCGCCACGGCCCAGTCGCCGTGGAGCTGGCGCAGCTCGGCCCGGCGGACCCGGCACTCGCCGACGAAGCTGCCCAGCTCCGGCTGCGCCGCGCACCAGCCCGCGAGCGCGTCCGTCCACTCGTGGGCGCGGCCGATGTCGTAGACGCTCCAGCAGCCCGCGATGACCCCGCAGTAGACGATGCCGGTCACCATCGGTGAGGCGTGGTCGGCCGTGACGACGACCATCGCCTCGTCGAGCAGGGCCCGGCCCTGGTCGATGCGGCCGGCCCGCAGGTGGAGGATCCCGGCCTGGTGCAGCGCGAGGGCGGTGAGGTCGGTGTCGTCGCACCGCTGCGCCGTCTCGACCGCCTCGACGGCGAGGCGGGCCGCGCCGTCGAGGTCGCCGGCACCCGCGGCCGGGAACGTCCGGGCGAAGCTGAGGTACCCGCGCAGGCGCTCGTCGTCCTCTCTGGTGGCCGCGATGCGGAAGGCGCGCTGCATCCATCCCGTGCCGCGCGCGACCTCTCCTTCGTGCAGGTACTGGGCACCGAGCCAGAACGCGCTGACCGCCGCGCCGACGGGGTTGCCGCTGTCGAGATAGCGCTGGTATGCCAGCCCCCGAACCGCGAAGTAGTCGTCCATCCGATGCAGCAGGTGCGCGCACTCTGCCATCCGGCCGAGGTCCTCCGGCTCGAGTGGCGCGGCGCGCTCGGCGCCCTGGAAGGCGTCGAACGCCGTCACCCACCGCCGACCGGCGTGCGCCGCCCGGGCCTGCACGAGGAGCTCATCGCGGCTCACGCGGTCAGTATCCTCCCGGACGCAGGTCCCGATCCTGAATACCGTCCACGGAGGAGATTTCGACGCGCAGAGCGATCGCGCTCGCCGGGGCGGCGGCCCCTCGCGTGCGGCCGTGTCAGGTGTACTCGTTGCGTGCGCGCCAGGTGCGCCACGACGTCACCGCGATGCGGATGAGCGGCCCCTGCGGCGGCGCGGCGTACTTCGGGTACTTGGCCGCGAGCACGGCCAGCGCCGTGAGCACCTCGGGACCGCCGTCCACGTGCTCGACTCTGGCGACTCCGTCGGCCCGGACCCACCACAGCGTGGACCAGTCGTCGGCGTAGTGGTCCACCAGCACACTCACCGCCGGGTGTGCCGCGATGTTGACGAGCCGCTGCAGCCGGCGGGTGGACTTCGGCTTGTCGTCGACGGCGGTCCACACGACGTCGCCCACCAGCGCGAAGGTCACGGGGACGATGTGCGGGGCCCCGCCGGGGGTCACCGACGCGAGCCGGGCCACCCGAGCCTGAGCGAACCGCGTGCGTGCGCCGCCGTCCATCGCGTTCACGCGACCGGCGGCCACACCAGAAGCGGCACGAAGGCTGATGCGTCGAGGTACCCGCTCACCGGCGCTGCTCGACCACGAGGTCGCTGTACCTCCTGTCGCCAGAAGTCGTTGGCCAACTGTAGCCACGTGGTGCGCCAGAGCGAGCGGCGGCTGTGACCGGGGAGGCCGCCGCTCAGGACGCAAGCCACTTCCGCCGTCGTCCCGGCTGCGCCAGAGTGGACCTACAGGCGCAACCGGAGACGCGAAGGAGCGGGTCATGAGGGCTCAGCGTGGAGACCACATCGTTCTCGCCGGGGGGCGCGTCGGCGAGACGGTGCGCGATGGCGAGATCCTCGAGGTGCGCGGCGAGGGCGGTAGCCCGCCCTACCTCGTCCGCTGGAGCGACGGGCGGGAGGCGCTGGTCTTCCCCGGCCCCGACGCCGAGCTTCGCGTGGCGCACTCTCGCGAGGAGGCCGAGGCGGCGGGCGCAGGTCAGTCTGCCGAGGCAAGTTCGGCACACGAGTGGCAGATCCGGGTCTCGCTCTTCCCGGCCGGCGACGACACCACCGCCCGCGTCGCGCTGATCAGCGACGTCATCGGCGAGCTGGACGCCCAGGGGGCGAGCCATCGTGGCGGCCACGACCCGGCCGTACCCCGGATCGGCGACGAGGTGGCCCTGGCGCGGGCGCTGCACCACCTGGCCGACCAGCTCCTCGCTCGGGCGGGGCACGACGTCGAGACCGTCACCGGAGAGGTTGACGTCACGATCCGGCGGGACTGAGGGGCACGGCAGTCCCGGCGACCGTGCAGCCGTAAGTTCTGGCGCTCGAGGCGCGCACCGCGGCCGGCGTGACCTTGGCCCCTCGCGGACCGGTGCGTCGGTGGTCACGCTGGACGTATGGAACTTGACGTCGGCTCGAGGGTCCGCGCTCGTGACCTCGGCTGGCGCGCCGCCGTCGAGGGACTGGGTGGTGCCGCTCGCATGGCTGCCGCGGTGGTCACCCCGTTAGACCGGCCACGCCGGAACCGGTGGGGTCTCGGCGACCTTGCGGACCGGCCCTATCCCGGTGACGACTTCATCGACGCACCGCGCTGGCAGTGGACCCACGGGATCGAGATCGACGCCCCGGCGGCCGAGGTGTGGCCGTGGATCGCGCAGGTGGGCGCGGACCGTGGCGGGTTCTACAGCTACGAGTGGCTCGAGAACCTCGTCGGATGCGGGCTGCGCAACGCTGAGACCATCGTGCCCGGCTGGCAGCTACAGGTGGGTGACCGGCTGAGCCTGCACCCGAAGTCGCCGCCGGTGCCCGTGGTCGCGATGGAGCCTGGCCGCTGGCTCGTCGCTCATGCCGCGCCCGACGCCGCCGACGTGGCGGCCGGCAAACCGTGGGCCGCGGTGTCCTGGTTGTTCCACCTCGAGGACCTGCCCGGTGGCCGATGCCGGTTCGTCAGCCGCTTCCGTTCCACCTCCTCCACGAACATGGCCATGCGCCTGGCGTTCGGACCCGCGCTCATCGAGCCGATCGGGTTCGCCATGGACCGGCGGATGCTGCTCGGAGTGAAGGAGCGGGCCGAGCGGAACGCACGGCGCGGTGGTCGCTGGCCGCGCCACGAGCAGCGGTCCCGCAGGTCCGCCACGCCCGCCGGGCTGACTCGCGCCGCCCGCCGCGACTGGCGCACGCTCGCCAACCCGACGCCGGCTCCGCGCTCGTTCGACCCGGCCGCCGTCGAGCACCTGCCTGTCCCGATCGCCCGCTGGCTGCGTTCCGCGATCGCCCCGGGTACTCCGCTCTCGCGCACCGCGTTGCTGGCGATGCACGGCGAGATCCTCGTGGGCCGGTGGCGCCCCTTCAGCGCCCTGCAGGTCCTAGCGCCCGCGGGTTACGTCTGGGCGGCCTCGGCCGGCAGTGGGTTCGTGCGGTTCCGTGGTTTTGACCGGTACACCCGCGGGCAGGGGCAGATGCGCTGGACGGTCGGCGGCCTGCTGCCCGCGGTCTCCGCTCGGGATGCCGACGTCACGCGCAGTGCCGCCGGGCGCCTCGCTGCCGAGACGATGCTCGTCCCGACCGCCGCTCTGGATCCGGCCATCACCTGGCAGGCGCAGGACGACCACTGTGCGACGGCACTGATCCCGCTGGGCGGCTCGACCCACCCGGTAGAGGTGGAGGTCGACGACGACGGCGCGGTCCGCCGGATCGCGCTGCCGCGGTGGGGAGACCCGAGCGGCGACGGATTCGCCGAGCACCAGTTCACCGTGACGTTCGACGGTGAGCTGCCCGTCGTTCTGGACGGCGGCGTCGTCGTCCTGCCGCGGTCCCTCGAGGCCGGCTGGGACACCGGCATCGGCGTCTTCTTCCGCGCCACCCTCGACGGCGCACGACTGTCGTGATCGAGTGTGCTCGCTTGGAGCCCCTGCATGGCCGCGGGGGCGAGGAACCCCGTGGCGCGATCTGGCTCGGAGGGCGTCCAGTGGCGCCCATCCCGGTGCGTCACTTGCCGCGCGGTGCGTATTGGGGGCGCGTCGGCCGCGCCGCTACGCCAGAATGCGCCCCATGACCTTCGAGCCCGTGCGCCATAGGTGCCTGGCGCGTCGCCGGGACGTCAGCGTGCGCAATCACGGCACGTTGATCGGTGCGGGCATCGACGCCTACGTGCAGTGGTTCGGCGAGGACGGCCCGTCAACATGAACGCGCCCACCGACGGCGTCATCGCCATCGAGCACCTCACCAAGGAATTCGGCGAGGTCCGCGCCGTCGACGACCTCACCGTCACCGTCCACCCCGGCAGGGTCACCGGCTTTCTTGGTCCGAACGGCGCGGGCAAGACCACCACGCTGCGGATCCTGCTCGGCCTGGTGCGCCCGACGGCGGGCACCGCGACCATCGGCGGTCGCACCTATGCCGAGCTCACCAAGCCGATGTGCACGGTCGGTGCGGCCCTGGAGGCGGCCAGCTTCCACCCGGGCCGCAGCGCGCTGGACCACCTGCGGGTGTATGCGCCGCAGGTCGGCGTGCCCGACGTGCGCTGCCGGGAGGTGCTGGATCTCGTCGGCCTCACCGCGGCGGCCGACCGACGCGTCGGCGGCTTCTCCCTGGGCATGCGGCAGCGGCTCGCGCTGGCCGCCACGCTGCTGGGTGACCCGCCCGTGCTCCTGCTCGACGAGCCCGCCAACGGCCTGGACCCCGAGGGCATCGCCTGGCTGCGTGCGCTGCTGCGGCACCTGGCGGCCGAGGGCCGCACCGTGCTCGTCTCCAGCCACGTGCTCTCGGAGGTGGAGCAGACCGTCGACGACGTCATCATCATCGCCCGCGGCGCCCTCGTGCACACCTCGCCGCTGGCCGAGCTGGCCGCTCGCGCGGAGCCCAGCGTGCGCGTCGTCTCGCCCGACCCCGCCGGCCTGGACACGCTCGTTGCCGCGGCAGGCTGGGCCGACCGCACCGACCGGACCGGGCCCGGCTCCGCCGTCGTCCGCCGGGTCGCCGCCGCCGAGGTGGGCGCCCGCGCCTTCGCCGCCGGCGTAGAGCTGCACGAGCTCACCCCGCGTGAGGTCAGCCTCGAGGGGCTCTTCCTGCAGCTGGTGGGGGAGCACCCGGTGCCCGACGGCGGTACGCGAGTGATGCCCGACGGCGGTACCAGGCTCCCGCCGTCGGCCCCGGTGGGCGGTGGGCCGCGATGAGGGCGGCGCTGGTCACCGAGTACCGCAAGCTCGTCACGACGCGCCTGTGGTGGGTGCTGCTCGTGGCGATGGCCGCCTACATGGTCTTCCTCGGCGGGATCCTGGCGTTCGTGCTGGTCCAGGACCCGGCGTCGGTGACTGGCGGGATCCCCGGCACCGGGGCGTCGGCGCCGCCCAGCGCTGAGGAGGCCGCGCGCAGCGTGTACACGGTCGCGACGTCGCTGGGGTATGTCTTCCCCGTGGTCGTCGGCGCGCTGGCGATGACGAGCGAGTTCCGCCACCAGACGATCACCCCGACGTTCCTCGCCGAGCCGCGCCGCACGGTGGTGCTGGCGGCGAAGATGCTCTCCAGCGTCGCCGTGGGTCTGCTGTTCGGGGTGGTCGGGACGGCGGCGACGGTCGGGGCCGGCGCGACCGTGCTCGCCGCGCTGGGGGAGTCGACGTACCTGAGCGACCCGGTCGTGCTGCGTAGCGCGGGACTGTCGGTGCTTGCGCTGACGGTGTGGACGGTGGTGGGTGTCGGGTTCGGCGCGTGGCTGACCAACCAGGTAGCCGTCATCGTGGTGATCCTGGCGTTCACGCAGTTCGTGGAGCCGATCCTGCGGATCGTGCTGGCGCAGTTCGATGCGCTGACGGGGGTGGCGAAGTTCCTGCCCGGCGCGGCCGGGGAGGCGATCACGGGCAGCTCGTTCTACGCCGACACCGGCATGGCGCCTGGGCTGCTGCCGTCCTGGGCGGGGCTGCTGGTGCTGCTCGGCTATGCCGTCGTCTTCGCCCTGCTCGGGCGGCTCACGACGCTGCGCCGGGACGTCACCTGACTCACCAGGACGTCACCCAACCAGTCCGGTGGGGGTCAGATTCGCGCGGTCTCGCTGCGGCCCAGCCCGGGCGGTCCTGGGGGAAGACGAACCACATCCAGTGGCCCCGCTTGTGACCGCGGCGCACCTCGGCGAGTGCGGCGTCGTACGTGTCGTCCTGGGCGGCGGTGAAGCGCTCGACGGCGTGCTGGTCCGGCATCAGCGCTGCCGGCGATGCGGTCGACGGACCCGAGGACCCGGTGGCGGACCGGCCCGGGTAGACCCGTCGATCTGGTCGGGTGCGTATCCGCCGAACCGGACGAGTGCCGGGACCAACGTCCCCCACCGGACCTTCGTCCCGGCGGACCATGGTCGCGGGGGGTCTCGATGGAGAGGCCCCCGACCGAACTTCTCATGCACAGGAAGGACAACGATGTCCACGTTCGAGGGCAAGGTTGCGATCGTCACCGGCGGCGGGTCGGGGCTGGGTGAGGCGATCTCCAAGGAGCTTGCTGCCAAGGGCGCCAAGGTGGTCGTCGGCGACATCAACCAGTCAGCCGCCGAGCGGGTGGTCGCGCAGATCGAGGTGGCCGGCGGCACGGCGAGCGCCTTCGCGGCGGACACCGCGAAGCCGGCGGACTCCGAACGGGCGGTCGCCCACGCCGTCGATACCTACGGGGCCCTCCACCTGGCGGTGAACAACGCAGGGATCGGCGGGGCGCAGGCCCCGGCGGGGGAGACCGACCTGGACGAGTGGGACCGGGTCATCTCCATCAACCTCTCCGGGGTGCTGTACGGCATGCGCTACCAGATCCCGGCGATGCTCGAGGCCGGCTCCCGGCGCTGCGCGATCGTGAACATGGCGTCGATCCACGGCATGGTCGCCGCACTCGGCAACGGCGCCTACACCGCCGCCAAGCACGGCGTCGTCGGGCTCACCAAGAACGCTGCCGCCGAGTACGGGCCACAGGGCCTGCGTATCAACTGCGTCGGGCCGGGCTACATCCGCACCCCGCTGCTCGAGGGGCTGCCCGCCGAGTTCCTCGCCGCCCTCGAGGGCAAGCACCCGCTCGGTCGGCTCGGCCGTGCGGAGGAGGTCTCGCACCTGGTCTGCTTCCTGCTCTCGGACGACGCCTCGTTCATCACGGGCAGCTACCACCTCGTCGACGGCGGTTACACAGCCGTCTGATCAGAGCCTGGCCGGGTGCGGAGCTCACGAAGAACAGGCTCCGCGCCCGTGCCTTTTGTCCTACTGAGCCGTCCCATACCGCTGCGACGATGGTCATCGTGAACGGCGCCGACGGACGGTGTGCGCTCGAAGGGGGTAGAAGTTGAAGAAGCAGCTCGCCGTGATCGTGGCAGGCGCCGCGCTGGTGCTGGCCGGATGCTCGTCCGTGACGATCGAGCCGGCGGCTCCGGCAACGTCACCCGTCCCGGCGCCGTCGCCCGCGACGGAAAGCACGGAGCTGCTCACCGACCACGGTCTGGACGGCCTGGAGGCCCAGCAGGTCATCGAGCTCCTCGACAAGACCCCCCTCGACGAGCGGGCCACGGACCTCATGGCGTCCATCCGCCCGGACGAGCTGCTGCTCTCCGACGGTCACGAGGAAATCGCCCTGCCGCTGCCCGAGGACCGCTTCTACGTCTCCATCGCACCCTTCGTCAACCAGACCCACGAGTGCTTCTACCACTCGCTCACCACCTGCACCGGTGAGCTCTCCGGCGAGGAGGTGCAGGTGACGATCGTCGACGATGCGGGGGAGGTGCTCGTCGAGGAGACCACCACGACCTACGACAACGGCTTCGTCGGCTTCTGGCTGCCGCGCGACGTCGACGGCACCATCCGCGTGTCCTACGAGGGTCGCGAGGGTGAGGCGGACTTCACCACCACGGACGACGGCGCCACCTGCGTCACGACCCTGCAGCTCGCCTGACGGGGCAGCCACCGGCAGCGGTCTTGTGGGGGCCGCCGCGGTTCTCGGCGCTCGGGACGCTCGCCGGTTGGGTGAGGGAGGAACCAGGGCGGCCGTGCGGACGGGGGCGCCATACCCTGGTCACCGTTCGCACCGACGCGACGGGAGACCGACGATGACCGTCCAGCTGAACCACACCATCGTGCACGTCAAGGACAAGCATGCGTCGGCGAGGTTCCTCGCCGGAATCCTGGGTCTGCCCGCGCCGACGTCGTACGGGCCGTTCGTGGTCGTCCAGACCGGGAACGGCGTGTCCCTCGACTTCGCGGACGAGCAGGGGGAGGTCCGGTCTCAGCATTACGCCTTCCTCGTGGCCGAGGACGAGTTCGACGCCATTCATGAGCGGATCATCGAGCGCGGCCTGCCGTACTGGGCCGATCCGTATCACCGCCGCCCGGACGTCATCAACACCAATGACGGTGGCCGTGGGCTCTACTGGAACGACCCCGACGGCCACAACCTGGAGATCATCACCAGGCCCTACGGCGGATGAGGTCACCGCCGCGACCGCTCGGAGCGTCGGCCGAGGGTACCGAGGCCGCCGGGGAACGGGTGGTCACGAAGTGCGAACCGCCGGACGATGGAGGATCGCGTGCGCCGGGACCACGGTGAGTGTGGGGACGCCCGAACTGTCGGATTCAGCGTCGACGGCCCGCACGACGCCGTCGACGATGAGTGTGAACCCGCTCGCCTGGCGGGGCGGGAAGACAAGGGTGACCGCTGGATGGTCGCCCGCCAGTGCGAGGGCGGAGCGGCCGGGGGAGTCGAGCACCAGCTCACCACCGACCAGTCGAGGGACGAGTGCGACGACGTGGGGTCGCTCCTGGCCGGGACTGAGCAGGTAGGCGAAATCGTGTTCCGCCATCGCCGCGCCGAGCTCAGCGACCTCGACCTTGATGCTCACGATCCTCCTTGGTGTGTCTGGGTCGCGAACGATACCCATCATCCCGCCCGGCGCAGCACCATCCCGTCTGCTCAAGGCTCCGCCCGGCGCACCACGATCGTGGCCTCCCCGGCGCCCTCGACGTCACGCAGCACCTCGCAGCCCTCTGCCGTTCGCGCGAGGCGGCCCAGCTCACCCGCCTCGGCCGCGAACCGTGACGGCGCCGCCGCCCCCACCTCCGACAACACGGTGACGACCAGCACGCCGCCGGCGCCCAGGAGTCCGGGGAGCGACCGGAGGACGGCCGGGTCGCGGAAGCGCTGGCAGACGACGAGGTCATACGGCCCGGTCACGTCCGCCGGCAGCGCACCGGCGACGTCGGCGACCCGCGCCAGGACCAGACCGCCCAATCCGGCCGCGACGGCGCGGTCCCGGAGCCGCGAGATGGCGACGGCGGAGCGGTCCACGGCGTCGACGGCGAACCCCTGTCCGGCGGCCCACAGGCTCACGGCCCCGAGCCCGCACGCCACGTCGAGGGCGCGGCGGCCCGTCCGCTGCGGGAGGACGTCCAACAGGCCGGCGAGACCGTCCGGTGGGCGGGGCATCGGATCGGGCGCGTCGCGGTGGCGTGCGTCCCAGCGACCGTCGTCGTCCATCTGTGTCCCTGCTCCCGAGGCTGCCGACGCACTCTAGGGGCGCTCGGATAGCTCCGGCACCCGCTCGCGGGTAGCGCTACCCCATGCCGTCCAGTCCGTCGCCTGGGACCCTCGTGTCATGTCCGGGCTCGGAGTGCCGCCGTGACGGGGGCGGTCGAGGCCGGGGTGTGGGGCGCGGTCGGTGGCCTGGCGCTGGTGATCGGTGCCGGAATCGCTTGGTTCGTCCGCGTCCCGGCCAAGGGCATCGCGAGCGTGATGGCGTTCGGTGCGGGCGTGCTCATCTCGGCGTTGGCGTTCGACCTCATGGAGGAGGCGGCCGACACCGGTGGCCTGCTGCCCGCGGTCGCCGGGTTCCTGACCGGTGCCGTGGTCTACATGCTCGCTAACGCCCTCCTCGCCCGCCGCGGGGCGCGTCATCGGAAACGCTCGCAGGACCAGCAGTCCTCGGAGGACGACCAGAGCGGTAGCGGCATGGCGATCGCGCTGGGCGCACTTCTCGACGGCGTCCCGGAGTCGGTCGTCCTGGGAGCCAGCCTGCTCGGAGGCGGCGGCGTCAGCTCCGCAGTGGTGGCGGCGGTGTTCCTCTCGAACCTGCCCGAGGGGCTCTCCAGCGCCGCCGGCATGAAGAACGCAGGCCGGGGCGCCGGCTACGTGTTCGGCGTCTGGGGAACGATCGCCGCCATCAGCGCGGTCGCTGCGGCGGCCGGCTACCAGTTACTCGGCGGCGCGTCGCCCGAGGTGACCGCGTTGATCACGGCGGTGGCGGCCGGGGCGATCCTGACCATGGTGGCGGACACGATGATCCCCGAGGCCTTCGAGCGGGCCCATGCCCTGACGGGACTGATCGCCACCGTGGGGTTCGTGGTCGCCTTCGCCATCAGCCGCACCGGCGGCTGACCGGCGCCCCGGGCGCACGTCGCCGCTCGCCGGGTGGGCCACGCCGTTCACCCCGGAGCCACCGGGTCGGGGCGTCCCGGCCACCTCGCGTCGGCGCCGGCGCAACCTGCGGTCGTTAGCGTCGGTAAAGCCGGCCGGCACCACGTTGTGACACGCGAAGAAACGAGAGACAAGAACCCATGAAGTGCCATTCCCGCATGCTCATGTCAGCGGCCCTGGCCGTCGTGCTCGGCGCGGCCGCCGCCACCCCGGCGCTGGCGAACGAGACCGACTACACGATCGACAACCCCTACGCCGACGTCAAGTGGAGCGACTGGGCCCAGTACACGTCCGCCCTGCACAACCACAGCTACGAGAGCGACGGCGGCAACACCCCCGCGGAGCGTTTCGAGGACGCGTACGCCAAGGGCTTCGACATCTTCGCCCTGACCGACCACAACTTCACCAACACCGCGTGGGACCGGACCGATCGTCCGGAGTCCAACGACCGCGGGAAGCTGGAGTACCTGTCCACCGACCGCCTTGAGGAGATGAGGGCCGGCGTCGGCCGTGACGCGAAGGGCATGCTGCCGATCTCCTACGCCAACGAGCAGTCCCGCGCGAACCACCTGCTGACCTTCTGGGCGGACTTCAACAACCAGTCCGGCGCCACGCTGGAGGGCAACATCGCCCAGGCGGAGGAGCTCGGCGGGGTGTCCGTCGTCGCCCACCCTGGGCGCTACACCGGCGGCGCGCGCCAGACCGGCGCTCAGGGTCTTATCGCCTCCTCGCACCCCGAGACGGTGCAGAAGTACGTCGACCTGTTCACCCGGTACGACTCCGCGGTCGGCATGGAGATCATCAACAAGAAGGACGGCGACTCGGCCAGCGACCGCATCCTGTGGGACAACATCCTCACGCAGACGATGCCCGAGCGGCCCGTGTGGGCCCAGTCGAACGACGACGCCCACTCCAACGGCGCGCTCGGATTCAGCTACAACGTCCACCTCATGCCCGAGCTGAGCGAGGGCGCGTTCCGCCACTCGCTGGAAGCCGGCACGTACTACGCGTCCGCGAAGGTGTCCTACCGCGAGCTCGGCAACGAGTTCATCTCGCAGGGCGCTACGCCGACAATCAGCGACATCACGGTGGACGGCGACGCGGACACGGTGACGATCACAGGCGTCGACACCGAGTCGGTGCGGTGGATCAGCGAGGGTGAGGTCATCGCCGAGGGCGCCACCATCGACCTGGACGACCACGACGGCAAGGTCGGCTCCTACGTGCGCGCCGAGCTCGTCGGCCCCGGCGGCATCTCCTTCACCCAGCCGTTCGGCGTCCACGGCGGTCCGGGCCGCGAGGTCGTCGAGGTCGGCGGCATCGAGCTGACGGCGTCCAGCACGACCGTCACGGCGGACCAGCCGGTCCAGGTGACCACGACCGCGACCGACGCCCAGGGCGCGCCGGTGGATCTCTCCGGCGCCGTCGTCGCCTACGACACCGTGCCGGGCGACATCATCTCGGTCGCCGACGACGGCACCATCACCGTGGTCAACCCGCCGCTGGCCAACATGGCCGTCAAGGTCCGCGTAACGGTGATCGCGGCCGGGCAGGTGCACACCGACGACGTCACCCTGACCGTCGACGTCGGTTCGACGGACAACCTCGTCGTGGCCCCGGTCCTCACCGGCGACGACGACGTCGAGGAGTACGTCTCCAGCGGCCGCATGTACCTGGACAGCTCCGATCTGGAGATCGTCCGCGAAGGCACCACGGAGCAGGCCGTCGGGCTGCGCTTCGCCGACCTGCCCATCCCGGCCGGCGCGCAGATCAGCGAGGCGTACGTGCAGTTCACGGTCGACGAGCCGGAGGCGAGCACAGAGGACTTCGCCGTGGACATCCGCGTCGAGGACGTCGACGACGCCACCCCGTTCACCACGGAGACGGCCAACCTCACCTCGCGCGCGTTCAGCGAGCAGGCGGTGAGCTGGGCGGACGTCCCGCTCTGGACGGTCGACCGCGAGGCCGGCCCCGACCAGCGCACGCCGGACCTCAGCGCGTTGCTCCAGCAGATCGTCGACCGCGACAGCTGGGCCACCGGCAACGCGATGGTCTTCAAGATCACCGGTGAGGGCAACCGCAGCGCGGACGCCTTCGAGAGCAACGCCGGGCCGGTCCTCCACGTGGTGTGGACCATGCCCGAGGAGGTCCCGGCCGAGGAGGACCCCGAGGGCGAGCGCGAGGCGGTCATCGACTTCCGCGTGAAGACCAACCAGGGCCGCTTCGTCGACATCACGGAGGCCAAGGCCGCCGCGCTGCGGGAGGTCAACTACTCCACCGGCCGCGTCGTTGAGGCCGTCCGTGACTTCCAGGGCCGGGAGAAGTCCTTCGTCATCACCGTGGAGACCGCGACCAAGCAGTACCGGGTCGCCGTCGACGCGGAGACGGGCGACGCGCAGGTCACCGACGTCACCGAGCTCTGACCCGCACCGGCCGGCGCCTCGACGGGCGCCGGCCGGTCCTGGGTACGCCCACGGGGCAGGCGCTCCGCGCACGTGCTCCGTGGGCGTCCCGGCGCCCTGTGGGCGTCTCGCGTGCGCCACCCGGTGAGACCCACATACCCCGAGAGGCGAGTCCCGCCGTCGGCTCGTACGGTCGAAGGAATCCCTACTAGAGGAGCAAGCGATGACGGACCTGAAGAACAAGCGGGTGGCGTTCGTGCTGACGAACGGCTTCGAGGACTCCGAGCTCACCTCGCCCTGGGAGGCGGTCACCTCCGCCGGCGCCGAGGCGGTGCTCGTCGCGCCCGAGTCGGGCACGGTCACCGGTAAGAAGGGCCACGAGGCGAAGGTCGACCTGGCCGTCGGCCAGGCGAAGGCCGACGACTTCGACGCGCTGGTCCTGCCCGGCGGGGTCGCCAACGGCGACAAGCTCCGCATGGACGAGGCGGCCGTGTCCCTGGTCCGGTCCTTCTTCGAGCAGCACAAGCCGGTTGGGGTGATCTGCCACGGCGGGTGGATCCTCACCGACGCCGACGTGCTCGAGGGACGCACCATGACGTCCTACCCGAGCCTGCGGACCGACCTGCGCAACGCGGGCGCGACCTGGGTGGATGAGGAGGTCGTGGTCGACAACGGCCTCGTCTCCAGCCGCACCCCGGGCGACCTGCCAGCGTTCAACGACAAGCTCGTCGAGGAGATCGCCGAGGGTGAGCACGAGCGGCAGACCGCCTGACGCTCATGCCACCAGGGGCGGGCCCGGCCGGTGCGGCCGGGCCCGCCCCGGGCCGTCCGGGCCGTCACCGCACCGCGATAGTGTCGCGAGGTGCCGACCGCCGCCACCACCCAGGCCTGGGTCTCGACGCTGCCCGTCCCGGCTGAGCTGGTGTGGCGGCACGCGACCCACTTCGGCGGCATCAACGGCGAGCTGTACCCGCTGCTCCGGATGACCGCGCCGAGGGGCACGACGACGCTCGACCCTCACAGCATCGTCCCAGGTGCCCGGCTCTTCCGGTCGTGGCTGCTGCTCGGCGGTGTCCTGCCGGTCGAGTACGACGACTTGACCATCGCGGAGATCGGCGCGGGCCGCTTTCTTGAGCGCTCGCGCATGCTGACCTCCCGGGTGTGGGAGCACGAGCGCATCGTGGAGGAGATCGATGCAGGATCGTGCCGGCTCACCGACCGGGTCTCCTTCGTCCCGAGGTGGCCCGCGCTGCGCCCGGTCATGATGGCGACGGTCGCCTTCCTATTCCGCCACCGGCACCGCCGCCTGGCCGAGCGATACCGGCGCCCCCGCGCCGCGTAGGTGTCGGGGCAGGCTACCGGGCGGGGGTGTGCGCGTCCGTCGGCACCGCGATGGCGCGGTTGAGCCAGACCGACGTGACCTCCATCCCCACCTTCTCGTACAGTCCCAGCGCACCGGTGCGTGAATCGGTGCTCAGCTCGGACCGGCTCGCCCCGTGGGCGCGGGCGTGGCTGAACGCGTCCGTCAGCAGGGCCCGCGCCAGGCCCAGCCCACGCCGGTCCTCGCGCACGGCCACCTTGTCGACGTAACCGGTCTCGCCCGCGAGGAACACGACGACGGCGCCCACCACCTCGCCGTCGGGCCCGACGGCGACCCGCACGTTCCACGGCTCGAATCCCGGGCGGCCCATCACCTGGGCGGCGAAGTCCTCGAACGGGTGGCGCTCGCGCCGTGCCCACTCGAGGAAGGCGTCCTCGACGACGGTCCAGACCTCGCGGTAGTCGGCCGCGGTCGCCTCGCGCAGCGTGTACCCGGCAGGCAGCGGCTGCGGCGTGAGCACCCGGCCCGCCGGGAGTGTCAGGACCCAGGACGTCCATCGGACGTGGAACCCGAGCGCCGTGAGCAGCCGGTCACCAGGTGAGCCCTGCGGGACGGGCATGCCGACCTCGGTGCTGCCGAGGCGCAGCGCCCGGTCTTGCAGCCACCGGGCGAGGAACGTGCCGATGCCACGGCCGTGGTGCGTTGGGTCCACCGCGGCATGGGCGCGGTCGCGCCCGGAGAGCTCGGCGTACCCGACCAACCGGTCGCCGTCGAGGACACCGACGGTGCGGGAGGCGATGTCGAAGCTGGGACGCTGCCAGTCGGCGACGACGTCCGCCTCCTCGATGGCGACCTCACCGGTGTTCCGCAGCTCCTCCGCGGCCATGATCGCGGTGACCGCTGCCGCGTCGACGAGCGTGAGGGGACGCTGGGTGAGCCCGTGCGGGAGTGTCATAGCTCCGATTGAAGCGGCCATCACGGTGCGATGTCGCCCGGATTTTCCGGGGTGCCCTCGCGACGCCCCATCGAGCGAGGGTGTTCGGGCCGAGCGAGCGTGGCCCACCACCCCCGGTGGGCCCCACGACCCTCGGTGGGTCACACGACCCTCGGTGGGACGACCCTCGGTCGTCGAGCGGCACCCGGCCGCGGTGCCGACGGCCGAGGGGCTTCGACCCGGGCCGGTCGACGCAAATAGGACTTACGTCACTTGTTAGGTGAGCCTTGCCTCACCTAAAGTCTCCCGGGGTGGCCACGGCGTCACCCCCCGACTCTGGAGCGCAGATGAGCATTCGCACCACCTCACGGGCCGCCGTCGTGGTCCTCGCCCTGGCCGCCACCGGCACGCTCGCCGCGTGCGGCGGCGACGAACCGGCCGCCGAGACCACCGGCGACGCCACCACCGCCGCCGAGGCCACCGGACCGCTCACGATCTACTCCGGGCGCAACGAAGAGCTCGTCGGCCCGATCCTCGACCAGCTCGAGGCCGCCGTCGGCACCGACGTCGAGGTCCGCTACGCCGGCTCGAGCGAGCTCGCCGCACAGCTGCTGGAGGAGGGGGAGGGCACCGACACCGACCTGTTCTTCTCCCAGGACGCCGGTGCCCTGGGCGCCCTGGCCAAGGCCGACCGCCTCGCCACCCTGCCCGACGACGTCCTGAACCTCGTCGACGCGAAGTACCGCGACGACGACGGCCGCTGGGTCGCCACCTCGGCCCGCGCCCGGGTGCTCGCCTACGACCCCGCGCAGGCGCCGGAGGTCGAGGAGTTCACCGGCATCGACCAGATCCTCGACGAGAAGTACCAGGGCAAGGTCGCCTACGCCCCGACCAACGCCTCGTTCCACGCCTTCGTCACCGCGCTGCGGGTGGACCGCGGTGAGGACGGCGCCCGTCAGTGGCTCGAGGACTTCGCGGCGCTGGAGCCCCAGGCCTACGACAACAACAACGCCGTTCTCGACGCAGTCGACAGTGGTCAGGCCGCCATCGGCCTGATCAACCACTACTACTGGTACGAGAAGGTCGCCGAGCAGGGCGCCGACGCCGTCGCAGCCCAGATCCGCTTCCTCGACGCCGACGACCCCGGCGCGCTCATCAACGTCGCCGGCGTCGGCGTGCTCGCCGGCTCCGACGCCGAGGCGGCCGCCTTCGCCGCCGTGGAGTACCTGCTCTCCGACGAGGCGCAGCAGTACTTCGCCGACACCACCGCGGAGTACCCCGTGGTCGAGGGCATCACGACCACGGAGCACGACCTCACCCCGCTCAGCGAGCTGTCCGGCTCCGCGGTCGACCTCAACGACCTCGACTCCCTCGACCAGACCCTCGCGCTGCTGGACGAGGTGGGCCTGACCTGACCGAGCCCGCCAGCTCGGCCGCGCCCGCGCGCGGCCGCCCCAGGACCGCCGTCGCACGCGCGCCGGCGGTCCTGGTCCTGCCCGGGATCGTGGCGGCGGCCGTCGCGCTGCTGCCCATCGGGTACCTGTTCGTGCGGGCCGGCGAGGCGGGCGCGGCCGAGGTGTGGGAGATCCTCTGGCGCGACCGCACCCTGTGGCTGGTGCTGCGCAGCCTGGGCCTCGCCGCGGCGGTGACCTCGGCATGCGTGGCCATCGGTGTCACGCTGGCCTGGCTGACCACCCGCACCGACCTGCCCGGCCGACGCGTCTGGGGCGTGGTCGCCGCGCTGCCCCTGGCGGTGCCCAGCTTTGTTGCCGCCTACGCGTGGATCTCCGTGGTGCCGAGCCTGGCGGGTTTCTGGGGCACGTTCCTGGTGCTGACAGCCTGCTCCTACCCGTACGTGTACCTGCCGGTGGCCGCGGCGCTGCGCCGCGTGGACCCTGCGCTGGAGGAGGTCTCCCGCTCGCTGGGCCGCTCCGCCCTGCGCACGTACCTCACGGTCACCGCCCGGCAGGTGCGTCCGGCCGCCGCGGCCGGGGCGCTGCTGGTGGCGCTGTATGCGCTCAGCGACTTCGGCACCCCCTCGCTCATGCGGTACGACGTCTTCACCCGCGTCATCCACACCTCGTACCGCGCCTCCTTCGACCGGACCCCGGCGGCGGTGCTCTCCCTGGTGCTGGTGGTGCTCACCATCGCGATCACCGTCGCGGAGGCCCGCAGCCGCGGTCGCGCCGGGGCGGCCCGGGTGGGCGGCGGCGCGGCGCGTGTCCCGCCGACGGTGCCGCTCGGACGGGCCCAGCCGCTCGCGCTCGTGGGCACGGCGGCGGTGGCCGCGGTCTCCCTCGGCTATCCCGCCGTCGTCCTGACCTACTGGATGGCGCGAGGCAACTCCGCCGGCTTGGAGTGGGACCGGCTGCTGCCCGCGGGTGCGTCCACGCTGTGGGTGGCGCTCCTCGGGGCGCTGGCAGCCACCGCGCTCGCCGTGCCGGTGGGGGTGCTCGCGGCCCGCCACCACGGCCGCGCGGTACGGGCGATCGAGCACACCACCTACGCGGGGCACGCCCTGCCGGGGATCGTCGTCGCCCTGGCTCTGGTGTTCTTCGGGGTGCGCTGGGCCGAGCCGATCTACCAGCGCACCCCGCTGCTCGTCCTGGCCTACGCCGTCCTCTTCATGCCTGCGGCCATCGGGTCGGTGCGGGCCGCCGTCGCCCAGAGCCCGCCACGGCTGGAGGAGGTGGCCCGCTCGCTCGGCCACGCCCCGGGCGCGGTCCTGCGACGCGTCACCCTGCCGCTGGCCGGCCCCGGCATCGCCGCCGGCTTCGCGCTGGTGACCCTGACGGTGATGAAGGAGCTGCCTGCCACGCTGCTGCTGCGGCCCACCGGCATGGACACCCTGGCCACCCGGCTGTGGACCGAGACGGGTGTGGGCGCCTACGCCGCCGCAGCGCCCTACGCGGTCGCCCTCGTGCTGCTCGCCGCCGTGCCGACGTTCCTGCTGACCCGCGCGCAGGCGCGGCTCGTCGCACCCCGGCGCACCGGCACGGCGATGGAGAATGGGCACGTGCTCGAAGAGACCGGGGGAGACTGATGAAGCGGCTGCAGGTGCGGGGGCTGCGCAAGTCCTTCGGCACCACACCGGTGCTGCGCGGCGTCGACCTCGACGTCCCCTCGGGCGCGCTGGCCGCCGTCCTCGGTCCGTCCGGGTGCGGCAAGACCACCCTGCTGCGGGTGGTCGCGGGTTTCGAGGGGGCCGACGCGGGCGAGGTGCGCGTGGGCAGCCGGGTGGTGACCGGACCGGGCGTCGCCCTCCCGCCGGAGCGGCGCCGCGTGGGCATCGTCCCGCAGGAGGGCGCGCTCTTCCCGCACCTGTCGGTGGCCGAGAACGTCGCCTTCGGGTTGCCGCGCAGAGGTGCGGGGGCCCGACGGCGCAGCGCCCGGGTGGCGGAGCTGCTCGAGCTCGTCGGGCTCGCGGACCTCGCCGCGCGCATGCCCGCGGAGCTCTCCGGCGGCCAGCAGCAGCGGGTGGCCCTGGCCCGCGCACTCGCCCCCGACCCCGACGTCGTGCTTCTTGACGAGCCGTTCTCCGCGCTGGACGCCGGGCTCCGCGCCGCGCTGCGCGAGGACGTCCGTGCCGCGCTGCAGGCCACCGGCGCCACCGGGGTGCTCGTCACGCACGACCAGGAGGAGGCGCTGAGCATGGCCGACGTCGTCGCCGTCATGCGCGCCGGCGTGGTCGTGCAGCAGGCCGCCCCCCGCGACCTCTACCTCGCGCCGGCGGACCTCGACGTGGCCACCTTCGTGGGCGAGGCCGTGGTGCTGCCGGCCCGGGTGGAGGAGGGCGTGGCGACGACGGCGCTGGGCCGGCTGGCGCTGTTGCGCGGACCTGTCGGCGACGGCGGCACCGGCCGGGTGGTGCTGCGCCCCGAGCAGCTGCACCTGGTGCGCGCCGGTCGTGGCGGCGTGCGGGCCACGGTGGTCGGCTCGACCTTCTACGGCCACGACGCCAGCGTGCGCCTGGAGGTGCCGGGACCCGACGGCGAGCGGCTGCCGGTGCTGTGCCGCACCCAGGGGCCGCTGCCCGAGGTGGACGAGGTGGGCGTGATCGTCGCCGGCCCGGTGAGCTTCTTCGCCGACGCCTGAGCCCTGCCGCGGCTGGACCAGGTGACACGGACCCGTGTCAGGGGCAGGCTGGTCCTCCGCGGCCGGAGCACCACCGGTCGTGACCGGCGAGGACGACGGAGCACCCCGTGCAGATGCCCAGACCGACGGAGGAGGACAAGGCACGCTTCCGTGCCCTCGTCCCCGACGACCCTCGTATCGAGGTCAAGCCGATGTTCGGTCAGCTCGGTGCCTTCCTGGGCGGGCACATGTTCGCCGGGCTCTTCGGCGCCGACGTCGGCGTCAAGCTGCCCGAGCCCGAGCTGGCTGCACTCCGGGAGCGCGGGGCGCGCCCGTACGGGCCGCCGGAACGTCCCATGAGCGGCTACGTGACCGTGCCAGACGATGCTGACGCCGCCGAGCTGCTGGTGCGTGGCGCCCAGTTCGCCGCGACGCTGCCCCCGAAGGTGAAGAAGAAGCCCTGACCGTTCCAGCGGGCGTCGCCCATCACCCCAGGTGCTCCAGCGCCTCCCGGCGCGAGAGCGGCGCGAGCGTGGACCCGGCCGCCTCGACGTATGCGCGGACCCAGGCCGCATCGGTCTTGGCGTACTCGCGCAGCGCCCAGCCGATCGCCTTGCGGATGAAGAACTCGTGCCCGTGCCGGCTGCCGGCGAGGTTCGCCCCGATGCAGTCCGCGAGCAGGTCCGTGTCCGTGCCGGCCTTGCTCTTGAGCTGGCTGAGGATCGCGGTGCGGCGCACCCAGAGGTGGTCGTCGACGGCCCAGGTGCGCATGTGCGCGCCGCCCTCCGCGGGGTGGGCGCGGAGCACCGCCCCGACGAGGTGCGCGGCGACGTCGTCGACCAGGTCCCACCAGGCGCCGGTCTCGACGAGGTGGCGGTACATGTGCAGCGCGGCGGGCTCGGCCGCCCACCCCGCGTAGCGGCGGTGGCGGGCAAGGGCGATCGCGGCGTAGCGCTCCTCGCGGAACTCGGCGCCGTCCCACAGGTCGCGGATCGCGGCCTCCCACGTGGACCGGTCGGGCAGGGCGAGGGCGGGGTCCGCGAGGAGCGGCCGCAACGTCGCCTTCAGGACCGGGCTGGTCAGCCCTCGGAACGGCATCGCGGACTTCATGTACCGCTGCTGCCCGGCGGCCCGCTCAGGGTCGGCGGCGGCGGCGAGGGCGCCGCGGATCGCGGTGCGGAGATCCTGTCCAGGGTCGGGCGCGGGAGGCGGGGGCATAGCGGCTACGGCCGGACGGCGGCGGCCGGGTCGGGGCTTGTGATGGCGGGCGTGGTGACCGGCTGCTGCTGGGTGATGCAGTGGACGCCCCCGCCGTGGGCGAAGATCCCGCGCGCGTCGACCAGCTTGATGGTGCGCCCGGGATAGGCCCGAGCGAGGATCTCGGCGGCGACGGCGTCGTGCGGGTCGTCGAACGCGCACAGGACGACCACGCCGTTGGCCACGTAGTGGTTGATGTAGGACCAGTCGGTGGGGCCGCCGTCGGCCTGAAGAACGGTCGGGGCGGGGACCGGGACCACCTCCAGGCGCCGGCCGCGTGCGTCGGTGGCGCCGGCGAGGATCTCGCGCAGCTCGCGGGTGACCGCGAAGTCGGGGTGGCGCGGGTCGGTCTGGTCGTGGACGGCGACCACCCCCGGGCGCAGGAAGGTCGCGACGATGTCCACGTGCCCGCGGGTGCCGAACTCGTCGTAGTCGCGGGTGAGCCCGCGGGGCAACCAGATCGCTCTCGTCGTGCCGAGCCGGGCGTGGACCTCGGCCTCGACCTCCGCCCTGGTCAGCCCGGGGTTGCGGCCGGGGTCGAGCTGGACGGTCTCGGTGAGGAGCACGGTCCCCGCGCCGTCGACGTGGATCCCGCCGCCCTCGTTGACCAGGGACGACGGCGTGACCGGCACCTCCGCCAGCGCGGCGACCCGCCCGCCAAGGCGCCTGTCCTGGGCCCAGGTGGCCCACGGCTGGGCGCCCCAGCCGTTGAAGACCCAGTCGACGGCGGCGAGCCGGCCGGTGCCGTCGCGCACGAACGTCGGGCCGCTGTCGCGCAGCCAGGCGTCGTCCAGCGGCAGCTCGACGACGTCGACGGCGGTGCCCACCAGCTCGCGTGCCAGGTCGCGCTGGCCGGGGCCGGCGACCAGGGTGACCGGCTCGTACCGGGCGATCGTGCGCGCGACGGCGGCCCAGGCACGGCGGGCGGAGGCCAGGGTGGGGGAGCCGTCGTCGCCGAACGTGGCGTTCGGCGGTGGGAAGGCCATCCAGGTGCGCTCGTGCCGGTCCCACTCGGCCGGCATCGTCACCGTGAGCTGCTGGGCGGGAGCCGTCATGCCTGCATCACCTTCGCGGGGACTGTGGGGACGTGGCACATCGTGGCACGTCCCGCCGCCCGGTCGAGGCGATCGCGTGCGCCCGCTACTGACTCACCGCTCGGTCGATGCGGTCGAGCAAGTCCTCCAGGGCGCTCTCGAACTCCTCCTGGGAGCGGTCCTCGGAGAGCTTGTCCGCCAGGCGCTCGACGTTGGGGAACTCCACCAGTGTTTCGGTGGTGTTCGGCGCCGACGCGCCGCCCTCGTCGATCGTCTCCTCCGTCGTGGCCACCCCCATCTGCGCGACGGTGAGCAGCAGGTGCCCGATGAGGAAGCTCGTGAACGCCCGGTACGCCGAGACCGCCTGGTCGTCCGTGAACCCGCGGCTGGTCAGGGCGACGAGGAACTCCTCCACCACCTCCAGGCTGCGCAGCGGCGGGCGCAGCCACGGGGCGGCCGGATGCCGCGTGGCGACGAGCGGGAACACCTCGGGGTGCTCGAAGGCGACGTCCCGGACCGCGTGCGCGAGCCATTGCAGGTGTCCCTGCCACCCGAAGTCGGGCCCGAGCTGGGTTTCGGCGGGGCGTTCGAGCCGGCTGGTCAGGTGGCTGACCATCGCCTCGAGCAGGTCCTCGCGGCCGTTCACATGGCGGTAGAGCGCCATCGCCTCGACGTCCAGCTCGGCGCCGAGCCGACGCATGCTCAGGGCCGGCAGCCCGCCGTCGTGCACCAGCTGGAGGGCCGCCTGGACGATCCGCTCGCGGTTCAGCGGCTGGCGGTCCGCGCGGCCGGCCTCGGGCTGGTGCTGCGTCATGCGTTGCTCCTGGTCCTGAGTCCGGCGGGAGGGCCAGCCTACGGCTGCGACTCAGGCACACGCCCATCGGCGCGGGAACGACCCATCTTCCTGCTCAGATCGGTGGGCTCGGTGGGGCGCTCGCGGCCTGGGTGGGCAAGGCGCGAGCGGTGCTATGCCAGCGCCGGTGCATGCCGTATGCTCGGGTTGTTTACGTTGTAAGCCGGTGGTTCAAGCCCTGGCACACCAGGTTCAGCGAAGCCGAATGCCAGAGGAAAGGCGGCGTCCCATGCATGATGGCGGCGTGAAGGCTGGCCCGTCCTTCGCGGACGTACCCGGGTCGGCGGCGGTACTCACCTCGGCGACCCAGGCGCGCCTCGTCCTCGCCGGCGAGGTGGACGTCAGCATGAACGACGAGCTGATGGAGGCCTCGACCGAGCTCGAGCAGACCGGTCTGCCCATCGACGTGGACGTCAGGCACGTGACCTTCATGGACTCGTCCGTGATCGCTGTGCTCGCGCGGCTGACGCACCGGGTGCCGTCCCGGTTGCGGCTGATCGAACCTCCCGACGTGGTGCGCTTCCTCCTCGATGTCACCAAGATCGGCGAGCTCGTGGAGGTCCTCGACGCCGACCCCGGGTTCCCCGGCCAGGACGGCACCAGAGGAGCGGGCGGCGTGGGGGCCGAGGTCGTGCCGGACCCGGCACTGTCGATGAGGACGGACGCGCCAGTGCTCGCCGACGGCGCGTGACTGCGCAGCGGCATCTCGCCGTCCGGTTTCACTCGCCGTGCGCGAGAGCCTCCGGCTCCCGGAAGTAGGTCTTCTTCGCCCGTACGCCCCGGTTCCACAGCCACGTCAGCACCCAGAGCACGAGACCGAGCGCGAGCATGCCGCCGGCGATCTGGTACTCGATGGGGTCCTGCGCCCACGGGCCGACGAGGAACGCGCACGTGAGCGCCCCGAGGTAGGGAAGCACCTTCGGCGCCCGGAAGTGTGGCCGGTCCACGGGACGGCGCCGCAGCACGATGACGGCGATGTTCACGACCGTGAAGACGGCGAGCAGCAGCAGAGCGGTGGTGCCGCCGAGCGCGGTGACGGTCTCGGTGCCCAGGAGGTTGGTGACCACGTAGATGAGCCCGGCGGCGATCACCGTGGTGAACACGATCGACGCCCACGGCGAGCGGCGCCCGGGCAGGACCTTGCCGAGCGAGCGGGGCAGCACGTCCTGGTGGGCCATGCCGTAGAGCAGCCGGCTGGCCATCATCATGTTGATCAGGGCCGTGTTCGCGACGGCGAACATCGACAGGATCGGGTAGACCGTCTCGACCGGCAGCCCGGGCGCGCCGACCCTGACCACCTCGAGCAACGGCGTCGGGCTCTCGGCCAGTGTGCCCACGGGCACCACGGCGACGGCGGCCACCGAGACCAGCACGTACACGACAGCGGTGATGCTCAGGCCGGTCAGCATCGTGCGAGGGAAGATTCGCACGGGGTCCTTGGTCTCCTCGGCCATGTTGACGGAGTCCTCGAAGCCGACCATGGAGAAGAAGGCCAGTGACGTGGCCGCGGTCAGTGCGAGGAAGACGCTCTTGTCCTCCGGGGCCTCGAAGACGACCACCCGGCTGAAGTCCACGTTGCCCTGGCCCATGGCCACGAACCCGACCGCGATGACGATGAGCAGCCCGGTCAGCTCGACCAGAGTGAGCACCACGTTGAACTTCAGGCTCTCGGAGACCCCGCGCAGATTGACGAGCGCCAGCAGCACCACGAACGCGACGGCGATCGCCGTGACGCCGCCCTGGTCCCAGTCGAGCCCGAACGCGACGATGAAGTTCTCACCCAGGAACTTTGAGGCGGTCGAGGCCGAGGTGATGCCCGAGCTGAGCACGGCAAAGGTGACGAGGAACGTCAGGAAGTGGATGCGGAACGCCTTGTGGCAGTACAGGGCAGCGCCCGCCGCCTGTGGGTACTTGGTGACCAGCTCGAGGTAGGAGAACGCGGTGAGCGTGGCGACCACGAAGGCGAGGATGATCGCGGCCCAGCCCGCACCACCGACCTCGCCGGCCACCGCACCGGTGAGCGCGTAGACGCCGGTTCCCAGGATGTCGCCGACGATGAAGAGCAGGAGCAGCTTGGGCCCGATGACCTTCTTCAGCTCAGGCTCGGTTCGCGTGGTGGTCGCGCTCATCCTCGAGCTCCCTTCAGCGGTCTTCACCGGAGCGTGGCGGCGCACGGTGCGCTCCGCAACCCGACACCGACGTCACGGTTGGTGACTCGCTGAGGAGTGGGCATGTCGAAGGGCAGGCGGGGCACGGCGGGCCGGGCGGGCCCCTTGGCGATCAGCGACCACAACCGCAACGATGCGGGAATGGAGTACCTCTCGGGCGAGGCGAAGGACCGCGTGCGGGCCATGAGCCTGTACCTGGTCGGCGCGCTCGTGGTAGTCGGCGTCGCGGTAGGGGTGTACGCCGTGGTCATCGGGTTCGATCGCGTGAGCCCCGCGGCGGTCGACGCGGTCGCCCGCACAGGCGACCCGCATGATCTCGTGATCCGGTACGTCGGCGGCTCGCCTGGGTGCGGCGACCCGGCGCGGATCCAGGTCGACGAGACGGCCGACGACGTGGTGGTCACCGCGTTCACGGTCGCGCGCCATGCCACCCGCCAGGGGTTCGGCTGCGACGACGTGGGGGTGCTCATGGTGCAGACGGTCCGGCTCGCGGCACCCCTGGACGGGCGTGAGGTGCGCGACGGTGCCCGGGACGGGGCCGCCGTCGTCGTCCACGACTCGCTGGCCGACCTGCTCGAGGCGAGCTGACCAGTGCGACTCAGCCCGGCACGACGACGGCGACGGACGTCCCGGCACCGGGGCGGCTCGTCACGCGCAGCTGGCCCCCGCAAAGGCGGGCACGTTCGCGCATCGTCTGCTGGCCGTGGGTGCCGGGCCGGACGACGGCCGGGTCGAAGCCGTCGCCGTCGTCGACGACGGCGAGCTCCACCTGCCGCGGACCGTGCGTGAGGGTGATGGTGACCCTCTTGGCCTGTGCGTGCTTGACGGCGTTGTGCAGCGCCTCCCCGGCGATCCGGAGCAGATGCTCGGTCGTGGCCGCGTGCAGGCCCAGGTCCCCGGTGGTGGGCGCAGCGACGTCCACGGCGACCCCGTCCCGGCGCGTGACCAGGTCGGCGAGGTCGCGCAGCGACCGGGTCAGGTCGACGGCGGTGGTGGCGGTCGGTCGCAGCTCGGTGAGCAGCTCGCGCATCTCGGTCGTGGCCTGCCGGGCCAGGTCGTCGAGGTCCAGGGCGGCGGCGCGGGCCCGCTCCAGGTCCGCGCTCTCGAGCGCGCGCTGGATGAGGTACGCGCGGGTCTGCAGGGCGAAGAGCGCGTGGTTGACGGAGTCGTGCAGCTCGCGCGCGATCCGCTGGCGCTCCAGCATCGCGGAGGCGTGCGACACCTCGTGCCGGAGCAGGTCGGCGCCGAGCGCGACGCCGGCCTGCTCGGCCAGCGAGGACCACAGCGCGAGCTCGGCCTCGCTGGGCGCGGTCAGCCGCTCGGGGACCACCACCACGAGGCAGCCGACCACCTCGCCGTCGTGATGCACGGGGAACTTCGCGGAGCCGACCCACTCGAGGTCGCCGACGGCCTCGGCCCACGACCGGGTCACGGGGTTGGCCGCCAGCCGGGTGCGGTCGTCGGCGAGGAAGCCGCTGCGCCCGCGCAGGAGGAGCGGCCCGGCGGGCAGGTCCGAGAGCCGGGCAGGGGAGGCCTCGACGGCCGCCTCGAGCGCGGCGGGCACCCCCTCGGTCGCCGTCAGGCGCAGCAGCCCGTCGCCGCCGGCGGTCAGCAGCAGCGCCGCCTCGGCGCGGGTGGCGGCCACGGCCTCACCGACCAGGGCGTCGAACACCTCGGCGGTGGACCGCCCCTGGGCGATCCGCACGGACCCCACACCGAGCTCGGCCGCCTCCCGCTGCGCCCGGCGCACGGCGGTCGTCTCGTGGAAGATCGCCGGGGCGAGCTCGACGCCGTCGACCTCGACGACGGTGCCCGACCACGTCATCTCCAGCTCGGTGCCGTCGTGCTGGATGACGGTGTTGGTGTAGAAGGCGGTGTCGCCCTCGCGCTGCTTGTGCTCCAGGGCCAGCAGAGGAGCCCGCTCGTGCTCGGGGAAGTGCAGGAGGTAGTCCCGGCCGCGCAGCTGCTCGAACGGC